>NZ_JBHIQN010000001.1:0-353181 GCF_042196525.1 Bartonella sp. AC62GZZY
TTTGTAGTCTTCATATTTGCTCGTAGGCAATCCTTTTGTAGTTTTATTGAGTATGTTGTAAATGTTTGATGCGGTGACTTTACCCAAGCGTGCTTGGAACCATTCTGCTGTTCTTTGTTCCATCTCACACCGCCGTTCTTTGTTCTTGTGGTCCATATTCGATATCTTGGACGTGAATATATTCGGCATCTTGTATAGGCGCCTCTATTTGCTTTTGTTGTCGGAAAGATTGTTCTTTTTCATGCTGTCTCTTTTGCAAAACATCCAAAATCCTTTGTGCTACTTCATCAGGAAGATCTTCAAGCCTGTCGACTTGTGCATAATCAAGCACTTTTTCTTCTTCTGTTTGAGTGATGTTTATTAATTGTTTGATTTGCATAAGCACATCATAAGAAACTAACTTCGTTTGTACGTTATGGTTTGTTTCATTGATACGTTTTGCTTCATCTTCTTCATAAATACCGGAAAGCCCGAAAGCATAGCGAGCACACTGTATAGTAGCTTTATGGCGCAACATACGTGCTGGATATTTTTTCCAAGGGTCACTGTGGCCTTGTTCGCATTCTTTGAGATATTCGGTGACTTCGATAGGGTCTTTAATGCCTTTGAGACGAATAGCACATTTGATAGCAATGAGATTCCCGTCTTTATCGAGTTGATCTTGAAAGGTCATGCCATCAAAGTCAGGATTTGATTTGATGATCTTTATCCACCCATCAATAGAAACAACGGGTATGATACCGCCGCCTTTTTTAGGGAATGCATAGATTTCTTTTGTTAATGGGTTAAGTCCATAAGTATTGGCAACAAAAAGAAAAACGGCAAATTCTGCATCAGTGATGACATTAGCATTTTTATCTCCAATACAAGTTTTTATGATTGTGGTTCGAAATTCTTCAGCAGAAAATCCATATTTTCCTGCCATTTCTTTTAAAAAAGTAGAATTTGTCATTATTGTTTCCTTGATTTGCGCGCAATTCCCCCGTGGCGTGAATCACGCTTGTGTTTAAAAATGGTTGGTTGTTAGAAAGTGCTTATACGCTCTGTCTTTTCCTAGGGATATGTTCGGCTTTTCTACTATAACTAATATGTGTGTTGCCTGAAATACATGTGTTACCACATACAACAGCTTCACCACCAATATGAGCTTTTTCACAAATTTTGGCATTGCCGTGAATTTCGGCTATTCCGTAAACTTGCGCATTATCGAAAATATGTGCATTGGATTCAACACAAGCGTTTCCAAAAACATTAGCATTTCCATAAATACGTGCATTACATGAGATACGTGCTCGTCCAAATACTTGTGCATTCTCATAAATTTGAGCATTACTGCAAACCTTTGCCTTATCCCTAACCCAACAATCGCCCTCATGAGAGAGGTTACCTTCATGCTCTATAAAACCACCAAGATCACCTTTCTTGACCTTTCCAAAGTCTCTCAGTGCACGAATGCGACGAACTGGTCGACGATAGAGGATGTCTATTTCATCAGTAAGTTCGTATTTCTTTTTCATGGTTACTATTTCTTACGTTCTACGATTAGGGTGGAGCCACTAATTTTACAATTTCCAGCAATGTCTACACGACAGCGAATATATGCTTGATTGTAAATTTTAGCATTTCCGTAAACGTGTACACTTTCCCCTATAACAGAATTCCCATAAATCCGCGCATAGTCAAAAACCTTGGCATTATCTCCAACATCAGCACCACCAACTTCGGCATAATCAAAAACTTGTGCATTTCCAGAAATTTGTGCATTCCCATAAACACGGGCATCATCATAAACTTTGGCATTACCGTAAACTTTTGCATTGCCAAAAATCCAACAGTCTCTCTTATGGCTTAAGTTGCTCTCTTTTTCTATAAAACCGCCGAGGTCACCTTTTTTGACATATCCAAAGTCTCTCAGTGCACGAATACGGTAAAGCGTATGTCCATATTCATTGGTCATTTTATCAGTTAATTCGTATTTTTTCACCATGATTTTTCTCCAGTGGACATGACGTTATCGCCATAAATATGCGCATCACCATAAATCTTGGCATAACCATAAATCTGTGCATTGTCATAAATATGCGCGTCACCATAAACCATGGCATCACCATAAATCTGTGCATTGTCATAAATATGCGCATCATCAAAAACTTGAGCATCACCATAAACTATGGCATCACAACAAACCTTGGCATTCTCAAAAACACGGGCATTGTCGTAAATTTTTGCACGCCCAAAAACTTGAGCATCACCATAAACTATGGCATCACAACAAACCTTGGCATTATCTCTAATTATTGATTTTTCGAATATCTGTGCATTACCAAAAACCTTAGCGTTATTACAAACCGCGGCATCATGCCAAACCCAACAATCGCCCTCATGAGAGAGGTTACCCTCATGCTCAATAAAACCACCAACGTCACCTTTCTTGACTCTTCCAAAGTCTCTCAATGCACGAATGCGGTGGAGAGTTTTGCCCCCAACTTCGATTGTTTCATCAGTCATTTCGTATTTTTTTTCCATGGTTTTACTCCTTTAAGTTAGATTCTGCCTTTGTCGTTCTTGCAAAAGAACGGCATTGCATTGTGTGGTGAATTTTTTGAAAAGGTGGCGTCTTTTAAAAACGCCTTTAGCTTTTAAAGCACATCACAAGGACGCAAACGGTGTTGTTTTTCGTAAGAACCATACATTGCATCATCATATTCGCGCTGTTTTATATCATCTAAAAAAAAACCGTATGCTGTGCTGTGTAGAATAAAATCGTGAGGAATGTTTCCGTTGAAACACTGCTCTTCACATTCTTTAAGATAGAATTCGGCAATATCTTCAGAGATATCTTCGCAACGATTAGTCGTTGGTTCTACGCGCAAAATTTGGACAGCATTATCGGTTTGGTCGATAAAATTGATCATGTCCTTTTCTTCTAAGAAAGGACCAGATTTAGCGAGATTTTGTTCTTCATTTTCGCAGATGACTAAGAGAATTTCATCAGAATTTATAAACACTGGTTTATTCACAAATGCCTCCATACAGCCTATTGGCAAAAGTTATTTTCTAAGATATGGGATATTTGATACCAAAACGGTAATTTAAAGTCAATACCAAAATGGTTATTTTTTATTTTTTATTTTTTATGAGTAGAAAAAATGGATGAAAAATGGTCAATTAATACGCAAATATTAGAACTATGGAATAAATTGACAGAAGATGAAAAAAGAGAGTTTATTCTTTTTTATCTTGATAAAATGAAGAAAGGAGATCAAGAAGTTTAACCTTATTATCGTAGCTTAGATGCTCTAACATATCTTCAATTTGTTCATCTAAGCTATTAGGCTTATTTCCTGAAAACAACAGTTGTTTTGGGGTAATTTTTAAGTGTGGTGCCAAACGTACAGCCCACTCTTTTGTTAATTTTCGTTGTCCATTTTCTAAACGAAAAATTTGTGGCTGACTAGTTCCTACCAATTCGGCTAATTCTTTTGAAGTTAAACCTACTTTTTGTCTGAAAAATTTCAAATTATTCATGATTCTTATCCTAATAAAAAAAAATATCCTTTCAAATGCCAATATGGTAAAATGCGCTTGTTTTAATAATACCGATATGGTATAAAGAGGAATGTCTAAACTAAAACTGTATTTATCAAAGAATAATATTACTTATGCCGAGTTTGCGATTTTGGTAGGTGTTACGCAAGCATCTATAGCACGCTATGTGAATAAGAAGCGATTTCCACATCCTAGGATAATACAAAAAATAGCAGAAGTTACTGATAATTACATAAGTCCTAGCGATTGGTATCAAGAGAATTTTTCTTCAATTTCTAAAAGCCGCGTTGTTGATCAGACGGGCGATAGATTGCAGCATTAAGGAGATCAAAATGAGTTCGAATGAAATTTTATGGATAGCAGTGGTTTCAGTTTTGCTCTTAAGCGGAGTGATGTTTCGTATTGCATTGCATTATCGCGATCAAGTTAAAGCACTTAAAGAGCAGGTTCAAGATATTAAGAAAAAAATGAAAGAGAATGAGTTTAGGTATTTAAAGGAAAGCAAGCAGACAATTGATGAATGTGATGCGGATCTTGAAGAACGTGACAAGGAAATTAAAGAACTGAAGCAAGAGATAGAAGAACTAAAACAAAAGATAGATGCGTACCGAGAAGATTTTAAACGGAAAAGTGAAAAGATACGGACACTAAAAGAAGATGTGCAATCACGTGATACGGAAATTAAACAACTGAAGCAAAAGATAGAAGAACGTGACGACAAGGAAATTGAAGAACGTGACAAGGAAATTAAAGAACTGAAGCAAGAGATAGAAGAACTAAAACAAAAGATAGATGCGTACCGAGAAGATTTTAAACGGAAAAGTGAAAAGATACGGACACTAAAAGAAGATGTGCAATCACGTGATACGGAAATTAAACAACTGAAGCAAAAGATAGAAGAACGTGACGACAAGGAAATTGAAGAACGTGACAAGGAAATTAAACAACTGAAGCAAGAGATTAAACAGCGTGATGAAGCAGTAAAAGCGCCGCCTCATAAGAATAAGAAGAGTAAGAAGAAGGGTAAGTGAGGAGTGGATAAGATGACAGTTAAAAAGAAGTATGAATCTACTGATGAAACAATCGAAGTTAATGGAGTTACGCTTCATCGTATACGTGCTTTAAGAAATTTTAGAGATGTGTACGCAGGGGATCTAGGTGGCTTTATTGAAAATGAAAGCAATTTAAGTCATGAGGGAGACTGTTGGGTTGGGGACGATGCAAAGGTTTATGGTAGTGCTAGGGTTTACGGTCGAGCCAAGGTTTTTGGTAATGCCAACGTTTATGATAACGCTCATGTTTATGGCAATGCCATTGTTTATTTTGATGCTCAAGTTTTTGGTAATGCACATGTATACGGTACAGCAATAATTTGTGAAAATGCCCGTGTGTGTGGTGATGCATGGATTGATACAGGTTTTATTAGTGGTTGTGATTTAGTTAATAGTAGTAAAAAGAAATACGAACTTACAGACGATACAGTTGATCTCGGTCCTTTCAAGTTACACCGAATACGAGCATTGAGAAGCTTTGGAAAAGTAAAGAAAGGTGATTTAGGTGGCTGGGTAGAGAGTGAAGAGAACCTCAGTCACGAAGGTAATTGTTGGATTAGTGGTTTAGGGGCTGTTTTTGGTGGCGGCAGATTACGTGGTGATCACCTAGTTCCAAACTTTAATTACATTTCCAATACGACTTATAAATTGTCTATGTTAACACCACAACAATACATGGCATCTCTACCTTGGCACCGTAGAATATGGGAGCGACTCCGTTATTATTGGGAGTGCGGAATATGGCTTTAGCTATTAGAATTATTCATGAAGAGCTTTCTTTTAAATAGTTTATCAAACCACGTTTCGTTTTGCTGGTCTGTCCACCGGAAAAAACCAAGACAAAACTTGGTTTCAAGCGTTGCTTCTGGATCATTACATGAGGTGTGTTCAACTACAATGATTATAGGTTTTCTGAAGGACGGTTCTTTTGGGTGTATCTTAAACCAAAGAGTTAATTTACTTTTGGCTTTTATGCTAAAAAGATCAAAAAAACCCAAATGCTCTGGCTTTAGTTTTGGGTCTATTAAATCAATGTGCTTTGGAGTTTTTGGGATGACCTTTATTCCATTTCTATCTCTTTCAGAGTCTGTGATAGCTTCGTTAGGATCTGGGCGGCATACTTTATTAAATACAAACGGATATTCTTTGGGTATTTTGATATGATTTATCTTGATTATTTGATTTGTAGGATTGTGGATGATTAACTCTAGGTAAGTTTCAAGGTCTTGAGGATTATTTGGACTCATGTGTCCAAAAATTTCACGTACACTATAACTTTGCAATTTTTGTCCTAAACATCTTTCTTTTTGTGCTTTGTAGTTTGTATACAAAACAAAGCCTCCAACGGCTATACTAATGGTGGAAGAAAATAAATCATATATTGTTGGCATACTTCTCACATCTTTCTCCCCCCGCTTATGGGAAAATAGTAATCTTATAAAATACGTTTTGTATGGAGTGGCGCTGTGATTAACACGATTCTTTGTTTTGATCTAGGTACCAAAACGGGGTGGGCGATACGAGGGGGAAATGGTCATATATTCAGTGGTACGATGAGTTTGCAACCCCGTCGTTTTGAAGGCGGCGGAATGCGTTACTTGCGTTTTAAGCAATGGCTTACAGAAATAAAGCATACAGCAGGTGATATTGACGCGGTGTATTTTGAAGAGGTGAGGCGTCATAAAGGTACAGATGCCGCGCATGTTTACGGCGGTTTGTTAGCAACGTTAACGGCGTGGTGTGAACAGCATCAGATACCGTATGAGGGGATACCAGTAAGTACGATTAAGAAAGCGATGACGGGGAAGGGGAATGCGTCGAAAGAAGAGATGATAGAGGCAATGTGTCTTAAAGGATACAAGCCATGTGATGATAATGAAGCAGATGCTTTAGCAATTTTATATTTAGTTAAAGAAAGGGAGATCTCAAATGATGTCCAACAATAAAGTGGCGTTTGTAAAATTTAATACAGATCAGTTTTTAAAAGAGCTTACAAGTTTAAAAGCGACAGAGAAGGCTGTTTATACAACACTTGTGTTGCTAATGAATAATAGAAAAGCGCCTCTTATCAATTATGCGTCTTGTTTATCGGGTTGGTGTGGGTGTTCAGTGCAAACGTTTAAAAAGGCGTTAGAAACTTTAATAATGATGGGTCTTATTACGCGTTTAGAGAATAGGCGCTTATGGCATAAGTCATTAGCTTTTGATCAAAGTGTTCAAAGAAAATATTCAGAAAGAGTTTCAAAAGCAGCTTTAGCAAGGTGGAGTAAGAAAAGAGAGGAGGCAATACATGTCCAGTAAATTACCATGGACGAGGCTTTTTGCAGACAGATGGCTTCTTACTCTTGGTTGTTTGTCGCCGACCGAGAAATGTATCTATGTCATGTTGCGACTTCTAATGCTCTATACTGGTGAGCCTATTTTAAAGGACTTAAGGGTATTAGCTTTTTGGGTTGGTTATCCAGTAGAAGAGTTTGAAGCAGCTTTGAATTCCTTGATTAAAGATGGATTCATCATACGTTTAGACAATGGTGGGTTGTGGAATTCAGAAGTTGAAAAAGAACTCAAAAACGTCACTGAAGAGCTAGATAATTTCACTTGCAATAATAATGAAGAAAGGGAGGTGAAGTATGTCAACTAAGTTGCCATGGACGAGGCTTTTTGCAGACAAGTGGCTACTTGATCTTGCTTGTTTACCCGCAATTGAAGGCAATGTTTATATGCGATTGCGATTGCAAATGTTGCGTACTAGAGAGCCTCTTGTAAATGATGCGCAAATATTATCTCATTTTACGTGTTGCTCAGTAAAAAGATTTCAGAAGGCATTAGATTACTTATTTAGATCTGGACACATTATTCTTTCAGAAGATGGTCATTTGTGGTGTTCAGATGTTGAAGAAGAATTAAAAGAAGCAGCTTTTATTGAAGAGCAGGAGGGTAATTATGGCAAATAAATTACCTTGGGTACGTAATTTTTATCAAGAGTGGATTATGGACTTTGCTGGCACTGATGCAGCAGAAAAAGCCACTTATAGTACACTCACTGCTTTTATGTATAGAACTTGTGAACCTCTTTATGATGATGTCTCTGTTTTAGCACGTGCTGTTGGCTGTTCAGTACAAACTTTTAAAAAATCATTAGAAAAACTCATTCGAAAAAAATTAATTATCCGCTTGGAAAATGGAAATTTATGGAGTGCACAAGTTGAAGAAGAGTTACTAAATTGCAATGAGAATTTAGAAAAATCTTCAGAAAAGGCATCAAAAGCAGCAAAAGCTAGATGGGATAAAAACAAAGATAAAAGTAATGATGATGCACGTGCAATGCATGAGCAATGCACAAGCAATGCATACGCAATGCACGAGCAATGCTTGGAAATGCACAATAACATTAACATTAACAATAACAAAAAAAATAAAAATATTATTTTATCAAAAAGAGAAATTGATTTTGAAAATTTAGAAACAAACGATTTTGTTGAAAAGGCAATCGAGTGTGATGATGTTCAATCAGAACAAATCAAAACGATAGAAACCAAACAACCAATCATTCACGAGCAAAATACCAACACTTCAAACAATGCTAACAACCGATGGCAAATTGACGAAGCGATGATTGAGAAATTGCCTTCACGAAAAGTTAAAAAGGTTGGAAAACAACTTTCAGAAATCGTTGATAAGATAATGCCTGCTTATTTTCCAGAGAAAGCAAACTTTTTTGAAGGAACAAAGAAAATAAGGGAAAAACAAGAAGTTGAAAGAATACTAGAAGATTTCAAACCCGATTTTCAATACGCAACTGAACAAGGATTAACGCATGATGAAGCCTTATCAGAATTTGAAAAATTTGTACGCTTTTCAAAAAACAATCCATGTCGAAATGCAAATGAACGCGATTGGCAAAGCGCTTGGGATAATTGGATTACGCATCCAGAATATGGATTGGTAATTAAGAAACACAAAAAATCAGAAGTGAAAAAACTATATGAAAGCGCATGTTATAAACCACCGTCAAACAATTTCGCAAATAACCTTTCAGAAAGCTTCAATCAACTTGCAACAGCGATCTACGCTTAAAGACACTTATGGATCCGAAAAAAACAGCAAAGTAGTGAAGTTTGCTGATGATTTTGAGAATAGATATGCGTTTAAATTGACAGAAAGGCACCGTACAGAGCGATTTAAATATTTTGTGATAAAAACCACATTGAAATTAAAAACGCTTCTGTACGGTCCATTTTGAGGCAAATAAACCCATTGGTAAAGTTATGGATTTAGATAGGGGATATTAAACCAGATGTTTTTAAAAAAACGTAAACAGAAGGGGGGGAAAAAGTTTGTTGCAACAGCGGTTGGATATGCACCATGGGGATTAGGGGTAGCAGAGTATTTTTACAATCTTTACGAATATGATGATGGTACAAGAGAATATGAAGAATTTGACGGTGGTCAGTATCATGAGATACCTGAGAAAGTTGATTACAGTACCAAGGCTCAAGTGAAAGCGTGGATTTATGGGGGTGGTATTCCGAAAAGCGTTCTCAATTACGAACCTCTCATAGATGAGATCAATAAAGAGATCAAAAAATTATCAAAAACCGCAGGAAATAAATATGTTTACAGATAAGCAGCTAAGAGCCTTGTTTGGTATTATAATTTTTATATTTTTATGCTTTTTAGAAATTAAAAAAAATCCCTATTTTATCCAAGGTATTTTGATATTTGCATCTTTTGGTTTGATAATAATAACAAATATTTTTGTAATTTTATGCAATTCTCATATTCCTTTTGAGTTGCAGAACAGTCCAAAATATAAAGATGATGATACAACAGGTTGGAAGATATTAACACGTGATTTACAACATTATATGCACCGACTCTTAAAGCTAATAAGTTTAGCACTTGTCGTTTTAATTTTTCCAAATAGTTATACTGTATTTTGGTATTTAGATATCGTTTTTTGGTACTTTTTTTTAGTTTATTCATTCTTTCTCATGTTGCATACACGCAGTTTAATAAACATGTCCATTTACGCGATACAATCATCTCTTAAAAAGAAAGAGAGCTAAAAAAAGCACTTGGTATTCAATTAGGTAGATATCAAAATGAAAAAAAGTGAAAAAAATAAAAAATACGTATTGACTTTAAAGAAAAGGTCGTTTAATAAGGTTGGCAAGTGCTTCAAAACACTAAACGTTAAGCGGGTAAACCACGAAAAGGTTTCTCCCATTTCTTAAAATACTGACTTTCTTTTATGCTATCGTTGGCATATAACGATTTTGTCGGGTGTGGTCACACCATACAATACTCTTTATGAGAAAAGTGTGACGACGGACTTAACGCCGTGTTTTGAACGCCCGGCGCCCTTTTAGGGTGTCAATTCAAAACTTAATTACGTTAAGAAAGAAATTAGCATGAACGCTACAGTTAAAAAGAGAAAACCATCCAAAAAATATGAATTAACCAATGAAATAGATCATATGACTGGTCTCACATTATACCGTATACGCGCCTTAAAAGATTTTGGAGATGTCAAAGCAGGGGATCTAGGTGGTTTTATAGAAAATGAAAGCAACCTATCGCATTATGGTACGTGCTGGGTATATGATAAAGCCCGCGTTTTTCAAAATGCCCGTGTTTCTGGGAATGCAAAAGTAAGAAGCTTTTTTGTAGACGTTTGTGGGAATGCAAAAATTTATGGGAATGCTATTTTTGAAGCTATTTTTATGGGAGGCAATGCGCGTCTTTATGGGAATGCTCGTATTAAAGGTGCTGTTGTAATTGAAGGCAATGCAAAGATTTATGATAATGCCTATGTAACTGATCATGCTCATATTTCTGATGATGCCGTCATTTGTGATGATGCTCATGTTGGAGGCAATGCAAAAATAAGCGGCGCTGCTCATATTTGTGATGACGCGCGTGTTTTCGATGATGCCGTTGTATGTGGTGCTCTTATCTCAGGAGATTCTTATGTTCATAGCGCCGCTTCTTTAACGGCAGATGATCATATTTGGAATGAAGCATATCCCGAATTTGGTAGTGAAGATGATTATTATCGTCATGAGTATTATGATGATTTTGAAGACTATTATGATGCTGATCTTGAATCGGAAAATGATGACGATTTAGAATGTGAAAAAGAAGCTGCTTAATTAAACAATAGGGCGGTGCGGGGGCGCCTCCTTATAACCATTTCATTTAAAAATTTGTTTGAATATTAGATTAGGGAGCTACCTATGACCACTAAAACTGTATCTAAAAAATATGAATTTACTAATGAAACCTTCATTTTAGATGGTCTTACTTTACACCGCATTCGTGCTTTAAAAGATTTTGATGATGTTAAGGCAGGGGATCTCGGCGGTTTTATTGAAAATGAAAGCAACTTGTCACATGATGGCAATTGCTGGGTTTACGATAATGCTCTTGTTTTTTGCAATGCCGTCGTTTCTGAAAATGCAAAAATACGTCATGATGCTTATGTTTTTAATGAAGCAAGGGTATCAGGAAATGCAGTGATTAGTGACAAAGCGCGGGTTCTTGAGAAGGCTGCTTATGTTCATGGCAATGCAAAAATATGCGATGATGCAATAATTTGTGGGGAGATTTATGGGAATGCCCTTGTTTGTAATAAAGCCATGGTATCGACAGAAGCAAAAATTTATGACAATGCAAAAGTTTTGAATAATGCTTGTGTTGGTGGTTTGATTTATGGGAATGCAAAAATAACTGGGGCGGCTTGTATTTGTCCAGGTGCAGAAATTTATGACAATGCATGCATTCAAGGAAAAACGAAAGTTTATTTCTTTGTAAAAATTTATGGCAATGCCGTTATTAAAGGCAATAAAAAAATTTATAAAGATACTGATGGTAGTGAACAAAGCACAAATAAAGCAGCGTAAATAACATAACGGGGCGGGGGGCTGCTTTATAGCAAAAAAGCCGCGTCCTTTAAGACACGGCTTTCATGAGCAAAACAATTAGCGATCTAAATAAACGATTAAAGTAACCAATCGAAATATAAAAGAACATCTCTTTATTGCACAAAACGTATCAAAAAGCAAGCTGTTAAGTAAAATAAAAATGGGATTCACACTGTAGATTCAGTGATTTATAATTATCATTTATCAAATCAATTTAAATCATAATGAATAAAATGAACGCTGTTAAATTACCTTCTTTTCAAACAGAAGAAAAATCTTCTTTTCGTCAACTTCCCCATAATATTGAAGCGGAACAGGCATTACTTGGAGCAATCCTGATTAATAATAATGCTCTTGATAGCGTTTCTGATTTTTTAAAAGCAGAGCATTTTTTTGAACCGTTGCATCAAAAGCTTTTTGATATCATTTCACAAATTATTCAAAAGGGAAGAATTGCAGATCCCATTACTATTAAGCCCTTTGTTGAAAATGATGCGAAAATTGGTGACATCACTGTATATAATTACGTGGTGCGTTTAGCTAAAGAAGCTGTAACAATCATTAATACTAAAGATTATGGGAGTGTCATTTATGATCTGTTTATCCGACGCTCTTTAATTAACCTTGGCACTCAAGTTGTGAATAGAGCATATGATGTTTCTATAGAACTTACAACATCACAACAAATTGAAACTGTTGAAAATCAGTTATTTGAGCTAGCAGAAAAAGGAAAATATGGAGGTGGGTTTGAAAACTTTGATACAGCCATTGCAAAAGCACTTAACATGGCAAGTGCAGCGAAAAAGCGTTCCTCACAGCTTTCAGGGATAGCTACCCATATCAAAACACTTGATGAGAAAATGGGAGGGTTACAAGCATCTGATTTAATTATCCTTGCTGGACGCCCTGGGATGGGTAAAACATCACTTGCTACCAATATTGCTTTTAATATTGCTAATGCTTGTAAGCGTGATAACAGCCAAGCCAATGAAGGGGGTATTGTTGGTTTCTTCTCACTTGAGATGTCAACTGAACAGCTTGCAACTCGTATTATTTCCGAACAAATAAAGGTTTCTTCTTCGGATATGCGTCGTGGTAATATCTCAGAAGAGCAATTTGCAAAAATTATTCACGCAATGCGCTCTTTACAAACAATCCCTCTTTATATTGATCAAACGGGTGGGTTGTCTATTGCACAATTGTCCGCTCGTGCAAGGCGTCTTAAACGACAACATGGTCTAGATGTCTTGATTATCGATTATATCCAACTCATGACAAGCGGTTCAAAGCGTTCATTAGAAAATCGCGTTCAAGAAATTACAGCTATTACCACCGGATTAAAAGCACTTGCAAAAGAACTCAATATTCCCATCATCGCTCTCTCTCAACTTTCGCGTCAAGTTGAAAACCGAACCGATAAACGTCCACAATTATCCGATTTACGTGAATCTGGTTCAATCGAGCAAGATGCCGACATTGTTCTGTTTGTTTATCGTGAAGAATACTATCTCAAAAATGAAGAACTAAAAGAAGGCACTGCTGAGTATAGCAAGTGGCAAGATGCAATGGAGCAAGCCAAGGGTAAAGCCGAGGTTATTATAGCAAAACAACGCCATGGTCCGACAGGAATCGTTCCCCTTGCCTTTCAATCCGATTTTACACGCTTTAGTGATTTATAACATAATGTAAAACATTAAATAATTGTTATTAGACAACTGAAAACATTGTAAAAACACATAAAATATGTTATGATCTTTACATCATTTAATGGGACTTACAAACATGCTTAATAAAGTGATTTTAATTGGTCATTTAGGTGCAAATCCAGAAAGCAAAACAATGTCATCTGGCATCGAGGTGGTCAATTTTCGAATGGCAACGTCTGAGAGCTATACAGACAAGGCAACCAATAAGAAAGTAGACAAAACAGAATGGCATTCCATTGTGGTGTTTAATCCACATCTTGCAAAAATAGCACTCCAGTATCTCAATAAGGGCAGCAAAGTTTATATCGAGGGGCGACTACAAACCCGTAAATGGCAAGATAAAAATGGTATTGATCGGTATGTAACAGAAGTCATATTGCCTCAGTACAAAGGCGAGTTAAAGCTTTTAGATGGCAAAAATGATGATAATCAAGATCAGTCATCTGCTTATGACAGAAGCTTTCACAAGCCTCTTGATACATCTCATACCGTTATGAATGATAGCGTTCCTTTTTAAACAGAAGGCGGTGTTGTGAAAAAAAACAAAAAGAGGGGACGCCCTAAAATAGCAGGGCAGGTAAGAGAACCAAACGGACGTATATCACGTGCAAAAGCACCGCGTGAAGCCGTTGATAAATTGGCAATAGAAATGCGTGCAAAGCGCTTCGGTTTAACGCTACAGGAGGCAAAAAATCCACTTTCTGGTACCTATATCGGGCGTCTTTGTTTGCAAGGCGTGATTACTCAAGAGCAATATGATGCCGCGCAACAGTACTTACAGATAAGAAATAATTACCTTTGTGCAAAGGGCTTGCCTAATGCAATTTATGACGAAATGCCGTCATCATCTGATGATAAGGCAAGAGACAAATGGGTAGAATTTGCAACAGAGCAGTTTATAAACATGCAAGAGGCACTAAAAGAAGCCCAATGCCTCTATAGACAGTATAATCTTCATGCTGCGTTACAGTCCCTCGTTATAGAAGATCAAATGCTACCACACCTTGTGAATTCATTGCGTATCGTTCTTAATGTTATTAGGAAGTATTTTCATTAGAAGCTTTTTTTTCATCTTTTTCATCAGGTTTATCATTATCTGAATATGCAATCATAATGAAATAGCCAATCAATATTATTACTGATACTATTGCCGTTACTATTGCCGTCGTTTTGCTCCAACAAAGACCCGCAAAAAATATAAGTATTACACAATACATTTTAATTAGAAATCCAGGATAGCCTTTAATATCTTTCGTTGGAGGATTGAATGTGAATGGGATCGCAATAATAGAACATATTATTGCTGTAATAAACAATACGGATGATATATCCAACATATCACGATTATCAGAGAAATACCATATAATAAACCATAAGATAAGCAGTGGTAAAAATAGTGCAGTGCTGTATGAAATTGCTTCTTCCCATGTGTTTCCGTTTGATTTAATGTTACAAATCGCAATTAATGCCATAAACGCTATTATTAAACACAAGCTATATATAAATCCTAAGAACTTTGCTCCTATTATTAATAGAAAAATAAGGACTCCAATCATAGCGGCACCTATACCGTAACCAACTATAGCACATAAAGCTTCCAGTATAATTCCAGTAAATGGAAGTAATAGTAGAATACATAAGATAATTAATACGATTGTCATGTTTATTGCTCTTTAATTGGTTTTATTGGAATTATCATTAACTGATTCCCTTTGAAATTATCAATATGTGTTATTTTTATGTTGACAAAGTGTAGCAAATCGTATTTAATGACATTACTGTACTTAGGCGTATTGTGTCTAGAGAGGGAAATGTACAGTTCAAAATCCCCGCAAATGCGGGGTTTTTTATTATCTGGAGGGTGTATTTTATGACATCACAAAATACAGAACAGGCTCCACAACCGATTAAAAAGCGTATACCACCAAAGGCAGGTCAAGGGCGTGTCAAAGGCGTTCCAAATAAAGTGACGCGCATTTTAAAAGAAGCAGTGGTTAAGGCTGCTGAGAATGCTGGGAATAAAATTGGCAAGGATGGTTTGATCTCTTATTTGGAAAAGCAGGCTATGGAATGCCCCGCTGCTTATTTAGCGTTGCTTGGGAAGGTGTTGCCTTTGCAAGTGACGGGGGAAGATGGGGGCGCGATTAAGATCATAGGGCGTGTAGAAATTGCTCCTTTAACAATGAATGACGACAAGACAGATTAAGATTGTACCAAAACTCATTCCTATTTTTACAGGAGACGCTTTGGTACGAGCGGCGTGGGGTGGACGAGGGTCTGGAAAGACAAGATCATTTGCCTTGATGGTTGCTTTAAAAGGCTATCAATTTGGTATGCAGGGGATATCGGGGACCATTCTTTGTGCACGTCAGTTTCAGAATTCTTTGGCAGAAAGTTCATTGGAGGAGATTAAGCGCGCCATTGAAGCGCACGACTTTTTAAAGGACTATTACAAGGTTGGGGAGTCGTCGATTAAGTCGATAGATGGTCGTATAGCCTTTCAGTTTTCTGGTTTGGACCGCAATATAGCCAGTATCAAGTCTATGGGGCGTATTTTGCTTTGTTGGGTTGATGAGGCAGAGCCCGTTACAGAGACAGCTTGGCAGACGCTTATACCGACTTTGCGTGAAGAGGGCGAGGGGTGGCGAGCAGAGTTATGGGTGACATGGAACCCGTTGCGAGAGAATGCCCCCGTTGAGAAGCGGTTTCGCTTTTCAGACAATGAAGCCATTAAGCGTGTAGAGATCAATTGGTCAGACAATCCGAAGTTTCCGAAAATCTTGAATGAAGCACGACTTGATGATCTGAGAAACCGCCCCGAGACCTATAAACATATCTGGGAAGGGGATTATCTTACAGCGGTTCAAGGCGCTTATTATCAAAAGGAAATGTTGGCAGCCGAGCAGGAGGGGCGGATAGGGCGTGTTGCTCGTGATCCTTTAATGCAGATACGCGCTTTTTGGGACATTGGGGGTACGGGTGCTAAGGCAGATGCCACAGCGATATGGATAGCGCAATTTGTTGGTAGGGAGATCAGAGTACTTGATTATTACGAAGCTCAGGGACAGCCTTTATCCGAACATATCGGTTGGTTGCGTCAAAATGGTTATGAGAAGGCATTGATGGTGTTACCCCATGATGGTGCGACGAGAGACCGTGTGCACAATGTGAGTTTTGAGAGCGCTTTAAATGATGCGGGTTTTGAAACGCAAGTGATCCCTAATCAAGGGGCAGGGGCGGTTAAGATGCGTATAGAGGCGGTGCGACGTATTTTGCCGTCTGTTTGGTTTAATGAAGAGACAACCGTAGCGGGTCGTAAAGCACTGAATTGGTATCATGAGAAATGGGATGAGAAGCGTAATATTGGTTTAGGCGCCGAGCATGATTGGTCCAGTCATGGTGCAGATGCCTTTGGATTGATGTGTGTGGGGTATGAACAGCCGATGCAGAAACAGAAGAGACCAGCTTATAGCGGTAGAGAAACTTATGAGAGCACGTCATGGATGGCAGAATGATGGATGATGAAGAGCATTTAGAAAAAGAACATAACGCATCAGATTTGTCGACAGAAGGCTTATTTCGCAAGCTTGTGAATTGGTACAAAGAAGATGTTGAGCATGTGAACAAATGGCGTGAACATGCAAGGGAGGATTTTCAATTTTACAATGGTGATCAGTGGAATGAGGCTGATTTAGCGGCGTTAAAAGAGCAACGCCGCCCCGTTATGACGTTTAATCGCATTGCACCATTGGTTAATGCCGTTGTGGGTTCAGAGCGTAACAATAAACGAGAGGTGCAATTCATTCCCCGTCAAATAGGCAAGGCATTGCCAAGTGAATTGCTTACAGGAGCAGCGGAATGGTTTCGCGACATGGCACATGCTGAATATGCAGATAGTGATGCTTTCCAAGACGCTGTCATCTGCGGCATGGGGTGGACCGATACGCGGCTTGATTATGAGAACAGTATAGATGGTGAACCGGTTATTACGCGTTTAGATCCTTTAAAAATGGTTTGGGATAGTGCAGCGGTGCAACCAAATTTAACCGATGCACAACGCATGTGGTATGTAGACCGCAAGCCCTTGGAAGTAGCCAAGCAGATGTTTCCCAAAGCCCATTGGACAGAGCTGAGTGCTGATTGGGCGCGTGATGGGGTTGCCTATGAAGGCATTCATCATAATGATCTTGAAGCTTACGATGATGAGAAGGGCATTGATGTTGAAAACGGTCGTCGGATGGTCACACTCGTTGAATGCCGTTGGTTTGAAAGCAAACGATATTATAAGGCACCTGATTTAGAAACGGGTGAATTGCGTGATTATAGTGAAGAGGAATTTAAGCAGTTACAGTGCATGATGCCCGATATCCAAGGGGCAGCTTTCAATAAAAAGGTCGTAAAACGTGCTTTTTTAGGGAGAAAATTGCTTGAATCCCCTGATCAACCTTTGGTTCCAGCGGGTCAATTGGGTTGGGAGTGTATAACGGGGTATTTTGACAAGATAGAACGGCAATTTTATGGGGTTGTAAGACCGACAAAAGACCCTCAACGATGGGCAAATAAATATTTTAGTCAAGTAATGCATATCCTCAACAGCCAATCCAAAGGTGGGATAATGGCAGAGCGGGGCGCATTTGAAGATGTGAGAGAAGCTGTAAAGAGTTGGAGCAGAGTAGATAGTATTACGGTTTTAAAAAATGGCGCTTTGGCAGGTGGTAAGATACAGCCCAAACCCGTAGCGCAATTCCCAACCGGTTTTTTCCAACTGTTTAATGAAGCCAAGGAAGCGATTAACCAAGTGACAAGATATTGATTTATAATGATAATCTAGCGTTATTCATAGTGAATGAGAGTCCCGAATAACGTAAGATTCTCTCATTTCAAATCTGTTTATGTTGCATCAATCAAAACCACTCATTTGCACATAAGAAGCGGGATGAGTGTGTGGATCAAATTTGTATAAGAAAGGATTAAAAAATGGCTCTTATGAACCGTCTTAATGCAAGATCTGTCGCAACATTGGGGGCTGGCAAATATAATGATGGTGCCGGCTTGCTTCTTCATAAGCGTAAAGATGGAGGTGCTCAATGGATTTATCGTTATACCATTCATGGGCGCCGTCGTGAGATGGGATTGGGTGCTTTGAGAGATGTTTCTTTAAAACAAGCCCGTGAATTGGCAACTGGGTGGCGTTCGGTTTTACGTGAGGGTCGTGACCCCATTAAAGAACGCAATAAACAAAAGCGTGAGGCAATAAGTAATCTCCATTATTTAAAAGATATTGCTTTAGACACTTTTGAAACTCGTAAAGCTGAATTAAAAGGAGAGGGTAAAAATGGAGATTGGTTTTCGCCTTTACAACTTCATATTCTCCCCAAATTAGGCTGTCTGCCCGTTTCTGAGATTACGCAAATAGAGATACGCAATACGCTTGCCCCTATTTGGCATACAAAAGCTGCAACAGCTAATAGAGCTCTTATTCGTCTCAATATGTGTCTCAAACATGCGGCTGCATTAGGATTGGATGTTGATTTACAAGCAACAGAAAAAGCACGTGCTCTTTTAGGTAAACAACTTCATAAAACTATTAATAGACCAGCTATGGATTGGAAAGATGTGCCGGCTTTTTATAAAACACTTTGTGAAAAAACAACTATGACGAATTTAGCTTTGCGTTTGCTTATTCTTACAGGGGTTCGTACCAATCCTTTGTGTCATATTCATAAAGATCAAGTTGAGGGGGATATATGGACAATCCCTGCTGAGAATATGAAAGGAAGGCGTGATGCTACAACAGAATTTCGTGTGCCCTTATCAACAGAAGCATTAGATATTTTAAAACAAGCGCGCCTGCTCTCTCGCAATGAATTCTTTTTTTCTGCAACAGGTCGGGGTTCCCTTGGTGAGAAGTGTATGGCTACGTATATGAGAAAAAATAAACTTGAAGCCTGCCCCCATGGCTTTCGCTCTAGTTTACGTGATTGGCTCGCCGAAACAACCGATGCCCCTTATGAGGTTGCTGAAACTATCCTAGGTCATACAGTAGGAGGACAAGTAGAGCGTGCCTATCGTCGTACTGACTATTTAGAACAGCGCCGTGTCTATATGGATAAATGGGCGGCTTATGTCACTGGTCAATCTTAAGATATGGGGTGCATAACCCCATGATCTGTGGATAACTTTCTCTCTCTTCTCTCTCATTCTTTCTCAATAAGAGTCATAAATTATCACATCAAAAATTGTATGATAAAATATTGTTTTCTATAAATAAAACATCTTTCCAAATGAACCAAAATGTGGTTAATAAATAGTTATGATTTGTTACCATTTTTTGATAGAAAGGATTTTAGTATGACAGAAAATGATATTCTTTTGACAGACCGTGAAAGTGCAAAATTGCTTCATATGAGTGTCTCAACATTCCGCCGTCATGTAACCAATGGCTCTCTCCCAAAACCTTTAAAATTTGGTTTTTTGTCCCGTTGGTTACAATCGGATCTTATCAATGTCATCGAGCAAGCAAAACAGCAACGTCAAAGTGACGCGGCATAAAAAAAACCTTGTCACGTAAGGACGGACAAGGCTTTCTCAAACTCATCACCCTAGAGATAGCACAATCCGTCCTATGACACAACGTTATAGGATTTACAATGATGTGTTCTTTTAAGAATGCGCAAGGTATCACACGTGCCTTGCGCGGGGTTTGGCATGGGCGTTATGGAACAGCCCGTTGCCCTGCTCATGATGATAGGCTGCCTAGCTTATCCCTTGCCAATGGACATGATGGGCGTCTTTTACTCTATTGTTATGCTGGCTGCTCTTTTAGAGAGATCATACAAGCGCTTATTAGAATTGGATTGCTTGGAAAACAAGCTTATGATCAGACGCTCTCTTTCTCAAAACAGTTTTGTGCTGATCTCAAACGAGCAAAACAGAAAGCAGAGAGAGCAAAAGCAATTTGGCAACAAAGCCAACCAATCAAAAATACTTTAGCAGAAACCTATTTACGTATGCGGGGTATTACATGTGATTTGCCTGCTGATTTACGTTTTCATAGCAAATGTCCACACCCCTCTGGGGGTACATTGCCCGCGTTGGTTGCTCTTGTTAAGGGGGCTGGTTCCTTTGCCATTCATAGAACCTTTTTAAAAGACAATGGCTGCAAAACAGATCAGAAACCAGCAAAAGCCATGTTGGGATCTGTAACGGGTGGTGGGGTGCATTTAAGCCAAGCCAATCCAAAACATCTGGTCATTTGTGAAGGCATTGAAACGGGGCTGTCTCTGCTGTCTGGGTTGTTATCAGAGCCCGTTAATTTATGGGCTTCTCTTTCAACCAGTGGCATGATGCGTGTGAATTTACCCCCTACAAAAGGACGTCTGACAATTGCAATGGACGGCGATGATGCGGGTCGTAAAGCAGGTTTTACCCTAGCTGCACGTGCCTATAGCCATGGCTTTGAGGTCTTTATGATGCAAGCTCCAAAAGGAACCGATTTTAATAACGTATTACTTTCTTAAAAGAGGGAAACTATGAAAAATAGTAATTTACAAAACAATAATGAAAATACTCCCGTCAATGATAACGATAATGTCTCTTTAAACGAAAATACTTGTTTAAAAGCCATTTCTTATGAACAAGCCTTGCAACAAAATGGTTGGGGGCAATTACAACCGATTGCTACGGCTCTCTTACCCGTCGAGCCTTTTAAAATATTCCTGCTTCCAACACCATTAATAAACTATGTTTATGACGTTGCTGATATTCAACAATCTTCTATCGATTTTGTTGCTGTTTCTGCTTTATGTGGATTGTCTGCTGTCATTGGAAATGGCGTGCGGGTTTCTCCAAAACAACATGCCAATTGGAAAATTGTTCCTAATCTCTGGGGTGCCATTGTGGGGGAACCTTCAACTATGAAAACAGATACCATGGAAGCTGCTTTAGCACCTCTTGATGTTTTTCAAGAGGAATGGCATCAAGAATGGTTAAAGAAGAAAAAACAGCAAGAAACAAAAGATATTCTTATTGAATTAGACAAAAGAGAAAAGAAAAAACAAGCCTACAAAGCACTCAAAGATCAAGACGAGGAACAAGCCCTTGCTCTTCTTTCTCAATCTCTTGAACATAAAGAAAGTGAGGAAGATGACACGCTTAATAAACGACGTCTTATTGTCAACGATGTGACCGTCGAAAAGCTTGGGGAATTGTTAAAAGAAAACCCCCGTGGTCTCTTGTTGGTTCGTGATGAATTATCTGGTTTTTTATCCGATTTGGAACGGAAGGAATATCAATCAGACCGTTCTTTTTATCTAACAGCTTTTAATGGCAAAAAATCATACACCTATGACCGTATAGGACGTGGAACCATTTTTATTCCCAATGCAACCATTTCCATTATTGGGGGCATTCAACCTTCACGGATTATTCCCATTATTCAAGCAATGCACCATGGAACAAATAATGACGGCTTATTGCAACGATTTCAAATGCTGGTGTGGCCCGATGAACGAAAAGAGCGGTTATGGGTTGATAGACCTCCCAATCAAAAGGCATGGGAAAGTTATCAAGGAATTTTTCGTTCTCTTTATGATAAACCATTAGGATCACCAAAACACCCTATTACCATACGCTTTTCTGCTGAAGCTCAAGAAATGTTTCGTGTATGGTGGGAAAATTTTCAAAGAACAATCAAAGGAGGTCATTTCTCATCAAGTTTACAAGCGCATCTTTTGAAAATGAATAAAACCATACCAACCCTTGCATTGATTTTTGAATTGAGTGAAGGGGGGCGTTTTGAAATCAATAGAGATGCCCTTGAGAGAGCCTTATATTGGGAAGAATATCTGATAAGTCATGCAAAACGTCTTTATGCGGCGAATGATACATTAACAGCAGAGCGTGCAAAATTAATTGTAGAGCGCTGTGATCTTTTACCCAATGTTTTTACGGCAAGAGATATCTATAGACGGTGTTGGAGATCTTTAAAAGACAATGGAGCCGTTAAGCAAGCTTTAGAGCTTTTATGTCGTTGTAACTATATTCGTGAATTTCCTATAGAGGGGAATGAATTAGGTCGGCGTCCTGATAGACGGTATGAATGGAATCCTTTGGTTAAAAACAACAGCATAAAACAATAAAGAAATCTCTTTTGAAGTCTTTAAGACAACCACGCAAAACTCTTTTTATGGCATTCTCATCAAGGAACTTTTTTCCAAAAGCAAATGATCTGAGTGACCTTATCAGAAGAGTTTTGTCAGTCTTGTCAGTTCATTCTAGCTCCTATATTATTTTTTTTAAATGAGAGAAAATTAAAAACATTATATTTCAATAGGTTAGTATTTTAACGATACAACCTATATCGACAATACAACCTTAAATACAATCAATAATATATATTTGTCAGTTTGTGTCTGTAAATTGAACTAACAAACTAGATTATTTTAGTGACTCATAAAACCTATCAAAATAATCATTATGATATTTTAAAAGCACATGCTTCATTTGTCTTTTTTCCATAAAATAAACAGCAAATTTCACTATTTTGCTGATCTGATCTCTCTCATGGGCTGCGGATAAACAGCATTTAAAAAACTCTTTTGAAAAAATTATCGGCTTTTTTAGCATTTTTCTGCATTTTTTCTCAATTCGTTCAAAATGGATTTAATAAGCTTCATTTTAATTCTTTTGAAGAGACTTAAACCCCTTATACGAAAACGGAGCTCTGTTGTAACAGGGCGTGAACTGGATCATTTGCACGTGAATTATGAAACTGTAAAACCTTATCGCGTAACCTTTAAAAAAGGTAATCCAAAAGTTACAGAGATCTCTAATCCAGAAAAATTCTATTACGTGACTGAAATGAAATTCGCAAAAACAGGTAAAGAGAAAGATAAAACCACTGTTATTTATAATAACAATATCACAATAACAGATATCCCTCTTGACGCTTGTGAGTATATCGTTAATGGTAAATCCGCTCTTGAATGGGTTATGGGGCGTCAATGTGTTAAGACTGATAAAAAGAGTGGCATTGTTAATGATGCCAATCGTTATGCTGTTGAAACCATTGGCAACCCTGCCTACCCTCTAGAGTTATTTCCATAAGTTTAGAGACAATGAAAATTGTTAAGAACCTACCAAAATTGAAAATAAGAGAAACTGAATAACTTAAAAGCATGCTCACATAATGGATATGATAAACTCATAAGGGGTATAAGGTTTTATACCTATAGGTTCTTATATCCCTTTTATAAATTGCTGACATACAATCTTTAAAAGGATAATTTATCATACGTTATTTAAAAAGAAGAAACTTGCACTTTTAGATACTCTTATTTACATTGCCTTTAAAAGATTAAACCGTAATCTAAAATGAGTGCTTTATTGTTATCAGAAGCTTTATTTAAAGAGGGTTATGTATATTCATTTTCTTATATTACTTATAGGTTTTGAATGTTTCTACCCCCCCAAAACCCTTACAAAACATAGAGCATTAGTTGAATTTATAGGTTGTACTATTGATATAGGTTGTTTTTTGAAAAATTGATAAAAAATAACATATTGAAATATAATGATTTTTATTTTTTATTGAAAAATATGTAAAGGGGGGCGTAAAAAGCACCTCCAAAACTCATAACCATAATGGTCTTGATAGCATTTATTATGATTATAATCCCTTTCTTTTGAAAGGCTTTAAAAGATCACATACTCTCATAAGACATGTTTTAATCATTCACTAAATGATCACTTTTGTCGATTCAATGTACTGACATAAACTGACAAATATATATTTACAGTTGTATTTATTTGTTATGGATGTTTTAATAAGTTGTATTTTGAAAAATTCATAAAACTTAACTTATTGAAATATAATGATTTTAATTTTTTATCATTTAAAAAAAATGATATAGGTTCTAAAAAGAACTGACAAAAATGACAAAAGTTTATTAAAAGGGATTTTGCTCATCTCTATAATGATCAGTTTCTATTGAGATGTTTTCATAAGTGTTTTCATAACAGACAATAAATCGCAATTATCCTATTTATCATTTCTCTTATGAACATGAACAATGATGCCATGGCTATAAAGAACATAACAACTATAGAGAAAGCAAAAATGCAAATGAAAGCATTTGTTTATAAAGACAGTCCCTATAAAGGCTATTAAGTCTAAAATGTGTTATTAAAAGAAATTAACAGAAATCTTAAAAGCCATTTAGCAATAAAATTGATAGGTTATAAAGTTTAAAATACGCATAATGAGAGCGTTTCTAAAATATTATAAATGTATAGATTCAGAAAATACGCAATCGTTTCACAAAGCCCGTAATATAGCTTTAAAAGCACATAAATATAAAAGAAGCAATTAATAAGCATAAGATATTATCAATACATAACGTATTTAAAAAATAAGAAAAAATATCAAAAAAGATAAAATATTATTTGACAATAAATACGTATTTTATTATATAAATACTCAAGTGATTAACAAACACTAAAACAGATAGCGAATAGGTTACGATAAACCTAATCCTGTTATAAAAACTGACTATCTTTTATGCTTTTGTTAGCATATATGATGATTTTGTCGGGTGTAGCTATGTTATACAATACCCTTCGCGAGGGAAAAGCATAGCAACGGACTATCTGCCGTGTTTGTTAGCGCCCGGCGCCCTTATGGGCTGTCAATAACAAGCTTTTAAACAGATAGGTTTTAATTATGACAAATTCAAACAACACCCCCATTATCTCTTCTATTTCAAATGAAACCGCGCTTGCTAATCAACAAGAGCCTGCAAAAAAATACGAATTTATTGATGATTGTGAATATATCGATGGTCATTTCTTAACTCGAATTAGAGCCTTAAGAGATTTTGATGATGTGAAAAAAGGTGACTTCGGTGGCTATATTGAAAGTGAAGATAATCTCTCTCATGAAGGTAATTGCTGGGTGTATAATAAAGCTCGGGTCTTTCAAAATGCACGCGTCTTTGGAAATGCTAAAGTAAAAAGCTTTTTTGTTGATGTCTATGGTAATGCTCAAATTTATGGGAATGCTATTTTTGAAGGTATGACATTAAAGGACAATGCAAAGCTGTCTGGTAATGCGCATGCTAGCAACGCCGTTGTAATTGAAGGCAATGCACAAATTTATGATAACGCCCGTGTCACTGATCATGCTCATATTTCCGATAATGCTGTCATTTGTGATGATGCTCATGTCGGAGGCAATGCAAAAATAAGTGGCTCTGCTTACATTTGTGATGAATCACGTGTTTTTGATGATGCCGTTATTTGTGATGCTCTTATCTCTGGTTCTTCATATATTCATAGCAATGCCTCTTTAACAGCTAATGAAGATATCTGTGATGATGCATATCCTGAGTTTGGGAGCGAAGATGATTATTATCGTCATGAGTATTATGCTGATTTTGAAGGGTATTATGACGATGATAATGACAGCGAATATGAAAGTGATGCTGCGTAAATGACACGCGCGGGCGGTGCGGGGGCGCCCTCCTTTAAACATCTCATTTAAAAATTTAAATCTCTATAAAGGAATTGTGCTCATGCAAAAGAAGTTTGCACTCACAAATGAAACGCGTGTAATTAATAATCATACCCTTTATCGCATTAAAGCATTAAAAGACTTTGCTGATGTTAAAGCAGGTACTTTAGGGGGCTTTATTGAAAAGGAAGATAACCTTTCTCATGATGGCAATTGCTGGGTGTATGATAATGCTTGTGTTGTAAAATCTGGTCGTGTTTATGAAAATGCAAGGGTATATGGCAATGCTGCCATTGGTGGTTTTGTTTATGGCAATGCGCATATATATGATAAAACCCGCGTGTATTTTGGAGCTCATGTTTATGATAATGCGCATCTTTCTGATAAGGTGTGGGTTTATCAATATGCAAGGGTTTATGGGAATGCAAAATTAACAGGAAGTGCACGCATTTATAGCAAAGCTGAGGTTTATGATCATGCTGTTGTAAGTAGCTCTTCAAAAATTTATGGCAAGGTTTATGGCAATGCTAGCGTGGGTGGGTATGTTAAGGTCTATGGTTCTGTTTATGGGAATGCAAAAGTGACTGGTTATCACACCATTAGAGGTTTGGTACATGGCAATGCAAGGTTAAAAAGAGATGGTTATTCATATGTCAAACAAAACTTTTATTATGCATATGGAATTCCTGAAGATTGTGAAATTTATGAAAACGATACCGTTGTAAAGATTATTGAAAATAACGCTGCGTAAAGACGCGCGGGCGCGGCGGGGGCGCCCCTCTTTCAAATTTTCCCATTCCAAATTTTATCAAATGTTTATCACATTAAATTGTGAGGGTATCTCTATGTGCAAAAAATATGAATTAACCAGTGAAATCAAAAAAATCAAACATGCTCTTACTCGAAATATTATAACTCTTTATCGCATTCGTGCTTTAAAAGATTTCGATGATATAAAGGCGGGGTCTTTAGGCGGCTTTATTGAAAAGGAAGTTAACCTATCCCATGATGGTAATTGCTGGGTGTATGATGAGGCTTGTGTCTATGGTCATGCAAGAGTGTATGAAAATGCAAAAATACGCCATTTTTCTCAAGTCTGTGGTCAAGTTTATGGCAATGCTGAAGTCTATGGAAAGGCTTTTATCTCTCAATATGCTAAAGTTTATGACCATGCTTTTGTCTATGGCAATGCTCATGTTTATGGCAATGTTTATGGGTATGCTCATGTGAATGGTAGTGCCCGCATTCTTGCTGATGCTCATATTTATGATCATGCGCATGTTTCTTATGATGCTACGGTTTTTAGTTATGCACGCGTCTATGGTCATGCCAAGGTTTGTGGCTCTGCTTGCATTTATAGCCATGCAAAAGTTTATAATTATGCTGTTATTAATGGTCGTGCTAAAATTTATGGCAAGGTTTATGGAAATGCTTGTGTGAGTGGCTCTTGTGAGATTTATGGCTCTGTTTATGGCAATGCTAAAATCTCATATTGTGCAACGATCTGGGGGCGTGTTTATGGCAATGCAAAAATCAATAAAAAAAGCAAAGTAAGGTTGGTTCCAAAAAATTGTGAGGTGTATGAAAGGGATAATGTTGTCAATATAACTGATAAAACAGAATAAAGAACGGCGTGGGGGGCGTGCTTTCTTTATGGTGTATAAACGCATATAAAATGCATTGCTATAAAAATATCATAAAAGAGAGAGTAACATAAAAAAAGCCGTGTCAAATGATATGACGCGGCTTTCAAATAGCGTTTCTTATTGATTAAAATGAATCATCCACAATGGAGTAATGAATGCATATATACAAAACGTATCATATTGCAAGCGCTCTATGAGAGATATGAAAACTTATCAAAAGGAATGTAAATGTGCGTATGATCTTTAATCACTCATTTGAATGAGAGAGCCTATAACGCTTGTTATGGCTATCAAACGTATCAAACAAATCAAAATGCTCGGTAGCTTTAACAATCCAATCAAAAGCAAATGCATATTCAATAAATATCTGCAAAAAACGTTCTTTTTACATTTGGAAGCGTTGGTTTTTAAAAGCAGCTTTTCATAAGATAAATAAACAAACGCTTTTATAAAGTGTAAGGTTTTTAAGATTTTGCTCTGCTGTGAAAGCTAAATCTTAGTTTTCTCATAAATGAAACGTTTTTAAGAGCAAATGATAACTAAGTTATAACTGTTATAAAAAAAAGTTTTAACGTTTCTTATAAAGATCTCATCTTATGTTTCAAACGTTTAAACGTGCATTTAAAGAGGTTCTCATAAGCGTATTTGTACTTTTCATTAAAACCTAATTTCTTTAAATATTAGCCGGTCCATTTTTGGAGGCATTATCTTAGAATAGAGCATTCTTTAAACATTACAGCTTTTGACTCAAAATTAAGTAAAAACCCATACCTTATGATGTTACAATGGTTTTGAAGTTTGTTTGCTTATCTTTGTCTTAATAGCTGCCCCCAAATTTGGAAAGAGCTCATTTGGTTTCGTATTTTTAAACTATAACTTTTAAAATGTTTTTAGTACCAAATCTAAAGTAGATAGTTATTCTACTGCCATGGCATTATTTGCCTCCATTTTTTTGTGGAAGCGAATAGTTCCATTCTTAAAGACTAGCCTGCAATCTATTCATTAAAAGGCTTTTCATTTCATAAGATATAGCATTTTGAATTTCATGACCTTTATTTCCTACCTCGGTAAAAAAATACCGTGGTTATAAAATCGATCTTGTCTTTAAATCCTTTTATGCAATCTTTAAAATGTTCGGTGTTATGATGATGCTGTTATGACAGCTCTCTATTTTGCGCTCGCCAATTTTGGCGAATGTTAATTTGCTCTTTTATGTGATTAACAATCCAATCTTTAAAACAAGATGTGATCTTTAAACGTATGTTATCGATATTTTCAAACGACTAAATTTAAAACAATGTGATTTGTGCTGTGATAAAAACGTATCATAAAATTTATGAACTGTTATGAATGATATCGGCTTTTCATTTCATATGAACGTTTACATGCGTTATAATATTTACATTATGATTTGCTTTTTATGGTCTATTCATACATGGCAATCTTATATAAAAAATAGTCAAATGAATCACGTATAAAAGTGTGGATTCTTAAGTGGATTCATATAAAATAACTTCACACAACCTATTGACTTTATTGTGTTTTTTGATATAATGCCGCATCACCAAGTTACGGGCTTATCGCCTGAGTTTATCGGGACGAGAGAAGTCTCACAAGCAGGGATTTTAGAGGCACAACGGCGTCAATCTAGTCTTAACCTGCTTGCTTGTCTGTTTGATGGCTTGCGTTTGTATCGCAAGCGGCAAGGTAAGATTATTTTACACCTTATACAGAATTATTTGTCTGATGGTCGCTTGGTACGGATATCGGGTGAGGAGAACGCGCAATATATTCCATTGACGCGTGAAGAAGTAACGAGTGTCGAGTATGATATTGTAGTTGATGATGCTCCAACCAGCCCGAATGAGAAAGAGCGTACCTTTGGCATTATCACGCAATTATTACCGTTGCTTCAAAATGCCGTAACACCGGATATCATGCTTGATTTGCTTCGTTATTCACCATTGCCTGCGTCATTACTCAATCGTGTTAGTGAGAAGATGCAACAGCAGCAAATGGCACAACAAGCCCAACAACAGCAAATGGATCCGGAACAAGAAATGAAGTTGCAAGAAAAGCAGCAGGATATTGCGACTAAAAGCCAGATGCAACAGATGGATTTGCAACAAAAGCAGATTGAATTGTTCATGCGTCAAAAGAGAGCAGAATTGGAAGCCGAAATGATGCAACAGAGGCATGACATTGAACGTCAGAAGCTTCTCAATGAACAAGCACACAATCAGATTATGCGAGAGAGAATAGCATTGCACAGAGGCATGCATATTTGAGAGAGGTGAAAGAATGAATGCAGAAATGAACGAAGCTATGAATGAAGATTATAGGGTTGGTGCACCGGTATTTGATGATGAGAACTCTTTTGATGCTGGCACTTATGATGGTGAAACGATTGATAATGATGACATCACGTCTCCAGAGCCGGTTGCACAGCCCGTTGAAAAGCCTTCAGAGATTGTTCCTAGTATAGAACAGCAGCGTGTGGAGCAACAAGCCAAACAAGCTCGTGAAGCGCTTGTCAAGCTTTATGAACCCCAATCCCAGACACCAATGGTTGAAGGTGAAAATGCACCCCCAGACCCTACACAAGACATTATTGGCTATATGAGTTGGATGGGAAAAAAGATTCGAGAGCAGGATGCGTATATTAGGGAACAGAAAGAAGCGCTAAGACAAGCTGAGGAACAGCAGCAGCACGATATGCGTCTTGGTGAATTTTTTAATAATTCTGTTAAGTCGTTTCAAAATAAATCCAGTGATTTTGATGCCGCGGCAAATTTTCTTTATGAGGCACGCGCAAAGGAATTGAGTTCTTGGTCATCACTTTATCCTGAGTATGGACAACAAAACACAATAGATGCGATTATAAGAGATCAATTGCATGCGCTTGTAGCGACTTGTGCACAAAGAGATCTCAATCCGGCAGAAGAGATTTATAGAATAGCGCAAAATCTTGGCTATCAGAACCAAGCATTACAAGCGAATAATCAAGTTGCAGAACTTCAAAGTCGGCAGAATTCTGCGAGAACCTTAACGGCATCTGGAGGAGGGGGGAGTGTTGGACCAATCACTTTAGCAAGCATTGATAGGATGTCAGAAGAAGAATTTGACGCTTGGATATCAAATCCGAAAAATAAAGCAATTTTTCGGCAATTGCATGGTGCTGGTAACGGGTATTAAGAGTGCATTTTTATAGAAATTAGCCTGTTTTATGCAGGGTTATGGTCCGGCTTTTAAGCCGGTTTTTTTACAGCAAAGAAAGGTAAAATCAATGGCATTAACAACAGTTAGAGCAGATGATCCTCATGCGATAAGCACGTGGTCAAAATTATTAAATACAGAAGTTTCAAAGGCGATACCTATTGCCCCCCTTATAGGCAAGGGTTCAAACAGCATTATTCAACTAAAAACCGAAATGCAGAAAGGAAGAGGGGATTGTGTTACATTTAGCTTACGTACACAGCTTTTGGGACGGGGTGTTACCTCAGGACAGACGCTTGAGGGGAATGAAGAGGCATTACAATTCCTTCATGACAGACTCTATATTGACGAACTTTCGCATGCAGTTCGTGTAGAAAATGAAGGTAGTATAGCGCAACAACGTACAACGTTTGATTTGCGTGACGAAGCAAAAGATGGCTTAGTTGATTGGTATGCAGATCGCTTAAGCTTGATGTTTTTCATTCAAGCTTGCGGATATACAGCAAGGACAATCTCTTTTGAAGATCGGATGATAGATATCGAGAATGTGCATTATGGATTTAATGAACCTCTTGCACCAAGTAGTAAGCGAATTATCCGTCCAGATGAGAAAACCAAGGATGAAGATCTAAGTGAAGCAGACAAACATAGCTTTAGTTTGAAGCTTATTGATGAAGCTGTAAAAATGGCAAAACTTGCTAATCCCAAAATTCGACCAGTGCGTGTGAATGGGGAGAGTGTTTATGTACTCTATTTGCATCCAACACAAGTGATGCAATTGCGCACCAATACAGAGACTGGTCAATGGCTTGATATTCAGAAAGCTGCTTATACCGGTTCGCGTTCCAAAAATCCAATCTTTGATGGTTCTTTAGGCATGTATAATGGTGTGATTTTACGTGAATCTGAACATGTTACCCATGGTGTTAACTCGACAAATCGTGCAGCGAAAAAAAGCGTGCGTCGTGCTGTTTTTCTTGGAGCACAAAGTATCGTTATGGCTTTTGGGAACAATCGCAATGTCAATCGCTATCAATTGGTGGAAGAGCATTTCGACTATCAACGTTACTATGGTTTGTCTGCGAAAACACTGATTGGCATGAAGAAAACCCGTTTCAAATTTCCAAATAGCTCTCAAGCAGCGCAAGATTTTGGAACGATTGTTATCCCCACCTACAGTGGTGAACCTGATAATTAATCATAGGGAGAAAACAAGACATGGCAGATCAATTACCACCTCCATTACAGGGAAGAAATCTTCACACCCAACAGGTGAGTTTCTTACGTTTGAATATCTCGCATAAAGATAAGCATCTTACGGAAAAAATCGGAATTTTGCCTCGTGGCGCTTTGATCACTTCGATGAAGGCTTTTGTCAAGACCGCGTTTTCTGAGGCAAAATTAAAGATAGGCAGCACCTATGGAGGCAATGAGTTCAGTGAAAAAGACATCAAAGCCCAAGGCACGCAAGATTTTACGCCAACAGATCAAAAGTCTTTTGTTGCAGATGATAAGGAGATGACCCTTTATGCAACACGAGACAAAACCACTGATGCTGGTGAATGTATTGTGGTTGTGCAATTCGTGACAAATCATTGAGGGGATAAGACATGGCAGATTATTTACCACAGCCCTTGCAAGGGAGAAGTCTTCATACGCAGCAGGTAAGCTTTTTGCGGCTTAATTTTAGCTATGAAGATAAAGAAAACGCTATGAGAATAGGTACGCTACCTCGTGGTGCTTTGATTACTTCGATCAAAGTATATGTTAAGACAGCATTTTCGGACACGAAGGTAAAAATAGGCAGCACTGCTGGAGGGACTGAGTTTGGGGAAGCAGAAATCAAACAGCAGGCAGTCAAAGAAGTTAAGCCCACCAATCAGAAGGAATTTGTCCCTTATGATGAAGAACTTACTCTCTATGCTAAAGCGGACAAAACGGTACAAGCTGGTCAAGCAAGTATAGTCGTTGAATTCGTAACCAATCACTAAAATTGAGAGGAGATATCTATTAACTCCTCTCAGTTTATGAATTAGCAGATTGTACAGAGAGTTGTAAATTAAGGGCAGATAAGACAGCGACTAAGGTAGAAAGTTTAGGGTCACCTGTTTTGCTTAAAGAGCGGTATAATCCACTGCGTTCTCGATTGGTTTCTTTTGCTAAAGCACGCATATTTTGAGAGCGAGCAACAATACCAATGGCATCCGCTATATGAGCAGCATCACCAGTTTTGAAGGCTTCATTGAGAAATGCTTGTTGTACTTCAATGTCTTCAAGATATTCTTCTGGTTTAAATGGGGTTATTTTCATCACTGTACTCCTCTTTTAACTTTAATGCTTGTTCGATATCCCTTTTCTGCGTTGATTTATCTCCACCGCATAACAAAAGGATAAAATCAGAGCCTTTTTGGATAAAATAAATTCGATAACCAGCACCATAGTGGATACGTAATTCACCTATGCCATTAAAGAATTTAACATCACCGAGAAGACCTTGTTTTAAGCGTATAACACGTTGAAGAATAATAGCCTTAACGCTTTTATCTTTAAGTTTCTTAAGCCAAGTATCAAATTCTATCGTTTTATGAATGAACACCATTAGTGTACTGTAATACACATAATGTATAATGTCAATAATAATATTCCTCACAGAAAGGTATTTTGATGACACGTCATTATATTCGGGTTAAGACCGGAGGACCGATACCTGTAAAGCGAGATGTTTATCGTCATAAGAGAACACTTTCGCACTTAGTGTCGGTCATTCAAGATGAGATTGATGACATAGCCGATGAGTATGTTCATCAAATCCAAGAAAGCATTTTTGCAGCTATTCGTTTTTGTGAACGAGAGACCTTTTACTTTAACGAAAGCCGTGATGTGGTGTTTGAGACACGGGCGGGACAAGGTGTTTATGATGCAAGCACTACCCGCCCTATTGAAACAGCTGTTAAAATCAAAAACGTTTATCTGAGTTCTGATCAACATCATAAGTTTGCATTGGAGTGTAAGGATCATGTTTCTTTAGAGCCTTTGTTATCATCAGAGCAGCAAGGAACGCCGGTTTGTTACAGTTATTTTGATAGGAAATTACATCTTTATCCCACGCCGGATAGAGCCTATCAGATTCAACTCATTCTCTCTCCATTGCGTTTATCAGAGATAGAGAGTGTTGATGAGGAGCATCCATGGTTTGTGCACGCGTTTGATTTGATTAAGGCGCGTGCAAAATATGAACTGTACAAGAATATTCTTAAAGAACCCGATTGTGCAACGGCAGCGTACAATGACTTTAACGAACAGTTGCATGAATTGCGTGCAGAGACGTCTCAACGTCATAACGTGACCAGAATAATACCAACGGATTTTTAAGATGGTTTATTTTCCAATCGCTGATTACAGACCAGATGTTGCGATCGTCAACGGTAGCTTTACGGATACACTTGTGAATGTTTTACCGGCAGATGGCGGTTACATACCCATGCCTAGTGCAATGGTTGTGTCTCATCCTTTAGAAGAAAAGCCTTTGGGTTCAATAGCGTTTAGAAGTGGCAATGGTGTTAAGATAATCGTAGGAGGCAAGCAAAAGCTTTACAGTTATGATAGTCAAACGAAGGGTTGGAAAGACATCAGCCAAAATGGTGTGACGTATCAAGCACATGAGGATAATCAATGGTCGTTCGCTTTGTTTGGTCAAAGAATTATTGCAGTGAATAAAAATGATAAACCGCAAGTCTTTAATACCCATAGCTCTGAACGGTTTGAAGATTTAGGAGGCAATCCACCGAAAGCAGGCTTGGTGAAGGTTTGGGGACCTTTTGTTTGTTTGATGCAATTGACAGATCACCCCAATCGCATTCATTGGTCTGGCTTGGAAGATGCTACTCATTGGACAGTTAAAGAGAAAGATTGCGATTTTCAAGATTTTCCGGATGGAGAATATGTTCAAGGGGCAACAGAGTCCACCAATCCCCTCATTTTTATGCGTTCTGCTATTTATGCAGGAACCTTTGTTGCGGGTTCTAAGATTGTATTTACGTTTCAAAAGATACAAGACAAGCGAGGAGCCCGCAGTGCAGCCTCTATAGCATGTCGAGGGAGTGATGCTTTTTTTGCAGGTGATGGTGGTTTTTATCAGATGAGTTTGGATGGTCAACTTTTGCCGATAGGCTTTGAGAAGGTTGATAGAACGGTTTTTAAAACTTTTGATAAATTTGCTCTTGATGAGATGCAAGGAGTGATAGATCCCATTGATAACCGGATTTACTGGTCCTTAAAAAGAGGCAATAACGAGCAAACGACCTTTGTCTATGATTGGGGCTTGCAGAAATGGTCGACGCTACAGGGAAAACCTTTCACGTTGTTTCCAGTATTTACGACAGGTTATACTTTAGAACAGTTAGATGAGATTTCGATCAATCTTGAGTCCTTGCCGGCTTCTTTAGACAGCCCTCGTTGGCAAAGTGGCGCGCCAATGCTTGGTGCTTTTGATGATAACAATCGGCTTGTTATGTTTACGGGAGCAGCGATGGAGGCAACGGTTGTTTCACAAGAAATGGGAGCACCAGATGGAAGTTTTAACTTTATCACGAAAATGTTTGCCGAAGTTGATACGACGGAAGGTCTTTTAAGCATTGGAGAGCGTCGGCTTCGTAATCATCAGACACCGATTACATGGCACCAAGAGAGGGCATGTTCATATGTCACGGGCGCTTATCATGGTCGTTCGCGCAATCGTTATCACCGCTTTAAATTACGTATTCCTGAAGGCGTTCATTGGAACCATATCACAGGGTTTAATGTGGATTTACGTCCTTTAGGCAGAGGGTAATGGCAAAAGTTTTTTTGACCACGTCTTGGGATGTGGAGCGTATAGCGCCTTATCTGGAAGACATCATTGAATCTTTTAGAGAGTATGTGGAACGTTTTAAACATGAAATCACGTTGCAAGAGCTCCTTGAAGCGATTTGCAGTGGTAAGAAACAGTTATGGCTTGTTTTGGATGATGAGGAGCGCTTTTTAGCGGCATTCACGACCCAGATACAACAGACAGTTTTAGGAAAGAAGCGCGCTCTGATTTGTGAATGTAGTGGCAAGGGCGTTCTTGATCAAGTTGATAATTTGACATTTGTAGAGGATTGGGCGCGTGAGAATGGGGCTTCTGAAATGGAGATCTTGGGTCGTTTAGGTTGGAAGCGCGCATTGGACAAGCAAGGCTATGGCATAGCTATGCTTTATTATAGGAAGGAATTGTGACATGGGGAGCAAGACACCAACAACGACAGAACAGAAGCAGGTACAAACAAGCGCCCCTCCCACTTGGATGCAGAATGTCTTTAAGCGTGGGGGTGCAGATGCGTATCAAATGTATGATACAGGGATTGGGGGTAATGTGTATGGGGGACCGCGTGTTGCCCCGTTAAGTGCTCAAACACGCTATGGAATTGGTGGTCTTGGAAGTATTCCTCAGCATTATCACAATCGCTCTTTGATGAATACAATCTATAATCCAACGTCGGCAGCAAGCAATCTTGGAAGAGTGGCTTCTGGTGATATGGTTGGACAGAATCCGTCTTTTAATGCTGCGCTTCAAAATAGCTTAGACCGCGTCAGAGATACGATTAACAGCTCTTTTGCCGGTGCGGGTCGTTATGGTTCTGGTGCACATACGGGTGTATTGGCAAATGAACTTGGTGCTTTGTCTACAAGTGCTACAGCAGACCAGTATAATCGTGATGCGGATCGCATGATGCAAGCCAATGCCATGATAGACCAAGCCAATCAAAATCAGTTAGGAGCTTCAAATAACTTCTTACAGGGTTATGGGAATGCCTATTCCAATGCCATACAAGGGGGAGGTGTGCTTGATGCCCACAATCAACGCCTTGTTGATGCCAATAGAGAACGTTGGCTGGAACAAGACAATAGCGGCTGGAATAGGTTGAATATGCTTATGAATGCCGGTCATGGCTTTGCAAGAAATTACGGCACGACAACGAATAATAATACAGCTTCGATGATACAAGGGAATAGTCCATGGAAAAATGTAGGGACAATAGGCTCTCTGGCACTTCAGGCAGCACCAATGGCTTTTGGTTACATGGCAGGTGGTCCAATGGGAGCAGCGTTGGCAGGAGGAGCATCCAAGTTTTTTTTAGATCACATGAATAAGAAACAGAAACAATAGCTGTATAATCATTAAAGAATAGTTTTGTAGGAGAGCGTGATGGCATTTCCATTATTATTTCCATTAGCTGGGGCAGCTTTTATGGCAGCGAGAGCTGCGCCTCATATTTTTAGATATATTGCTCCCAAAGCGGTTACAGGGGCGAACAGATTGGGACAATTAATAACAAAGAGCCCCGTGGGGAAATTCGTAGCAAAGTATCCAAAAACCAGTGCAGTTATGGGTGTGGGGTCAGCCATTGAAAGTATGATGACACCAGAGAAAGCACATGCACCATCCAACCCCTATTTACAGAACATGCAGAATCCATATGGACCATTTATGCCCTATACGGTTCCTAGAGCGGATATGCTTCTTGGAGTTGATCAACAGCCACCTATGCCAAATGCACTAGAGAGTACTCCACAAGAACTAAAACCTCATGTTAATGAACAAACGCAACCATTAGCACCCGCTTCCCCAACACCGACTCCTGAACTGACAGATGCAGAGAAATTTTTACAGTCCAATACTTATAAGTTTTTTCAATCAGATGCGTATCAGAAACTCAAAGATCTTTTTGCAGGTATGGCAGAATCTTCATCAGACGGTTCTGGGTGGGATGCGCTTGCAAGTGGTGTGAAGCGTCTTAATGAAGGAGATAAACAAAGAGGACAGGTTAACCAGACTGTCGAGTATCTAAAGTCTAAAGGCTATAGTGAAGAAGAAGCTGCTATTATGGCACGTAATCCGCAAATGCTTAGTGCGATGCTAACAGGTGGTGATAAACCTCAGTTAGATAAAGGTTATGAATGGGATCCCAATTCACAATTAGGTGAACGTAGAGCGAGACCGGTTAAGGGGTCGATGCAGGAACTTGAGTATAATCAGAAAAAACGAGACATAGAAGAGTGGGAAATAGGTAAGAGAAACACTGCTGCTGTAGCAGCAAAAGAAATTAATCATATTGTGGATACAGTTAACAATGCTCTTCAAATTATAGAGAAGAATCCCAAAAAGGCTGCTGGTAAGGTCGGTGCTTTTGCTCAGATTTTCCCCGATACTGCTGCAAAAACATTAAAAAATAAATTAAAAACGCTTGAAGGTGGTGTCTTTGTTCGAGTGATTGAAGCAATCAAAAAGCAAAGTGACGGCGGGAAATTAGGCGTTGGACCGTTATCTAATGAAGAAAGCAGGCGCATAGTAGCATCTTATGGTACTATGGACATTAGCGATAAACCAGAAGAACTATATAAAACGCTCTTAAAAATCAAAGATATGTTTGATCTTTTTAAAAAACTGAATGATGAGGAAATTTATAGGTTGTCAAACGGAATGGAAGTAAGATCGCGTCTAAAGTATTCTACTCAATATGCTAATCAGTCGATGCCGCAAGGAGGTGTTGAAAACTTGCCAACTATAAGTAGCAGAGAAGATATTAAAAAACTTGCTATTGGAGAAAGAGTATCCATACCAGACGGTAACTATATATATGACATTATTAGGGATAGATAAATGGTTCATCATAATAATGCTCATCAAGATTTTCCAGATTTTGGTCCTGGAATAAGAATTATACGCCGTATCCCTAAAGAGGAATACGAAACATCGGTAGAGGAACCATTTCCAGATTTTGGTCCTGGAATAAGGGTTATACGTCGTATCCCTAAAGATGAATACGAAACATCATCCCAACATCCCGAAATCACGCAAAGTGAAGCTTTTTGGAACTCTTTAAAGCATGGTTTGAGTTTTAATTTAGATGATGAGATTGCAGGGATCACAGCGGCAGGACGTGATTCTGATGATGAGTTGGCAATAAAGGCTTTTGCGAAGGGGCTTATCAACTATTGGACTGGAGATAAGAAAACCATAGAAAAATATGAGAAAGAAGCCAATAGAATACGTGATTATTATCGTAGGATGAGTGATCAACATTATTGGACTTCTTTTGCTGGAAATGCTTTAGGGTCGGCAATCCCTTCACTTGCGACGTTAGGGGGAGGATTGTTAGCCTCAGGAGCACGCTTTGTAGCGCCTACACTTGCAAGGAATGTGGCGGGGTCAAAATTAGGTCAAGCCTTTTTGAAAGCAGGTCAGTTACCCCCAAGTCGATTTGCAAGCCCGTTTTTAGGCATCACGAACAAAACAACATTGCCGCATTTGCTTAAAGTAGGGGCGGCATCTGGTGCATTACATGGAGCGGGAGAAGGTGAAGGACTTGGTAATACACTTACAAGTACGTTATCTGGTGCAGGTTTAGGAGCGGGTGGGGCATTGGCTGGAAGTGCTTTAGCCCATTTAGCTGGTTATCCGGTAAGCGGAATACGAAGACTTTTTTCTCCTTCTCATAAGGAAGGTGTTGCAACAGACACGTTAAGAGCAATCAGTAAACATTTAGGTAAGGAGGCGTCTGAAGAGCTAGGAGAATCTTTTAAAAAAGCAGTTCCTACCGATTATGTAGCTGATCATAGTCCTTTTTTACAAGATCTTGTTTTTGATATCGCGAAAAGAAATCAAGGAGCTTATCTTGATTTGACTAAAAGAGCTGGGCAGAGAGCGCTGGGAGGAGGGGAGCGTATTCATCAAGCTGCTGATGAACACTTTGTTCCTCGTCAAAATGTCACAGGTTTAAAAGGTGATCTTATCGCGAGTAGGAAAGAAGCATCCCATACTCTTTATGAAATAGCTAAAAAGATACCAATAGGAGAGAAATATTATGGGGCACTTAATGAATTAATGGAGCGTCCATACTTTAAACAAGCTTATAATAAAGGGCTAAGGGGATTCATTAGTGATGGTAATAAAGCCAGTCCGTTTTCTTCTGAAAAATTTAGCCTTCTTAAAGAAAAACCCAACATGGGTATTCTCCATAAAACTAAGGAGGCTATTGATTTTATGATACGGGCAGAAAAGAGGCAAGGAAACAATAGCAAAGTTCGTAGCTTAGTAGATATCGACAAAAAGTTATTAGAGATTATGGATGATATATCGTCTGAATATAAGAAAGGGCGGGCATTGTATCATCAATATAGTTCACATGTAGATGCTATGGGTAAAGGTTCTAAAATCCTTAGCAAGGCAGTTAATAAGGATGAGTTCAGTAAAATCTTTGATGAATTATCAGAGGGAGAACAAGAATACTTTAAAAAGGGCTCAAGGGCAAAACTTTTACAAGGTATGGGGCAATTAGGAGATCAAGTTTCCAAGGCAAAAGATATTTTTGGTACGAATGATCTGTATGAACGATTTGCAAAGATTTATGGAGCCGATAAAGCTTCTGCTGTTAAGAAGGTTGTCGAAAAAGAAGCTAATTATGCAGATTTTTATAATAGAATACCAGGTCGTGTAGCGGATGAAAAGATATCATTTAGGCATAACGTCAATATGCCAACGGGTAAACATGATGCAGCTGTACAATTAGCAAAAGCTGCTGGGAAGGCTGCTTGGATTCCTTTCAAAGAGGCGGCGTTTAGAGAGCGTCAACGGATTGAAAAGGATGTTGTCAAATTGTTAACAGGGGGAACACAGATTAAGAATGATCAAATTGTAGCTCTCATTCAACGCATGGTAAACGCGCATCATAAGGGATATGCGACAAAAGAATGGTTCAAAAAGCTTTCTGCTGCTTTGTTTGGAGGTGGGGGAAAAGCCTCAACGGAGGAGTTGAATTTATTGAGTGCATTTGAGTAAGGGAGGAGATTAGGCTATGACCCGTTATAGTCCTTCAGTCGATCAAGCGATACGGCAAACGGCAGCGCGTTATGGTTTGCCAGAGAGTTATTTGTACCGTGTTGCGCAAGTGGAAAGTGGAGGCAATCCGAATGCAAGGAATCCCCGCTCTTCTGCTGGTGGGTTGTATCAATTTATAGACAGCACCGCCAAACAATATGGTTTGCAGGATCGTTTTGACCCCATACAAGCAGCTGATGCCATGGGGCGGTTGACGCTTGATAATCGCAATCATTTAAGCCGCCTTTTGGGAAGAGCGCCTAGTGAAGCGGAGTTGTATTTAGCCCATCAACAAGGAGCAGGAGGAGCCGCGCGGCTTCTTCAAAATCCCCATGCCAATGCGGCGCAAATTGTTGGGAGCAATGCGGTTGGCTTGAATGGTGGAAACAACGCTATGCGTGCAAGTGATTTTGTCAACCGTGTATTACAGATGTATGGTGGGCAGCCTCATAGAGCAAGTCCTACAGCGCATGGTGACATTAGAAATAGAGACAACTTGTTAGAGGTTTTACGGGCATTATTAGCATCACAAGAAGAGGCTTCGGAAGAAGAAGAGAGTGATGAAGATGATAATCCTTTGATGACGCCATTCATGCGGGCGTTTTACGGACCGTTTTACAGAAGCTAGGATTCACGAGAAATGTCAACGATTTATGATTGGTCGCTTAGAGCGTCGGATAATACGCGCGTGGATAATTTGATTGATTGGTCCGAAGGACAGCGTCCTAGCAGTGTGAACACGAGCGCCCGTGTGATGATGCAGCGCATAAAGGAATACTTGTCAGACACGGGTGGAGAGCTTGAAGGCATTGTTACAAATGATCATGTCCAACAAACAAGTGTGATAAGACTTGCAAGCACTTCACAGTTTTTAGAGTATAAGAATGGTATTGTTTTGCGCTTTATGGCTATGGGTAAGAATGTTGGAGCGACCACGATTGTCTTAAATGCTTTAGATGGCAAGCCGGTTTATAAGGCAACGGAAACGGGTTTATCGCTTTTATCGGGAGGGGAAATCCAACAAGGGTGCATTTATACATTGTTTTATAATGGAGATCATTGGCATCTTGTTAATCCTACCTCACTCCCTTTAGTAGAAGAAAGCAGTCTTTATCCCACGGGTTTTATAGGAACGTTTGGAATGCGCGGGATTCCAAAGGATTGGTTAATTTGCGATGGGAAGGCTTATTTGCGTCGTGATTATGGTGATTTATTTGAGACGATAGGAACGGTTTGGGGCGTGGGTGATGGCGCCACGACATTTAATGTTCCCGATTTTCGAGGAATGTTTTTACGGGGGCTTGATGTAGGGCGCAATATTGATGAGGGGCGTTCTTTTGCAAGTGTGCAAACAGATTTAATCGAGTCGCATCAACATCAAGGACAGAGCCTTTCGATGTCTCATTTTACCAGCAACGAAAACTTTTGGGATGGGAATACGACGGATGTGTTGGGCTATCGTCTAGGCTTGTTTGGGGGGAGCTCTCTAGCGAATTTTATGGGCATAGAGCGTGAGAATTTAGGGGGCTACATTGTAAGTTCTCATACTCTTGATGAGAACCAAGAGGTTGTTTTGGAGAGCACTGGTGAAGGCGAGACGCGTCCAGTAAATGTGAGTGTTCTGTTTGCGATTAAGACATGAGGTGTAAGATGTCGACGATCTATGATTGGTCTTTAAATGCCTCCTTGAATGCCTATTGTGATGATTTGATTGATTGGTCAAAAGGACAACGTCCTAGTAGTCTGAATAATAGTGCTCGTGTGATGATGCAGCGTGTGCGTGAATATTTATCGGATACGAGTGGTGTGATTGAAAGCACTTTTACGGTTGATACTGAACACCAGACGACGTTGATAAGACTTCAAAGCCAATCGCAATTTTTAGAGTATAAGAATGGGATATCAATTTGTTTTAAAGCGAAGAGCAAGAATGTTGGGGAAACCGCAATTGCCTTGAATGATTTGGCGGCTAAACCTGTTTACAAGGCGACGGAATTAGGCATTCGTGTTTTATCTGGGGGCGAGCTTCAAAGGGGATGCATTTATAGCTTGGTTTATAGGGATCATGCTTGGCAAGTTTTAAATCCTACGCCTCTCTCTTTATCACAAGAGCCGGTTATTCCCGTTTATCCACCAGGGACGATAGGGATTTTTGGGATGCAAGTTTTGCCAGATGGCTGGTTGCCTTGTGATGGGAAGGCTTATTTGCGTAGTGATTATCCTGCTCTTTATGAAGCGATAGGGATCAGGTGGGGAGGCGCTGATAGTTGGACGAAGTTTAATGTTCCCGATTTGCGTGGTGTTTTTTTACGAGGTGTTGATGATGACCGCGAGATAGACCGCTTTCGTTATCTTGGCACTTTACAAAATGACGCAATGAGAAAGCATGACCATGGGGGTCAATCCTTTACGATTTTGAATGATGAAAATCAGGAAGAGAGTTGGCATGGTGATATGACGATCATCTGGGGATATGTGTTGAATGACCAGCAAAGGTTGAAGCTTGCTGAACGTTTGGGCGTGAGAGCAGAGGATATACGCGTGCACCATAAGCTCGCCTTTCCCCATTCCCACCTTCATATGCGCGATGTTGCATTGGCAAGTTCAGGTGTAAGTGAGACGCGCCCGATTAATATGAGTGTTGTGTTTGGAATCAAGATGTGAGGTTTAGATGTCCACGATTTATGATTGGTCTTTAACGGCATCTGAGAATGGTGGTGCTGATGCTTTAATTAATTGGTCAGAGGGACAGCACCCTAACACGGTTAATAATAGCGCTCGTTTTATGATGCAACGGGTAAGTGAGTATTTATCGGATACGGGGGGTGTGCTTGAAGGGATTGTGACGGTTGATAATAACCAAAAGACGAGCGTGATAAGGCTTCTAAGCCAATCGGCATTTTTAGAGTATAAGAATGGCATATCGGTTTGTTTTAAAGCGAAGGGCAAGAATGTTGGGGCGACAACAATTGCTTTAAATAATTTAGCTGGTAAGCCCGTTTATAAGGCGACAGAAACCGGTTTATTAGCCTTATCGGGAGGAGAGATACAAGATGGCTGTCTTTATACCGTTATTTACGATGAAGATATAACTGGTTGGCAAATTCTCAATCCGACAAGGGGCAAAGTTTCTTCCTTAAAACGTTTACCTTCCGGTCTGATAGGACCGTTTGCAATGGAGCGCTTGCCAGATGGTTGGTTGCCATGTGATGGGAAGGCTTATTCGCGAAGAACGTATAGAGCCTTGTTTGAAGTAATAGGGACGACGTGGGGAGAAGGTGATGGCGCCACGACATTTAATGTTCCCGATTTTCGAGGAATGTTTTTACGGGGACTTGATAATGAACGCAATTTAGACCCTTGGCGTTCTTTTGCAAGTATACAACCCTGTTCTTTAAAAGCGCATGAACATTTTATAGGTCCCGCGTCATCAGAAGGTCTTTCTTCTCGAAAGAAACGGGATATTTCTTCTACTGAAGCGGGCGTGACAAGGCGCAAGAGAGCTATAGACGAAGAGTGTGTAGGTTTGAGTGGGGATGCTTTGGACAAGTGTAATCAAGAATTTGACCAAATAGCAGGAAGTCCACAGGTAGAGACTCCCTTTTGGTTTACAGAAAAAGACAAGCCGCCGCGTTTACCTTGGTTTATCAGGAGTCCCTTTGCTAATTTTTTATATTATTCAACGCCTATAACAGACGGTCTGAATGACAGAGAGCATCATGAACATCATCTCATGGCAGAGAGGGTTGGTGGTGTTGAAACGCGCCCCGTTAATGTGAGTGTAATTTATGGGATCAAGACATGAGGAGTTGAAATGTCATTAAAACCGTTTGCAATATCAGAGCTTAGCGACCCGTCTCAAGTACGGGTCGTTTTGTATTCGGGGGGAGGTTTTGTGCATGCGCCTCTTCATGGGGTTTTTGATTTACTGAAAGCCGCTTTGAAAACAGAGCTTGATGGTTCACTGAAAGATTTAGAGAAGCGCTTAGAGGCGTTAAGCGAAGAGCTTGAAGATTTGAAAGAGTGTTCATTGGATGAAGCCCTCTGAATGAAGGAATAAAACAGATGAAGATACCCGATCATGAACATGAATATTTGATACCTGTTGCAACGAAAGAGGAAATCAGAGAAGGGACTTCGCAAGACAGCGTTGTTGTTCCGAAGCTTTTAGGGACGGCCTCTTTGTATTCGTATGAAACCTTTGCGCCGTTAGAGCAGGTTGTTAATGCACGTCAAGAAGCAGAAAAAGCCATGTCGCGTGCGAATGGTGCGCAACAGGTTGCAGAAGAATCGAAGAGGGTTTCGGAACAAGCGCTTAGCGAAGTGACGAAAACAGTTCAAACAGCGACAACAGCGCTTACGACGTCTCATGAAGCGAAGGAAGAAGCTAAAGCAGCGACGACAACGGCTAGCTTTGCGAAAGAGACAGCGGATACAGCCAATGGCTTAGCAGAAGAAGCCAAGAATACTTCTGATGCAGCGAAGCGCATGGCAGAAGAGACAAAAGCAGCAGTCGATAGAGCCTCAGGGGAAATCAATAGTACGAAAGGTTCATTGGCTACGGCATTACAACGTTTTGAAGAGGTCAAACAGAGCAGTGAGAATGCTGTTAATTTATCGACCGAAGCCAAGAGGTTAGCCGATGAATCGAAGACCATTGCAACGCGTGCAGAACAAACAGCAAGAGAAGCTTCACAAACAGCAACAGAGACGACGCAAGTAGCAGCGACGGCGGTAGCAACGTGTCATGAAGTTAAGACTGTAGCCATGCAAGCAAGTCTAAAGGCAGATGGAGCCAAACAGGCAGCCGATGATGCCAAGGATATTGCAGAACAAGCAAAAGAGTTATCAGAAGGTGCGACATCTTCTGTTACAGAACTCACAAAAACAGCCTCACAAGTACAAGCGGGAGTAGAGACAGCATTAACAGCTTCAAGAGAAGCCAAATCACAATCAGAGGCAGCTGTAAGCACGTCAGAAGAGGCGAAAGGTTTAGCGGAAAAAGCGAATACGGCATCTACAGAGGCGCAAAAGGCATCAGAACAGGCATTAAGAGAAGCGACTTCTGCGAAAACAACAGCGGGCGGGGCATCTAGTATAGCCAATGATGCGAAAGGGAGTGCTGAGGCAGCTAAAACATTATCAGAAGAAGCAAAACGGTTGGCAGCAGCATCACAGGAGACAGCAGAAACAGCAAAGGCTAAAGCCGAAAGTGTAGAGGCAGTTGCGAATGAAGCAAAATCTACAGCGACTACAGCATTAACAGAAGCAAGAGAAGCTAAGAGTACGGCATCTGAGGCGAAGGGTTTGGCGGAGGAAGCGAAAAGCGCCGTTGATAAGGCGACAGCGAAAGTAGAGCAAGCTGTAAAAGAGGCTAGCGATGCGAAATCTAAAGCAGAAAATTTAGAGACTGTTGCGACTGAAGCGAAATCCACGAGTGAACAAGCAAGTCAAACCGCCTCTAGTGCAAAAAGCTTATCAGAAGAAGCAAAAGAAGAAGCAAGGAGCGCCAAAGCGACAGCCTTAGAAGCCAAAAGTGCGTTGGATAGTGCACAGACGAAAGCCGATCAAGCGCAACAGAGTGCAACAGAAGCAACACGAATAGCCAACGAAGCGAAGGTAGCAGCAGAAGCATCGGTGCGTTCAGGAGAAACGGCAGGTGAAGCGAGTGTGGAGGCGTTGAAGGGTATAGCTACAGCAGCAAAGAGTAAAGCGGAAGCAGCAGAGAAGGTAGCAGAAGAAACGAAAGGTGCTTTGGATGGTCTAAAACAAGTAGCAGGTAGTGCGAAGTCTATAGCCGAAGAGGCAAAGAAGGTAGCTGATGGTGCACAAAAGAAGGCATCACAGGTAGAGACAGTAGCGGGTGAAGCTGAAAAGATAGCAAAAGAAGCCAAACAGACAGCAGGTTATGCCAAACATGATGCGGAGCAAGCGCGTAGTGAGGTGGAAAATGCAAAAAGCACAGCGAATGCAGCGTGGAGTAATTCCCACAGCGCGAATGAAACAGCGAAGGACGCCAAGGTTATAGCAAGATTAGCGGAAACAGCGGGTGAAGAAGCCAAGAAAATAGCGGAGAAAGCCAATAACTACGCGTATGAAGCTAAGGGTGAAGTAGAGAAAGCCAAGGAAATAGCTAATAGTGCAAAATATACAGCAGAACAAGCACAGAAAGCGGCAGAAACAGCGGGTAAAAAAGCCGCGTCTTTAGAAGCAGCCGCAGAAGAAGCACAAAAAATAGCTAAAGAAGCCAAACAGACAGCAGGTTATGCTAACCATGATGCGGAGCAAGCGCGTAGTGAGGTGGAAAAAGTAAAAAGCACAGCGAATGAAGCGTGGAGTAAAGCTTACGACGCGAATGAAGCAGCCAATAACGCTAAGACTATAGCCAGATTAGCAGAAATGGCAGGTGAAGAAGCCAAGAAAATAGCAGAGAAAGCCGATGACCGAGCGTATGAAGCCAAGAATGAAGTAGAAAAAGCCAAGGAAATAGCGAGTAATGCAAAATATATAGCAGGAGAGGCGCAGAGGGCAGCCGAAACAGCGGGTAAGAAAGCCGCGTCTTTAGAAGAAGAAGCGGAAGAGGCACAAAAAATAGCCAAGGAAGCCAAGGAGTCTGCTGGTTATGCAAGACATGATGCGACGCAAGCGCGTAGTGAGGTGGAAAATGCAAAAAGCACAGCGAATGCAGCGTGGAATAAAGCCCACAAAGCGAATGAAACAGCAGATAGTGCTAAGCTTACAGCAAGTTTAGCAGAAACGGCAGGCGAAGAAGCCAAGAAAAAAGCCGCGTCGGCAGATTCACAAGCCTATCAAGCCAAGAGCGAAGCCGAAAAAGCCAAAGAAGTAGCCGATAGAGCGAAAAGGACAGCAGAAGAAGCCAAAAAAACAGCCGATACGACGAAACAAGAGCTTGGAGGGATCAAGAATTCCCTAGCAACGGCAACAACAGCCCATACAGTAGCTTCACAGGCAAAAGCGCTAGCGGAAGAGGTAAACAATTTACTGAAACAGTCCAATTTAACGGTTTTTTCAATTTCCACCCCTTTTCTTGTTGCGACAGGGAAAAAACAACTCACATTGAAGAAAGGAACGCGTATAACCTTGGCATTAGGCAATGATACTTTGGTTGCAAGTTATACGGCAGATACAATAATAAACGTTTCTTCTATTTCGGCGGGGAAGGATTATTATGTTTATTTGGTTTCTGATGGAGGACAGTCTCATAAATTTGTTTTATCAGAAAACTCTACGTATCCAAGGAATTACACAGTGAGTAATTCGCGAAAGATAGGAGGGTTCCATACGCTCTGTGCGGATGTTGGTACGATTTCCGGTCATTCATTGTCTGGTTATAGAGCAGGGGATATTTTACCCAATTCAGTTTGGTGTCTCAATCACCGTCCGCATAGTTCACCAGAAGGTATGGTTTATGATCCTTTGCAAGATCTTTGGGTTGATATTTATCTTCAATCAGGGACGGGTGAAAATACGAAATCAATGTATCGTACCAATATAACAACAAACCGTAATTATACCGAACATGTAACAGATATGGCGCGTGTTAAAAAATCTTTACTGAGTGATGAAGCGTTTGCTTCTGCTATGTATGGAAGCAATGAAAAGACACATATTGTTGGCAAGAAAGAACCAACCTCTAAGGTTTCAGGTGGATATAAGGATACGGCGAATCGTCGAATGATCTCGCATATCGGTTGTGAGGATGGTTGCGGTTATGTTTGGCAATTTTTATCGGGCACGTTTCCTATACCCATAAGCCTTACGCAAAATACGTTTGAAATGAGAGCATTGTTAGGGGGTGGTAGCTGGAGTAATACAACGGATAATGGGCGTTTTACTCGAGCCACCATGATCGTCAATGGTGGAAATGAACAAGTTGCGGCGCGTGGATGTAGCCATACGCGTCATTTTGTTTAGGAGGGAGAGATGATAGAATATCCAGAACATTTAAATAGCAAAGAAGATTATCTGAACATGCTTTCTTTTGACAAAGTTGAAACAGTAAGAAGGCTAGAGATGCTTTTGACAACGCGTTTTTATTGGTTTTTTGTCAAAGAACTCAGTGAAGGGGAAGAGGGGGTAGAAGATGATACGCATAAGGTTTGTCGAACAACAGAAATACCGTTTGATTCAAATGGTGATTTTGTAGAAAAGCGTTGTCAGTATGAATTACAGGAAAGCGACTATGCGCCGCTCTTTCAACTTGGCTTTCGTGTTGAAGAAGTCGAGCAGCTGATCAAAGAGCATAGTCAATAGAGATCATAAGAAAACATTTTTATCCGGCTCCACTTTTGTGGGGCTTTTTTTATGGAGCGTCAGATGAGAAAGATATCGCAAGAAGGATTAGAGCTTATCAAACAATGGGAAGGATTGCGTTTAGAGGCATATAGAGACACGGCATGTATCTGGACGATTGGTTATGGTCACACCAGCAATGCGGGTCACCCCCTTGTCAAAAAAGGCATGCGTATTACGCAAAAGCAAGCAGAAGAAATCCTTTGTGAAGACTTAAAGCAATTTGAGCAGACGGTAGAGGAATCGGTGACGGTTTCGTTAACGGATTGCCAATTCGCGGCATTGGTCTCATTTTGCTATAATGTAGGAACAGCAGCTTTTCGCAAGTCAACCTTGTTGAAGAAGCTTAATCAAGGGGATTATGAAGCCGTACCCTTAGAATTACAGAAATGGAATAAGGTCGGTGGGAAGCCTCTTGCGGGTTTAGCCAACCGTCGAGCAGCAGAAGCGGGATTATGGGTAAAAGGGGCTTATGTTTCTTCGAATTATCAAAGGGTAGAAACGAAAACAGCAAGCGGTCTTTTAAAGATAGAAGCGCTTGCCCCGATTATAGGGTCTTGTTCTGGTTTTGGTGGCTTGTTAGCAGGCAATGGTCCGGTGCAATGGGCATTAGCAGGCATCATGGTTTTAGCGGCTGTAACGGGCATAGTGATTGTCGCCAAGCGTTTTCGGGAGCAACGCTTATGATTTTTTGGCTAAAGAAATATTCTCTTATGTTTACAGCGGCTTTAGCCGTTTTTTTTATGGCTTTAGCCAAGGCGTTTCAGCTTGGCAAGCAAAGCGAACGGCAAAAGCAAACAGAGAATGCTTTAAAGACAGCAACAACCCGTCTTGAGGTAGAAAATGAAGTTAATCAAAAAAGTGATGGTGGTGTGCGCTCTGAACTTTCTCGTTGGGTGCGCGGCAAATAGGTCTGTTTCTTGTGGTGGCTGGTTGCCCATTTATTTGGATAATCAGGATGTTGAGGTCATCAGTTCCAACCTTGCAAGAGATATTTTGAAGCATAACAAGCAGGGAGCCCATTTATGTGGTTGGAAAGATGGTCAAGAAACGAAGCAGCAAAGATAAAGATCTTACAGAAACAGAACAACAGCTTCTTCATGAGATGATAGAGACCTATCAAGGCTTAAAGATGATGTCACGAATCATGAAGTGGATTGCCTTCATTCTCTTTATGTTTGTAATAGATTTTTCCCGTTTTGTGGACGCCATAGAGAATAGCTTCTTACATCTTAAAAGATGGATAACAAAAAGTTAGAACATCTTAGAATAGCGATCCTTTGGACCTCTGGTTTTGCTAAAAAACCACCCCGAAAAGAACTCTTGATTCGTAATAACTGAAGAAAATCATAAAAAGATTTGTTAGAATCAGAAGAAAATATTTCTTCTCTAATAGGACTTTTTATATGGTTACATCTTTTGGTAAAATTTTACGGAAACTTCGCATTGATCACTCCGAACGCCTCTTAGATATGGCTAAGAAATTAGACATATCTGTAGCATTTTTATCTTCTGTCGAGATTGGCAAAAAATCTGTTCCTGTAGGACTGGAGGAAAAGATCATAGAGCTTTACGGTTTAGATAAAGAGAAGGCTTCTCTCTTAAAAAAAGAAGCCTATGCATGTCGAAAAAGCATCATCATAAAGCCTTCTACTCCGTTGCAACGTGAAACTGTTGTTGCGTTTATGAGACTTTTAGATGGCTTACATCAAGAAGCGTTAGCAGACTTCAAAGAAACATTAGAAACATTGTGCGAAGCGTGCTTTATAGAGAAATGTTAAAAATCCTATTCCCTAACTTTTATTTACGCGTCCCTCACTGTAAAAAAGCTGTATAAATACAGCAAGTTATTTTTACATAAAACTTATATATTATTCTGTTATTGAATGTTTTATATTAAATAAATCGTGATAATTAATCACGGTTTATTTATTTTTTTTAATCTTAATGACATTGATAAGTTTATCCTTTTATATCATTAAGATATTGTTTTGTGGATGCCAGTATATGGTGCATTAAATTCAGCTAATCAGTTGCTTTTTAAATTTACTTAAATTTTTTCCTCTTCAAAATGCGCATTTTAGCTAAGTTTGTGGTTGATATTTTTTTATGATGAAAACGCGAATGCATTAATTGAGATATCCATAAACTTTGTATATCAACTCAAAAAATACAAGGTCACACAATCTTACGACTATTTGTGGGTTTTATGTTGATGAACTGAATAAGTATAGCGATGCGTCTTACAAATATTTGCAAAAATGCTTTTATTGGAATCTTTTAATCTCTTTGTGGTTTACAATTCATTTTATCATTTTATCTTAAGCAAAGAGAATGTGAATTCATTTCTATTTCTCTATTTTATCTGAGAAGGGTGGAGTTATACGAATGTCAAAAAAAGTCATGATCGTGGAAGATAATGAGCTTAATATGAAGTTATTTCGCGATCTTGTAGAAGCGAGTGGTTATGAAACCGTTGAAACGCGTAATGGTCTTATGGCATTAGATTTGGCGCGTTCATCAATGCCATCTCTTATCCTTGTGGATATCCAGTTGCCAGAGGTCTCTGGAATAGATGTTATTAAACAATTAAAAGAAGATGAAGAACTTCGATCAATCCCCGTTGTTGCTGTAACAGCTTTTGCTATGAAAGGCGATGAGGAGCGAATTCGTGCCAGTGGATGTGAAGAATATATGTCAAAGCCTATTTCTGTCCCTCATTTTATCACAATGGTAAAGCATTTCTTGGACTAAAGCTTGTTAAGTGGTGATAGAAAAAGCATTGAAAAGCTTATAAGATTGTTAAAGTTGTCGCGTAAATATTTTTGTGCTTCAGCACGTGGATATATTACAAGTTAGTAAAACAGATTTTAAAAATTGAAACTGAAGTTTTGAATTTTTTCGGTCTATTTTTCTTGCCTTTTATCTTAAGAGAAGGGATTGTTTTGCATTCTTGTTTTTTCTAATCGGTATAGATTTGTTCCTACATTCATCTAAAAGTTTGTTTTAGTAGGGGAAAAAGCCCCGTTTTTGTCCGAGGCTTTATGCATTGCAAAAATTGAAATTAACGCTTTGAGAATTGGAAAGAACGACGTGCTTTTGCTTTACCGTACTTTTTACGTTCAACAACACGGCTATCACGGGTAAGAAACCCACCTTTTTTCAAGATTGAGCGAAGTTCTGGTTCGTAATAGGTTAAAGCTTTGGAAATGCCATGGCGCACTGCACCGGCTTGTCCGGAAAGACCACCGCCTGCAACGGTTGCAATAATATCAAATTGGGTATCCCTATTTGTTGCAACAATTGGTTGACGAAGAATCATTCTAAGAACAGGACGAGCAAAATATTTGTCAAATTCCTTATTGTTGATCGTGATTTTTCCAGAACCTGGTTTAATCCATACACGTGCAACAGCGTCTTTACGCTTTCCTGTTGCGTAAGCACGTCCTTGTGAATCAAGCTTTTGCACGTGAACAGGAACAACATTTTCATGTGTTTCTGTAATACTTGTTACTATGCTAAGCTCAGAAAGAGAATTAATTTCAGCCATAATCAAGCAATCCTTTTGTTTTTGCGGTTTAAAGCACCAACGTCAAGAGATTCAGGCTGTTGTGCTTCATGTGGATGTTGGTTTCCAGCATAAACACGCAGATTCTTCAATTGACGGCGACCAAGAGGCCCACGAGGAATCATACGTTCTACCGCTTTTTCAATAACGCGTTCGGGAAAACGCCCCTCAAGAAGTTGACGTGCTGTACGTTGTTTTATTCCACCAATATAGCCGGTATGCCAATAATATTTTTTATCCGTATATTTTTTGCCAGTGAGAGCTATTTTATCTGCATTAATGACAATAACGTTGTCACCATCATCAACATGTGGAGTAAATGTAGCTTTATGTTTGCCACGTAAGCGGTTCGCAACAAATGTGGCAAGACGACCTAAAACAAGGTTTTCTGCGTCAATAATAACCCATTTTTTCACCACTTCAGTTGGCTTTTGTGAAAAAGTTGCCATAGAAGTATCCTTTATTAGAACCCTTTTAATATAAGGGAATTTTTACTGTTTTGCGTTGAAAATTGTTACCATAGCGAAATATTTAACGCATACTACTTGCTCTGATATAATGTCTTTTGATTGACGTCAAGAGAAAATAAAAACTTTATAAAACAGCATGTTATGAGAGAGGTATTATAATACCATATTAAAGAAGTTTGTGGATCATTTAAATTTAAAATGAATGTTGCAAAAGACTATTTTATCTTTAACGCATGATTGTATTTTATCGTTCTTCATTATAAAATAAACAATAATGCAGTCGCCTCGTTATTTTCTCAATGTTGAATCTTCTGCTTGTGGTCAAGCTTGGTTAGATGCCCTTGATGTTCAAGGGATAAATAATGCGCGCGCTATTTCTCAAAAATTTGGTTTTCCAGATCAGCTAGCTCGAGTACTTTCAGCAAGAGATGTGGATGAAGCTGAGGCTGTTGCTTTTATTAATCCAACATTGCGTACGCTTATGCCTGATCCAGAAAGTTTTAGGGATATGCAATGCGCTGCAGAGCGTATTGTTAAGGCTCTTTTCAATCAAGAACAGGTTGCTGTGTTTGGTGATTATGATGTTGATGGTGCTTGTTCATCGGCACTTATAGCGCGTTTTTTTCGTTATTTTGGTATTGAAGTCAAAATTTATATTCCTGATCGTATTGTTGAAGGCTATGGTCCGAATGAACAAGCAATGAGGATGCTTGTGCAAGAAGGCGCTCGGTTAATTATCACTGTTGATTGTGGCGCAAACAGTCCAGATGCCGTAAAAGCAGCTAGGCTTGCTGGGGCTGATGTTGTGATTTTAGATCATCATCAAATGTCAGAGATTCATCAAGAAGCTATTGCTCTTGTTAATCCTAATCGTCCTGATGATTTTTCTGAACAGGGTCATTTATGTGCAGCGGGTGTTGTCTTTGTTACATTAGCTTGGGTTCATCATTTACTGCGGAAAAAACAATTCAAAGGGAAACTGCCTGATCTTCTCAGTATGCTTGATCTTGTTGCATTGGCAACCATATGTGATGTTGTTCCATTACAGGGGGTTAACCGTGCTTTTGTGATAAAAGGGCTGCAAGTTGCTCGTTCTATGCATAATCTAGGAATAACAGCTTTAACAAAGGTTGCACGAATAGGGGAGCCGCTTAATAGTTTTCATTTAGGTTTTTTATTAGGTCCTAGAATTAATGCAGGAGGGCGCATTGGTGATCAAGCTTTGGGAGCACGTTTGCTTAGTTGTGAGAATAAAGATGAAGCGGACAGAATAGCAGAACAATTAGATCGGCTTAATCAAGAACGCCAAGAAATGGAGAACATTCAATTAGCACAAGCGGAATCTTATATTACTTCTCTTTATCAAGATCAAGAAATACCATTGTCGCTTGTAATTTCTCATAAAGAATGGCATCCGGGAATTATTGGTATTCTTGCTTCCCGTCTCAAAGAGCGTTTTTTTTGTCCTGTTTTTGCTATTGCTTTGAAAGAAGATGGAAATGGCGTAGGGTCGGGACGCTCAATTAATGGTATAGATTTAGGAGCACTCGTTCGTGAAGCTGTTACATTAAATTTATTAGAAAAAGGAGGGGGACACAGTATGGCAGCAGGAATTACAATTCAATCAACAAAAATTGAAATTTTTCGAAAATGGCTAGAAGAAAAAGTTTCTTTAATGGTTTCACAGTTGCGTGCAAAAAAATCTCTTAGTATAGATGGTTCTCTTTCTGCTTCCGGTGTTAATGAAGCGCTGTTTGAATTGCTTGAAAAAGCAGGGCCATTTGGGGCAGGGAATGCAACACCTGTTTTTGTTCTTCCCTCTCATCGACTGGTGAATCTATCTGAAGTTGGTAAAGGACATCTTCGCCTCATTGTATCTAATGTTGAAGGAAAAAAACTACAAGGAATAGCTTTTCGTGCTGTAGGGACATCACTTGGTGATTTTCTTTTTGAAAATATTGGTGAAATGATTCATTTAGCTGGTCATCTTAGTTTGAATTATTGGAATGGAACGATCAATCCGCAACTGCGCGTGATTGACGCAGCCGCAGTGGTTTGAAAGGGATATTTTTTATATTAGATGTCTAGATTAGAAGCAAAAGTAGAGTTTTCTTGTATGAAACGAAATCGTGCTTCTGGTTTTGTTCCCATGAGACTTTCTACAGTCTTTTTCGTTTCTTGTATTTCCACGGCATCAATAGAAACACGAAGCAATGTACGTTTTTGAGGATGCATAGTCGTTTCTTTAAGTTGTTCTGCGCGCATTTCACCCAGCCCTTTAAAACGCCCGATTTCGATTTTAGCTTTTCCAGTAAATTCAGTTTTGAGCAATTCATCCTTATGAATGTCGTCACGAGCATAAGCAACTTTTCCTCCTTGCGATATTCTATAAAGGGGAGGGACGGCAAGATATAAATGTCCCTGATGAATAAGGTCAGGCATTTCTTGAAAGAAGAAGGTAATGAGCAGTGACGCAATATGAGCACCATCAACATCAGCATCTGTCATGATGATAATACGTTCATATCTGAGATCTTTTTCACGATACTTGGAGCGTGTTCCACATCCAAGAGCAAGGATAAGATCGCTAATTGTTTGGCTTGAGTTCATTTTTTCATGTGCAGCACTAGCGACATTTAAGATTTTACCACGAAGAGGTAAAATTGCTTGGTTTGCTCTATTTCTTGCTTGTTTAGCAGATCCTCCTGCAGAATCCCCTTCAACAATGAATAGTTCAGCACCCAAAGCATGGTTCTGGCTACAATCTGCAAGTTTACCGGGCAGACGTAATTTACGGACAGCAGTTTTTCGACTTATTTCTCTATCTTGGCGTCGTCTAACACGTTCTTCAGCACGTTCGATAACCCAATCGAGAAGTTTTGTTGCTTCTTGTGGGGAATTTGCTAACCAATGATCAAAAGGATCGCGGATTGCATTCTCAACGATACGCTGTGCTTCAATGGTTGCTAATCGATCTTTTGTTTGTCCAACAAATTCAGGGTTACTGATAAAGACTGAAAGTATTGCGGCTGTTGAAATCATAATATCGTCAGACGTAATAATTGCTGCGCGCTTGTTTCCTATTAACTCAGCGTAGGATTTCAATCCACGCAAAAGAGCTTGGCGTAATCCTATTTCGTGTGTTCCGCCTTCTCCTGTAGGAATCGTATTGCAGTAAGATTGCACACAAGAATCACCACCATGCCAAGCGATCGCCCATTCAACGCAGCCATGGCCGTTATTTTGTTGTGTTTTGCCAGAAAAAATTTCTGACGTTACTCGATATTCATCTTTTAGTGACGCAAGTAAATAGTCTTTAAGCCCATCGGGAAAATGAAAAACAGCTTTTTCAGGAATATTTTTTGCGCCTTCAAGTATGACGGGATCACAACACCAGCGAATTTTTACGCCACCAAAAAGATAGGCTTTGGAGCATGTCATCTTATAGATTTTTTCTGGATCAAAAGCTGCTTTTTCACCAAAAATTTCATGATCAGGATGAAAACGAACGCGCGTACCACGACGATTATAAACATCTCCCAGATCTTCCAATCCAGATTGAGGAATACCGCGTGAGAAACGTTGGCGGTACAGTTTTCGTTCTCGTGCAACTTCAACTTCCATATCATCAGAAAGAGCATTGACGACAGAAATTCCTACTCCATGAAGCCCACCAGCAGTTTGATAAGCTTTTCCATCAAATTTTCCGCCTGAGTGGAGTTGTGTCATAATAACTTCAAGAGTAGATTTCTCAGGCATTTGAGGATGATTTTCGACAGGAATACCGCGTCCATTATCTGTAACGGTTATATAACCGTTCCTATCTAATGAGACTTCAATAGAATCTGCATAACCCGCAACAGCTTCATCCATCGCGTTATCAATAATTTCGGCAAATAAATGATGAAGTGCTTTACTGTCTGTTCCACCAATATACATTCCAGGGCGTAAACGTACGGGCTCTAACCCCTCAAGTACTCGAATAGAGAGAGCATTATAGTCATCTTCTTGCATATCTTTCGCACTTTTTTTTGAAATCATCGCTTTTGATTTCATTGGAGACTGCAGAGTGCTTTCTTTTGTATTTACCCGAGATTGGGCTTTATTTAAAACACTAAAAAGATCCTTGTTGTTATCGCTCATAGCGTTTAACTATCCACCTCATAAAATATTTATTAAAATAAATTTTATGCCTGTTTTTTATTTAAAAATCAATGCACTTAGGAAACATCAATTGTTGGACCAAAAATTTCTTCAAAAGCGTGTTTGAGAGCGATATCAATATCATACATTGTTACAGAGTACCCTAGATCAAGAAAGCTTGTTACACCATGGTTTGTAATTCCACAAGGAACAATTCCTGAATAATGGGCTAAATTAGGATTAACATTGATAGAAACTCCATGAAAGCTTATCCATTTGCGCACTCGAATGCCAATAGCTGCAATTTTATTTTCAGAAGAAAGATCATTTTGTTTTGATGGGCAATGAGGCTGTTTAATCCAGACACCAACGCGATCTTCTCGTCGTTCGCCTTTAATATTAAAATTTGCAAGCATCTGTATGATCCATTCTTCTAATGCACTAATGAAAGCACGAATGTCTTGTTTTCGGCGTTTAAGATCAAGCATGATATAAGCAATACGTTGTCCTGGACCGTGATATGTAAATTCACCTCCACGTCCTGCTTCATAAACAGGGAATAAATGGGGTGCTAAAAGATCTTTTTTGTTGGCACTCGTCCCCGCTGTATAAAGGGAAGGGTGTTCAAGAAGCCAAACTTGTTCATGTGCGGTTTTTGCAAGAATTTTTTCTACACGTTCTTGCATATAACGCAGAGCTTCAGGATACTCAACTAGATGATCACTTATCTTCCATTCAACTGGTGGATTGCCTAGAATTGCATTAAAATGATGTGATAAGTGATTACGATCCGTATGTTTCAATTCAAATGTCATTAGTAATATTTATCTTGATGTTTGAGTTTATATTGTAATCAGAAAAATAAAAAAAGAATAAAATTAAGAGATAGTTTATAAGAAGTGCAATGAATTTTATAAAAAAATCGTTATATGCTCGTTTTACCATCTTCCTGTTGCACCGCCACCACCTGATGATCCACCACCACCCCTAAATCCCCCTCCACCTCGAGGACCTCCGAACTTTCCACCAGGATATCTGCCACCGGCACTTAAGTTAAGAAACCAAGGTGTGAAGATAATCCCCATCCAAAGATACTTTTGTGGGCCTACTTTTTTACCAAAAATCATTGCAAGAATGGGCAAACCAACGACTATAAAGAGAATGAAAAACATGATTGTATTGATAATCATTTCTTCTTTTTCAGCTTGTTTACGTTGTTCTTCAACAGCTTTAGCTTTTTGATTGATTCGAAAAGAAAAATCAGCATCACTTTGTGTGATTACTTTGATAATTGCATGAACCGCTTCGACAATCCCTTTTTGATAATTTCCTTCACGAAAATTAGGAATCATGAAGCTATTAATGATGACAGAAGAAATGGCATCTGTTAGTTCTCCTTCCAGACCGTAGCCTACTTCGATACGTGCTGTGCGTTCATTTGGTGCAATGACCAGTAATACACCATTATTGATCTTCTTTTGGCCTAATCCCCATGTACGAAAAAGAGAATTGCTGTATGTTTCTATATCATTGCCCGAAAGAGTAGGGAGTGTGACAAGAACAATTTGATCTCCCGTTTTCTCTTCGAGTGCTGCCAGTTTTTTTATCAAGTCTTCCTTGGTTGCATTATCGAGCAAATGAGCTACATCATTAACATACCCTGTTAAATGAGGAAATTTTATTTGCGAACAAGCGATACTTCCCAATGCAGCAACTAAATACAGAGAGCAGATAAAAGCCCATAATTTTGGAAATACAATACGTTGCAAAGAGTATCGAAATAGTTTCATTAATTAAAATTAACCTTTGGTGTTTGTTGGCTATCTGTATCGATGGTAAAAGTTGGCATGGGTTTAGCATCGCGAAACCATAACTTTGCCCAAATCATCGTCGGCATTGTTTTGAGTGCAGTATTGTAGGCACGTACTGTTTCAATATAATCGCGGCGCGCAACGGAAATACGGTTTTCTGTTCCTTCTAATTGTGACTGAAGAGCAAGAAAGTTTTGGTTTGCTTTAAGATCCGGATAGTTTTCAACAACAGCCATAAGCCGCGAAAGTGCACTTGATAAGTTTGCTTGATTTTTGAGATATTGCTGCATAATTTCTGGATTATTCAACATATCTGCATTAATATTGACTTGCGTTGCTTTAGCACGTGCTTCAATTACATTTGTGAAAACGCTTTGTTCATGAGCTGCGTAAGCTTTAACTGTTTCTACAAGATTAGGGATGAGGTCTGTACGACGTTGATATTGATTGAGCACTTCACTCCATGCGGCGTGTGCTTTTTCTTCATTTGTTGGTATCGCATTGAATCCGCAACCACTTAAAAATGGCACTAACCATACCAAAAAAATAATAATTGAAAATCGTTTTAATATTCTAAACATTGAAGAAGTTTGTACATTTAACATAAAGATGTCTCCACAGATATTTTATGTATTATATAGAGTCTTTTTTCTTGGTGGAAAGTATTTTGAAATTTATAAACAGGCGTATTTATCAATAAATTGATATCTCTATGCGTTTTAGGTACGCTTAAGTGACTTGTTGATATTAAAATAATAATAGTAATATAGATGTCATCTTATAAAAGATCAATAATATTTATATCAATTATTATTACAGAAAATTATATTATTTTCGTAGGAGTTTTGGATTTCGCAACGTGCAGATAATAATTGGAAAAGAGAAAAATGTAAGGATCAATTTTATAGAAAAATAGAAGGTAAGGGCAGTTCTTATTTTCTTCCTTTAGAAGTTATGCTTAACGTATTGGATAAAAATACTTTTTAATTATGTATATCAGCAACTGTAAGGAGAGACAAAGTTCTATGATAGAAAGTGTCCAACAGCAAAGTGAAAAATTTGACGGATTGGCTGATGATTATAATCGCTATCGTCCTCGCTATCCCCTTACTTTATTTAAGACCATGCTCTTTCCTTTTAAGAACAAAAAGAATTTGTCCATCGTGGATGTAGGCGCTGGGACAGGCATCGCATTAGAGGGGATTGTTAAATTTTTAGGCAACGAGCACCAATATCATGCTATTGATGTATCGGAAGATATGATTAAGCAGGGACGAAGAAAATTTCCGAACGTGCGTTGGTATCAGGGCCGAGCCGAAGATCTATTGCCTCAAATAGGCAAGGTAGATCTTATCGTTGCAGCGCAGGCATTTCAATGGATGGATCGCCCTAAATTGCTTTGCGTTATTTCAGATCAACTTCGGGTCAATGGTGTCATGGCGGTTATTCAAAATAATCGTGATTTCAAGCATAGCGAATTTCTAGAGGCTTATGAGACATTGTTAGAGAAGATGAGTCCAAATTATTCCCGTTATTATCGTAATTTTGATTTTTTACAGGAAATGAGTGATGGCTTTGGGGTAAAAGCAGAAAAAATTTCTTTCCATACGCATAATTGGACGATGATGATCTCGTCTGAATCTTTTATTGGAATGAGCCGCTCTTCAACGCAAGCGCAACGCGCTATTGCGAGCCATGGAAAAGAATATTTGCGGCAATTGGTCGCATTGATAAAGAAATATGAAGTGCAAGGCAATTTGGAGATTTTGTATCGAAGTGAGCTCTATATGTATGCAGGATAATCCGATATCGATGATTGCTTTTGCTCTTTTAGCACATCAGAGTGGGCGGTATTCAGAAAATTAACGCATTATTAAGGCAGACTTTGAGGGAGAAAGGTTTTTTCTTCTTCAGCATTCACATTGACATCTTATTACCGCTGATTTTCATTGTTCATTTAATATGAGAGAGTTTAAATAGAAAACTTATGCTCTGCATTATAGCATCGAAGCGCTTTCTTTACTGCAGTTTAACAACAGATTATTTTATAAAATGGAAAGAGGTAGATTGAATAGAAATGTTTGATAATTCTTTGTTTTTATGATTGCTTTTTATTATTAAATGAGAGTGTTTTTAATAAATTTTGACAAAAATAACTGAAAAAGTACAAAAAATTATCATAATCAGAAATTTGTAGTAAAAAAGTAATGGCTTGGAAGAACCTTAAAAAAACAACTCATTTTGAAATTATCTCTAAATTTAGATTCAGTATAACAAAAAAGTAAAATATAAATATGCTATATGAAGCATTTCTCTTTTTAAAAGATATAATATAAAACAATATATTAATTATTTTTTTTGATATAAGAAAACTTCTTTTATTTTCTATTTTAAATAACGGGTTAGGCCGAGTCTTATGTGGTTTTATTGAAGATGTGTTTTTCAAGGTTTAATCTGGCGCTTTAAATACAATTTTAGAAGTGGCAAATAAGCTCAATTTCTTCTCTGTTGTGATGTATTGAATAAGTTTTTAATTTTCTATAGAGTTTGATTTTTGCAATCATGATAGATTGTGACAGCTATCTATTTAAGGTTTTTATAAGTTTAGTAAGAATAGCTTGATAATAAATCCATTGAGTTTTCCATCTTTACGCTTCATAAAAGAATAAGCCTGCACCATCCACACTTTCATCTCCCAATGTTGCGACAGCCCTTGACACGGTTCATAAGAGGAGTTTTTAGTCCTTTTTTACAGTTTTATCCATACGCCAATCTCGCTTATTACGTGCAAGCGAATGGTTTTGATTTATTCAACATACACAGATTTGGAATGAGAGAGTTTTAAGATATTCAGCTCTCTCATTTAATATGCAGCATGCTAGATTATGATTATAAATTAAAGTGTTATCTATTTTTGAAATCCATTACTTTGGTTGTGCTTGTCAATATTTCATTTTCATTTATCGTCAACTATTCTACTTTTGGATAATGACTCCATTGTAAGGAATACCTTTAAGAAAGCATTATCGCTTTAAAGAGTCGTTATAGTTTTTTTTGTTTTATAGAAAGATCAATAATGTTAAGCATTGTACTTTAATGAACGAAGAAAGAAAATCATGATGATTACACTAAAACCGGGCGAGGTAACGCTTAGTGAACTTAAAGATATTTATTTTAATGGAGAAGTGGGTAAACTTCATAATAATACGCATTTAGCTATCGAGAAAGGAGCGCAGCGCATTTCTGAAATTGCTGCTGGAAGTAAGCCAGTGTATGGTGTTAATACTGGTTTTGGGAAATTGGCTTCCATTAAAATTGATACGGACAATGTTGCTGTTTTACAGAGAAATCTTATTTTGTCCCATTGTTGTGGGGTGGGAGAACCTTTAGCAGAAAATATTGTGCGTTTGATAATGAGCTTAAAGCTTATCTCTTTAGGAAGAGGGGCTTCAGGGGTTCGTCTAGAATTGATAAATTTGCTGGAAAATATGCTTGCAAAGGGCGTCATTCCTGTCATCCCTGAAAAAGGGTCTGTTGGTGCTTCCGGTGATCTCGCCCCACTTGCTCACATGGCGGCTGTTATGATGGGAGAGGGAGAAGCATTTTTTAAAAATATTCGTATGAGTGGAGCAGCTGCGTTAGAAAAAGCGGGATTGTCGCCTATTATTTTAAAGGCAAAGGAAGGTCTCGCTCTTATTAATGGGACTCAAACCTCAACAGCCCTTGCACTTGCCGGTCTTTTTCGAGGTTATCGGGCATTGTGTGGTGGATTGCTGGCAGGAGCTTTGACAACAGATGCCCTCATGGGGTCAACGGCGCCATTTCATCCTGATATCCATATTTTACGAGGACATTATGGGCAGATTGCCGTATCGAAAACATTAGAAAAACTTGTAGAGAATTCAGAAATTCGTGCAGCACATCTACGGGGTGATGAGCGTGTACAAGATCCTTACTGTATACGTTGCCAGCCACAGGTGATGGGGGCATGTTTTGATATTTTGTTAGCCGCAGCAAAAACACTTATTATTGAAGCAAATGCTGTTACAGATAATCCTTTGATTTTAAGGAATGGTGAGGTTGTATCAGGTGGGAATTTCCATGCAGAACCTGTAGCATTTGCTGCTGATCAGATCGCTCTTGCTTTGTGTGAAATAGGATCTATTTCTCAGCGGCGTATTGCTCTTATGGTTGATCCAGCTGTTTCTTATGGACTTCCAGCTTTTTTAGCGCATAATCCAGGTCTTCATTCAGGTTTTATGATCGCTGAAGTAACAGCAGCAGCTTTAATGTCTGAAAATAAGCAAATGGCCTATCCTGCTTCCGTTGATTCAACACCTACTTCAGCTAATCAAGAAGATCATGTTTCAATGGCTTGCCATGGCGCTCGTCGGTTATTGGTCATGAGTGAAAACCTTTTTACACTTATTGGCATTGAAACGCTTGTTGCAGCACAAGGAATTGAATATCGTGCACCTTTAAAAACAAGTACTTTTTTGCAATCTGTTATGGAATGTTTACGAAAAAATGTTGCTTCTCTTAAGGAAGATCGCTATCTGGCTCCAGATCTTCATCGAGTACATATACTTGTGCGTGAAGGACATTTATTATCTGTTTTACCAGAAACAATTTTTCCTTCATTAAGTTTTCAATAGTATTTGTTTTAAGGTCAATGCTGAAGGGGGGATATTGAATTTTGAAACTTTCTCATATGAAAATATAGAGGAGCAATACTATATTTGAATTATTTAATAAAATGTATATTTATTACTGTATATATCTGATTTTTGTAGTTAACTAGATATTTTGTTATTTTATAGAAACTATAAAATTAAAGCACCTATATTTTCTGATTTATATCAGAAATTTTAATATAAGTTAAATAATATATACGAATTATATATTCGTGATATTATATTTTTATAAATATAAATTATGATATATGTATTGTATCAAGTAAATATAAAATTTTTATTTTATATTCTTCTTATTTTTAATACTTTATGAATTTTATAGTTCATTTTTGATATTTAAAATAAAAAAGGAGAAAAGAATGTTTAAAAGTGCTAAATTATGTGTTTCAATAACAGTTCTTTTTTTCTCTCAAATTCTTGAGATTCATGCAAATTTTAGGAGAGCTAGCTTTCCAGAGGAAGTTTTCATTATGATAGTGGCTCAAGAGAAAGAGCCTCTTATTTCAGCGAAAAACAAAGATTTTATTGCTATCTCAGGGCAAATTCCCAGAGGTAATGAGAACGCTATCATCGGACCAATAATCAAAGATGCTCTTTTTATCGTATATTTTTTTTTCATTGGAAAGCTTGTCGTTAAGACAGCTGGAGTCCTTAAAAGATGGGTTGTAGATAAATTTTCTCATGCTTTTGAAGACTTGCGAGATTCGTATTATCATTGATTGAGCTATTCAATTGGCATAAAAAGTTTGTTTTATGGGCTCAAAGAAAGTTTGCTTAAAGTAACAAAAAATTAATTTTATGCATAGTTAATGTGTTTGTTATGAATTTTTAGGCTTCTATTTCAGTGCACCGAAATAGAAGCCTAAAAGTTTAGATTACATTAAGGTTAATTTTCTCTGTAAAAAACTAGAGAATACGAAATGAATTAAATGACAATTGTGAAAAAATTCATTATCACTTTATTTGAATAAAATAATACGAAATTGTAGGCTATAAAAGCTGAATAATTCGCAATAAAAGTATTTTTTCATTGTTTAGAGCAAAGTGTTGGACTGGCTGGTCTTCGATGTTTTTTGAAATATATTTGTGAAAGAAACATGAGGCTTTATTTATCATAGGGCTGTTATCGTGGTGTGGATTGTCAGCATTTCAAAAAGTAAGGAAAGAAATGGCAATAAATGAACTGAAACGGGGTATGAGTAAGCGCCAAGTTATTTTTTTAGCTCTTGGTTCTGCTATTGGAACAGGTCTTTTTTATGGGTCTGCACAGGCAATTAAGCTTGCGGGTCCCAGTGTTTTGATTGCCTATTGTATTGCTGGTTTAGCTATTTTTATGGTTATGCGGGCTCTAGGAGAGATGATACTTCATAATCCATTGCCTGGTTCTTTTGCTCGTTATGCGGCAAATTACATATCACCATTAGCAGGTTTTTTAACGGGATGGACATATGTATTTGAGATGATTCTTGTTGGTTTGGCTGATATTACAGCTTTTGCGACTTATATGGGTTTTTGGTATCCTGATGTTGCTCCTTGGGTATGGGCACTGAGTATTACATTAATCATCACAGGCATTAATTTAGCTGCTGTAGAAGTCTATGGTGAACTAGAGTTTTGGCTCTCTTCTATTAAAGTTATAGCTATCATTGCGATGATTATTTTAGGAATAGCAATTATTTTTTGGGGGTGGGGTGAAGGTGCAGATTTTTCTACCGTTACTGTTCATAATTTATGGAAAAATGGTGGTATTTTTCCCAATGGTTGGTTTGGTTTTTTAGCTTGCTTTAGTGTTGTTGTTTTTGCTTTTGGTGGCATAGAAATTATTGGCATGGCAGTTATGGAAGTTCAAAACCCTCATCAAACGATTTCAAAGGCAATTAATTCTACTCCAGTTCGTATTTTGCTTTTTTACGTCATGACGTTAGCTATTTTAATGTCTCTTTATCCTTGGAATGAGATTGGTCTTATGGATAGCCCTTTTGTATCTATTTTTGAAAATCTTGGGATTTCGTATGCAGCAAATATTTTAAATATTGTTGTTGTTACAGCGGCTATTTCAGCAATGAATAGTGGAATGTATGGTGCTTGTCGTATGATCCATGGTTTATCGCAGGAAGGTTATGCTTTAAAAAAGTTTCAATATTTATCAAAAAATGGTATACCAGTTTTTGTTATTTTGATGATCTTCGGTATCTTTCTTCTTGGTGCTCTCCTTAATTATTTTTATCATGAAAAGCTTTTTTTTCTTATTGCCGCAATGGCAACATTTGCGACAGTTTTTGTTTGGATGATGATTCTACTTTCACAATTTTCTATGCGAATTAAGATGCCTAAAGAAGCACAGAATGGTTTAAAATTTCCCATTCCATTTTGGCCAATAGGGTCGATTTTTTCTATTTTATTTATGGTTTTTATTTTTATTCTCTTATGGTATTTTGATGAGACACGACCGGTTTTAATTATAGGTGTTAGTTGGATTGCTTGGCTTGTTGTTTGTTTCTATGTACTTAAACTTTATAATTTTAAGCAAAAGAAACAGCAATAAAATGTGAATAGAGATAAAACTCAAAACAAATAGCTGATGTCATCAGGAAAACAGGTGTTTGATTGTTATTCTCTAAAGGTTAGAACAATCTAGATTGAAAAAATCTGTTCGTTATTATTTTGCTTTGGAAGTTTTTGTGAGCCATTGCTTACGGTAACGACCAAATCATATAAATATTAGGCGTTTTTTGATGGTGAGCTGTGCTATCAATATAAGTCTTTCAGGTTAAAATGCCTAACAGTGCAAATAGATTTTACCAGATACAAGATTATAGGCAGATATCTTTTTCTAAATGTATTAATGAAGTTCTGTTTTACAAGAGAAGTTATTGTAAGAATTGTTTTTTTAAGCTCTTTAAAAAATTGGTTGCTTAAATTTTGTTGTTTAGAAAATTACTATTGCTTTTAGAAACGAAGATAAAGTTCTTTATGTCTTTTCTTGAAAAGAAGGGGTGAAGTTTTTTTTTCTATTCTTTTTTCTTAAAGAGAATTGGCGTTGGTAGAAAATAGTGGATAACAAAGTTACATGAGGCATTGTATCATTGTTTTTATAAAAACTTTAATAAACAGCAGCAAGATATTACAATAAAATCTCATAGAAGAGTAAATTAAAAAGAACAATGAACGTGTGACAGTTTTACGATTCTTATTATTATTGCTCTCACAAGAGGAAGGATCAAACTTATTTTTTATAATATTGATACGAGAGTAGTTTTTATTACAAGTGGAGGCGGACAAAATGTACTCCGCAATTGTATTTCGGTGCAAAATTATTCAATATTACCATAAAAGGCGCTCAAGAACACTACGACCAGAAAAAACAATCATCGGAAAGTGGCTTTTTACACGAGAAGTCTTCCAATAGCTCTGAAACACACACAACAACGATTCCGTTTATCCTTGAGGTAACAGGCAAAGTTGATATGGATGTACAATGAGATGCTACGATTATTGCTTCTCATCTGATTTCTGGTCAAGATATCAATGTAATGGAAGAAAGTATGACGGTTGTTAGCATGACAAACCATCATAGCGGTCATTCACAGAGGCATGAAACAGGTTTTGATGGGCATAGATTTGACTTTGTAAGCAGAATTATTGGCGGCAATGACTATACTTACGAGACAGCACCTGCTGGTAGTAACTGGTGGACAGAATGGTGGAGAGTGATCATGAATCCCATAAGCTCCCATACCTGTCTTGGAGATGCGGGTCCGAAATGCCAAAAGTTTTATGGCACATCTCATTTAGAACAAAAGCCTTGAATTAAATCATGGAGGAAAAAATGAAACAAACCTTAAAATTATTAAGTGCGATAATTCTATTGGGTATAGCTGGGTGCCAGTTTAATAAACCTCCTCCAGGAGAGGTGGCTACGTGGGAGAAAAATGGTGTTACTGATTTTACTGAGGTAGGAAAAGCTTTGTTAGAATGTGGTATGCCAAGCCTTATTGATGCCGATCCAGAAAACAGAAAACTCAGCTACAATGCATGGGCAACTATTGATGCCTGTATGGTTCAATCGGGATTTCGTGATAAAGTGGGGGGAGGGACTTGGTGCGAGAATCATAAAGCCGAAGATCTCCCGATTTGTCGTCCAGGCGCTGTTGTTCCACAGCGCAGTGTCAAGAAGCGCTTAAACAGCCCTTTTTGTAAAAAATATAAAAATGCACCTGAATGCAAACCTTAAGTCTTGCTGTTTGTGACGATCAACAATCCCTACCTTCATGTTTCTCATGCCCGTGTGGGGATGGCTTAATTCAGCATGTCAATGCTATTTATTTATGGGGACTACAACTGTTGGCGCAATAATATAAAATATCTATCTTGGTTGTAATCAAAATATTGAGAATAATTATATGCATAACGTTGATAGAATACGATTTAAGTAGTAATTTTGCTGTATTTTTGATATAATATCGGTGGCATAATTATCGGAAAGAGATAAATAACCATGAAGGTTGATAATGTTCATCGTTATTTTGGAAGTGAAAAAACAGCATGTAAAGTAATTTATGGATTGTTTCATAATATCAAATTATTCAAGGATAGGAAAATGAAGCAGATTTTAAAATTATTAAGTGGGATGACCCTATTTGTTATGGCTGGATGTTATCCAGAAAAGCCTTCTCAAACAGCTGTAGATGCATGGGAAAAGTCTGGTGCTGATCAACTTGAGATAAAAAAAGCTCTGTTAGAGTGTGGAATACAGTATCTTGATGGTCGTTTTGATACAGAAACAAGTACTGATGAGAGATTCAATGCAGAGGAGTCTGTGAATGCATGCATGATACAAGCAGGTTTCCAAGATAAATTGGGAAGGGTAAAGTGGTGTGAAAAGTATGAAAATCTTCCAATTTGTCAGCCTGATGCTGTTATTCCTCAGCGAAGTGTAGAGAGGCGCTTGAATAGTCCTCATTGTGAAGAGAACAAAGAGCAGCCCGAATGTCAACCTTAAATATTGATGCTGTTGTAATCAATAATCCTTATATTTTTGTTCTCGCAAGGGGGGCGGGATTGTTTTTCTCAATAGACTAGCAATCTTACATGTGAAAAAATTAGCACAGAGTTATAGGCTTTTTTATTCGTAAATATTGAGGGAGGGGGAAAATGAAAAAAATATTGAAATTATTGAGTGCTATGATTTTTTTTAAGCTCTGTGGGATGTGTTAGTAAATCTCCCCCATCGATATTGGCATGAGGGGAAAAGCCTGGTGTCAATAAATCTATGGTTCAACAAGCACTGTTAAAATGTGGATGGAAACCAATCTACGTTTCTTCTGAAAATATGGATTCGCGTGCAAGTGAATTTGCAGCAATTTATGAGTGTATGACTAAAGCAGGTTATCGGTACAAATTGCAGGATTCAAAGGGAATCTATTTTTCATCAACACCGCGAAGTGATTCATTTTTAGTCAATTTAATGGTAGCAGGGTATCAGAAGGTTATGGACAATGATACTTTGAAACAAAAACAAGATTTGATGTTACGTCTTCAGAATGATAAAAAATAGAAAAGTTTTGAAAAAGTGACCTAACAGTAAAATATATTCATCTTTAAAGTAATAGTTCAATGAAAATATTAATAGGGGTGAGGGAGTAAAAGTGCTGCTCTTTTATCCTCGATATAGTTATATTCATTAGAAACTAGCTTAGCAATGTATTATTTTCAGATGATAATAATATTGGGGGATGGTTAGCATTTTTAGAGAAGATTATTCAATATAAAAAATGGCAAAGAATAGCTTTGCTAAAATATCCTCTTTAACGATAATAAATAGATTATTTTTATAGAAATGAGTTTGATGAAATATTTTATTTTGATGTTTTTTAATTTCAGGAAAGTGAGTGTTTTATTGTATTTTAAATTTTATCAGAAGATATTAAAGCGTTATGCAAGTAATTTTGATGTAAATATCTTTTCATTTTATGGTCTATTTCGAGATGATATCTTTTAGAGTGGTTTATTGATGAATTGAAAACATTGATGATAGGAACTTACGAGAAAATTTATTCAATTTTTTCACTAGGTAGTTTACAGCTTTTATATAGAATTAGATACCTACATTAACTTATACGCTAGTGAGCATTTCCTTAGGTTTTTGTTGTAGAAGAAATGGTGCAATTATAACTTTTGTATAGTTTATTTCATAGTGTTGTGTTTTTATTAAGACATTTTGAGTTTTTAAATCTTAACAATTATTCTCATTTTATTGTATTTTTATTTTTGGGTAGTGAAAGAAATTTAAGATTATATCTCTCCCAAGTTTGCCTTTCTTCAAGTTTTTTTGGGATTATTTTTCCGACACTTTGTGTTGCCATTCTCAGCAATTGGGGGATTAGTTCTTTAAGAGAGCGTAATCCTAAATGGTATTATTAAGTTTTTTGTTCTTTCTTTACATAAAATACAAAACATATTATGAAATGCTGTCATTTATCAGTAAAATAGTAAAATAACTTTGTTTATTTTATTCTTATCGTATTTAATGTATGGTTTATTTTTTACCGGCATTTTTTGTGTTTGTTGAGAAAAAGAAAGTTTTGAAAATAATGATAAGCAAGGTATCTAAAAATCGCTTATATTCGTGTGTTTTTACGGCAGCTATTTTTTCTTTTTTGTTAAACACAAATATTGAGGCACATTCTCGTTCATTTGTATTACTGTCATGTGATGAAAACAAATTACCTTATGAATGCAGAGATGGTGCAAAGCATACAATTAGTGATAAAATATATAAGTTCACTGCACCTGTTAAAGAAAAGAATGGGGAAGGTAGTTCTCTCATATTGCCTGCTGCTATAGTAGTACAGGAGCCTAATACAGTTATTCAGGCAACGCGTGTAGAGGTTGAAGGAATTTCAGGTATAGAAGATATTTATGGTGCTGTTGTATCACGAGGGGGAAGAATTGTTTTAAGCGATTCAGCTTTTAAAAATGTATCAGTAGGTCTTAAAGCTGATAGTGGAATAATTGAGGTCAATCGTGGAACAATTGAAGCTTCTCATATAGCTGCTTATGCAGAGAAGCAAGAAGCAGCTGTTAGGTTAACGAATACAAAAATTAAAGTAGAAGGTCAGGGTATTGGTCGAGAGAGTGCTTTTTTCGTTGGTGCTGATGCGGGCATTCAGATGACGGGTGGATTTATTGATGTAAATGATGCCGCTGCACTTTATGTGGGTATAAGGGGAAATGCAACTTTAGATGATGTTACCATTACTTCAAAACGTCAAAAAACAGAAGATAAAGAAAATACAAATGAAAAAATTGCGTATACAGTTTTCAATGTAGACCAGCGTGGTTCTGTTTATTTGAAGAAGACTAATATTGTTTCTACAAATGTTCATGTTTTAATGGTTGGACAAGATTCTAAGGCACAATCCAATGTTGGCTGGAATGAAAATATTTTAATTTCGCGGGTTAATATTGAAGATTCAACAATTAAGGCAATCGGTAACAAACATGGTATGCATTTTGAGATGGGGGGAGGGAACAATGCGTACGAACAAGGACTAGTTTTTTTGAAAAGGACGGTTTTTGAGGTTGCAGATGGAACAGCTATTCATAGTCATAACAGTCGTAGTTATATTGCAGTAACAGAAGGCACAAAAATTTTTGGTGACTTATTATTAACAGCTGAAAAGGGGGGGGCTGTAGCGATTTTGGCTGATTCTTCTTCATTGATAGGAGGAACTCGTGTTGCTGATGATTCTATTGCTGAGCTTTATTTAACAGGAGGATCAAAATGGTTCGTAACAAAAAGAAGGGCGATAGATTCACATATTGCAAACCGTACAAGTTCATTTATTTCATTTGTAAAACTTTCTGATAGTTTGATTGCTTTTGAAACGCCAATGTTTCAGGAGTATCAGACACTTTATATTGGGAAGGGAGAGAAAGAAGTTTATAGTGCGCAAGATAGTGCAGATATTTATCTCAATACACATCTCAGTCGTGATGGTTTGCTTGATAATAAACAGACTGACCGACTTTTGATACATGGTGATGTTTCTGGGAAAACCACAGTTTATGTGCAATTTGTTACAGGAAATCAGGGGGAGATAGCAACCGGTGAAAAGGCTCATAGTATTTCACTTATTCAGGTTTCTGGAAAAGCGGCAGAAGATTCTTTTCAGTTAGATCGTGCTTATATTGCATTAGAGGGTTTGCCTTACCAATATTATCTTCATGCTTATGGTCCGAATTCTTCTCTTGGAAATGCACAAACTTCTCAAAGATTGGTTGAAGGAGATGGAGACTTTTGGGATTTCCGCCTTGAAAGTAAATATATTCAGCCTGTTTTAGAGGTGTCTGCTATTCCCCCTTCTGAGTTAAAGGTCAGAGAGGTTGTTCCACAAGTTCCGACCTATCTTTTGTTACCAAATGCTTTGTTTCATGTTGGACTCATGGATATTAGTCATCAACAAAAGCAGTTGCAAGCTACGCGGTCTATTTCTCGTAAATTGTTAAAAAACGAAGAGAATTTTGCTTTATCTATTCACAGTTATGGTGGGCGTTATCGTTATGTCTCAGATCTTTCTACACTTAAATATGGGTACGATGGTCATGTTGATTATAACGCTATAAAAACAGATATTTTGCTCAAAACAATAGAAAGCGCATATAGTACGACATCTTTTGGGATTATGGGAACCTATGGAAAGCTTTCCTTAAAACCTCATAATGTAGAACAAAGCCAAAAGAGTACGTTTAATAAATGGTCATTTACGGCATACGCTAGTGTGGAAAACAACACTGGTTTTTATGTAGATGGTCTTTTATCTTATGGTTTGTTTAAAGGGGAAGTGCTTACCCATGCTTGGGGTAAGACGGCGACATTAAAAGCAAATCCTCTCAACGTTTCGTTTTCTGCTGGTAAAGTGTTTATGACAGGATATGAAGATCTTATTTTTGATCCGCAACTTCAGCTTATTTATCAACATCTTCAATTTAATAAGTTTCGTGATATTGATGGATTTGATGTTGAGATGAAAAAAATAGGTCAATGGTTGGTGCGTATCGGTGGGCGTTTAAATAAAACATTTTCAGCATCTGAAAAGGATCGTATCACTTCTTTTTATGGCAATATTCATCTTACTCATTGTTTTGATAAAGAAAAATTTGTTCATTTTAAAGATGTTTTCCAGTTGAGTTCTTTTGGTTCTTCCTTAGAGGTTGGCTTGGGTGTCAATTCACAGTTTTCTTCTAAAGTTACACTTTACAGTGATCTTGGCTATCAGCATACGTTAACCAAGGCGGGTTTTTCTGGAGTTCGTTTTTCTGGTGGATTGCGCTATCATTTTTAATCACTCTTTTTAAAAATAATAAATGTGATTTTCAAAATCTTGTTCTGTTGTCGAGAACTAAAACCATTGTTTGTGCAGAATTTTTTAACAATAGTCCCATGTGCTTTAATAAATATGAAAGTATCACGTTGATTTATTTTTATTGAGTATAGCATTTCTTAAATGCTTTTAAAAAATTGGTCTATTAGATTCTAAATTTTTTTGTCTTGTTTTGGCTATAAATATTTGGGATACCTTCGTTATCATCTTTTTAAAAGAACAGCATTGTTATCTTATTATGCCATAAAACACCGTTGTGTAAGGTATGCTGATATCAGGCATGAAAAAAGGCAGGGGAATATTGTTTGTGCTGATTGAGAGCCTTTGCTTTTAAGGATATGTGAAGGGAAAGAATGCACAACTCTATAGTTTCATGGATAATGGGCATTTTTCTACTTTTAAATTTTGCAAAAAGCGTTTTTGAAGCTTTGGAATCGAGTGCATTATTGTAAGTGGGGAATAAGAAAAGTGGTAAAGTGTGCTTCCTTTCACCATAAGATTCACTATCTTTAATTTTAAAATCAAGATAAATCCTTTGAAGAAATTGTTAGAATTGTTGCTGAATAGATGAACAAGGCCGTTGTTTTGTTTGTTAAATAGAGATGAAATATAACTTTTAAATCGGAGTGAAAGTGGTAAGATTTTCTTCTTTCTTTAAGGCGTGGGGAGAAGAGATTGATCATATCGAAAAAGTCGATGACAAGTTTTCTTTATGGTTTGAAATATGGAGATATTGAAGAGAGTCTATTAAAATGGGGTGTAAAAGTAGATCATCGCTTCCTCAATCATTAGGTTTTGAAAAGGGTAAGAGAAATATCTTTATCGGCTTATTGATAAATATGGTATTTCCAGTGGGTGCAGTTTTACGCGCTTGTTTTAAAGAAGTTCTCTCAACGTTCCAAAAGTCCTTTCGCGACGGCATTTTTGAATGGTCTAACGGTAAATCCATTGAGCCTCCCATCTTTACGCTTATGAAGTAACAAGCCGGCACCATCACACACTTTGCCAGCTTCCAATGTTTTTTGCTACAGCTCTTGTCGTAAGATGATGCATAAGAGGCATTTTTACTTCTTTTGTAACGTGTAAGAAAATTGTTTTGACTGATTCAATATAAACAGGGTTGGGATGAGAGAGTTCTCCAATATTGGGAACGCTCATTCAACATGCAAAACAATAAATTGTTTTTATAAGTCAGTATTTTGCCATATGATGTTTAAAGTGTCATCAAGCCATTTATGGTAATTGCACGCTTCTTTGTTTGAGGCATGAACAGAGAAAATAAAGCCAGGATATCCACCAAATGCTGGTGGAGGTGGTGAAATATGATCCGTTTCAAAGAAAATGATAGTTCTGCTAGTTTGTGGATGTTGTACGACCTTATCGAGACCTAAAAATCCAGAGAAGCGTCCATACCCATGAAGAGGAATAATATAATTTGCAGCCACTTTTTTAGCTGGGAGGACATCAGGAAGATCTAAATTTTGTTCAGCTAAAGCGGCATTCATACAGAGTTTTGCAAATGAAATTCCTGTACCTTGTTCTACAATAAAATGGGAGACACCTGACCCACCTATACGAGCGCCGATCTCAATGATATAAGGTAAATTATTAGCATCTAGGCGTAGCTCTACATGGGCAGCTCCCATATTTATACCAAGAGCTTTGACTCCAGAGCATGCAGCCTCACATAAAGCAATAATTAAAGGATCATCTATATCACAGCGTTGACGATAAATTGTTTCTTCAAACCATGGTCCTTCAGGTTGTCCTTTGTCGCCAACGGCTAAAACATGCACACCTGTTGTATCAACAAAACATTCTACGACAAATTCTTTTCCTGGCAAATATTGTTCTACAATTAAACCTACAGGTTTATTTTTATCATTAAAACGTGCCATATCTTTATGCTGAATATTCCATACAGCTTTGATGAGCTTAGAAAATTCTTCAGGATTTTTAGCTAACATGACGCCTGTACTCGCCCATCCAGAGACGGGTTTAATAACGAGCGGATAGTCTAAGGTTTGTGTTTGTGATAGGTCTTCTGGATTATCTATATACAGAAATTTTGGTGTTCTTAAGCCTGCTTTAGCAAAAGCTTGACGCATGAGATATTTGTTTCTGGTTAATGCTGCTACTTCTGGTTCAATACTTGGAGTGTTGATTTTTTTGGCAGCCAAAGCTGTCCATAGAATGGCTTCTTCGCGAAGGGTCATAACCCCAGCAATATTGCGTTCTTTTACGCCTACTGCAAAAGCGTCTAGAGCTGCCTCTGGCTTATCAAAAACAGGAAGTTGCCAAGTTTCACTAACTGCTGCGGGGTGTTGAATAGGAGCGCTTTCAGCGGTATCATAGATCATTACTAATTCGATATTAGCTGCTTGTGCTGCTTCAAATATAAACGGGAGCTTTGTATTGCGCTGGCAAACTAATGCGAGTTTTTTCATTTTGTTTCCTTATTAAATTTGGAATTTGTGGCACGACGTTTTTGTTGCCATCCAGATACCTTTGATGCATCTATAAATAAGAATGTCATTCCTATAACAGCCATCATCATAGCAATTATTTTGATAATGTTGAGAGAAGGGCTCGAGCCGATTATCCATTCACATGTAACCACTGCAAAAGGGGATAATACGCCAATAGTGTTGGCGTATAATACACCTCCCTCAGCTAAAACTTTTTGGTACAAAACGTAAACTGGTGCCGAGCAAATAGTTCCTAAAATCAATATCTTAAATACATCTTCTAACTTAAGATATAAGAGTGGGGCAGGATCAAAAATGAATAATGGCATAAATGATGCGGCAGAAATTGTTGTAATCCAAGCCAGTGAGGTGAGCAAAGGTAAATGTTTAAGATAACGTTTAGACAATAAGCCATAAGCAGAGTAAGAAAGTGCTGCTGTTAAGGCAAGACCTACTCCTATCAGGTTATAATATCCACCTTCTCCACTGTTTATATTGAATGCTACAGCTGCTACACTGACAATTATCACTCCACTAAGCTTCAGCCATGAGAATTTAAGGACATTTGTCAATGCACCTAATATATAAGTAATCCCTGGAATAGTAGCAAGCATCATGGTTAAATCACTAGCTTTGAGTGATTTTAATGCACCAAAACTGCATACAAAATACAGCGAGAATCCTAACACTGAGAGAATAAAAAAAGCAGGTATCATGGAAAGCAATGGTAGGGATCTGAAAACGGCTTTCTCACGAAATAGTGCAATTAACCATAAGGCGGCAGCGGTGGCAAACAACCTAAGTCCAACCGCATGCATGACGGGTATATTGCTAACCAAATTCTTAGATAATAACCAACTTATGGAAAACAATGCTAGAATAGCAAAGGTAAATAGGAATAACCGTCCTTTTAAGAAACTCAATGATTTAATCCCCCAATAATGTACTGTGCATAAGATGATGTTGAAAAGTTAAATCGTGACTTTGAGGTCTGTGGTTTTCCAAGATTATCTTGGATATAATCCTTAGCTCCTGCCAAATAAGCATCATCATCTAATGCTTCAAGTGCTTTATAGCTGCAATCATCAATGCTATTACTTGTTTGAGATGCTCCAAATTAAAGATACCTCCTTGATCCGTTTCAATCAATGCTTTGTTTCACATCAATATTTCAAAAAGCAAGATCCCTGTACCAGCATCGAATGTCATATGCTGATCAGAATCTTTTGGATAACGAAATATGCGTTCTAAGAGGATAAATTCAGTTATTTCTTTCCAAAACTTTGAACAGTCTTCTAGCATAATACGCACTGTAACTAAGTTAACTTTAATTTCTTCTAGAAGATCTGTAAACCAATTTAATTTTATATACAGATTCTTATTTAATGGTTGCGGTCCAGTATGATGTGCATAGTCATGATAATACCCCCATAAACAGTGAACATCGTAAATGTCTTCTTTAGATAAGTTACGACTATGCAATTGACTGAACAGGAATTTACTATCTCGACCGAGTAAATTTTCAGCTTTCACAATTGTTTGCTTGTTGTAAATATCAAAGAGTTTGCTGAACAAACAAAGCAAATGCTTGTTTGTCAATTTTTTTAGCAGTTGCACAGATTTTGGGAATAAAACAATGTAATTGCCTTCTAAAAAACCTTTTGATGCTCTTCCCATTTTTATACATTGAAAAGGTGATACATAATCCTTTGTATATTTTGAGGCGTCGGCAAGATAGTCCGTTTCATGACGATATCCTGTCTAATTCCAGTCGGAATCCTTCTGGATCGGGACCATTTGTTGCACGCATTGGAGCCAAGAAAAATAGGGGAGCATCTGGTAATGGCGCTTTGAAAGCAGTCAAGGTGTTATCAAGTTTAGGAGGGGTAGTTAAACCGCTGAGCATTCACTGATGAAGATCATCAGAAGTGGTCACCAAAAGTTCCGGAGATAATCCGTCAATTATATCTGCATGATGATTGAGTAGAGTGATCAATTCATTAATCATATTACTATCTGCCGAAGTTGGTTCCTTAATGCTCCCATCTCGTTCTTGACGCATACGGAATTTGTCAACCAAGTTAACAATAGAAAGAGGAGCTTCAGATTGTTTTATAATGAGCTGACTTTAGCGAATGGAGCAAGAAAGCCATTGGCACTTGTCCAAAATTTTTCATAATATTCAGCTTATAACGGTTTGCTGCAACCGATGTTGTGATACTAGCATCGGCTTTTTCAGCCTTACAAAGAACGGCTGCATCAGCATTGCTGTTGGCAAATACTTTGTCATATTGATGAGCTACCAGAGATTGCGGAGTAGGACGAGTCGCTACGATTTTAATTTCATCAGCCTTATTTATTGTGTTTAGCTAAAACCATAGAATGGGTAGGCATGAAAAGCTATTAAATAATTGCATGTCACCTAAACGGGTGAATATAAATGTATGCAAGTCGGGGTAAGCTGCACAGCTTAGGAGATAACCATCCTTTTTCTGAGCGAGTTCATCAAAGGCTTCTTCAAGAGTTGCATATAAGATAATACGCGATTCTGAATCAGAGGAAAAAATATTTTGATTATGATTGTCAAGCCACTATTAAGCCACAGTTGCACAGTTAGTTTCTGCAGGGCCAAGTGTATTAAAGTATTATTTTCAGGTTTCACGACCTCTACACTCTATAATTATACAATTAAATTTAAGCTAGTGCAGTATGTGAAGTATATTAAGAAAAATAAGTTAAATAATTTAGTGCTTTAGAAAACATATGTATAGGTAAAAGAAAATTTACGATTATAATTTTGTTTTGTCATTGCCCTATTGCCATAAAATATCGTTATTTAGGGGAGTTATTAGGGAGAAAAGATTCTATGCAGGGGGTGTTTATTGGATATGTTAGAGAATTATTGGAATGGTGAAGCAAAGGTTGATGATGTGTAAAGCACACTGTTCTTTTGGGGATAATAAGCTTTTTTCTACTTTAAAATTTTGCAAAAAGTATTTTTTAGCTGTTCGTATCGAGTGCACTATTGTAGGTGGATAACGAACAGAGTGTTAAAACACGATTGCTTTTACCATCTCATTCAATATATTTAACTTTTTAATTAAAATAATATTTTTAAAAAATATTCTACAGTTGTAACTGTATTGAATATAGGAAAAGGTATCACCATTGGCTTGTTTGTGAAAGAAAGATGAAATATGATTCTTAAATTAGAGTGAGGTTGGCAAGAATCTTTTTCCTTCTTTGAGGTGTGGGAAGGGTGGATTAAATCTTATTAAAATATATAAAACTTAGAAAAAATAGTCTCTTTCTTGAAAAGATCAGAGGTAAACAATATGCGTGAGATTTTGGATCATTTTGATATGCCATTGAATAAAAAGATTTCTGTTCAACAGACTCAAAATCTTTCATGCCAATCACACCCAAAACGATTTTATAAACAAGTGAAAATTGCTTGTGAGGAAAGAGGTTTTACTATCTTATTAGATGAACGTTCTGTTAAGACGCCCGCAAGGCGTCATTTTTATGTGCCAACGCAAGTGTTTGCTGAATTCGTTGCTCAGGAATTTGAGAGCCAAAAGCACGTTGTTGATCCTGCAAAAATGCCGATGACGCGTTTGGTTAACACAGTTATTGATGGTATCGCTGATGATATGCAGGCTGTGTTTGAAGATTTATTGCGTTTCGTTGTATGTGATATGATCTTTTATCGTGCGCAGACACCTAAAGAGCTGGTGCAAAAACAATCTAAACAGTGGGATCCTTTATTAGATTGGGCAGAAGAAAAATTGGGGGCGCGATTTTATTTGACAGAAGGGCTAATGCATGTGGAACAATCACCAGAAGCACTTCAAGCAGTCAGTAATTATTTACGTAGAGTTGAATCTCCTTATATGCTTGCTGCACTTCATATGATGACGACCTTAACGGGATCTGCTCTCATTGCTCTTGCGGTTGCTGCGGGAAAGATTGATGCTGATCATGCATGGTCTATTGCCCATTTAGATGAAGATTGGATGATGGAACAATGGGGAACGGATAAAGAAACAATAGCACGCCGTGCTCATAAAAAAGTTGAATTTAATGCTGCGGTTACAATTGCTACAGTATGTTTATAAGATTTCTTTATTTCCTTGGGCTTTTTAAAGAAACATCTCTCAAAGAGTACCCAAGCCCATTTCACGGTGACAACCATGAATGGTATAACGATAAAGCCATTGAACACCACCATCTTTACGCTTGTGAAGAAGCAAGCCAGTACCATCATACACTTTACCAGCTCGTAGGTGTTGCGAACAGTCCTTGGTATTTGAGAGGGTTCATAAGAGGCATTTTTAGTTCTTTCTTGTACAGTTTTTACTCATATGCTAGCCTCGTTTTTGACGCGCAAGGAAATGGTCTTTATTGATTCAATATACACAGATTTGAAATGAGAGAATCTTACGATATTTAGCTTTCTAATTCATTTATAAATCAATGTGTTGTTTTTGCTGTTACATTATTTTTGTGATTTTGAGAGGATTGATTTTTACTTTTTCAAGTCCAGGAAATATTTCATTGGTTATGTTTAAGATTGCTTCGTCATTACCACGGATAAAATACCATTCATTATCGTGAAGGAGGGCAATAATTTCAGTTTGAATAGAGCATTTTTTTCCAGCATTTGTTGCGGTTACAAGCTCCACGGGTATAACAAAATAAGGAATGCCATTATCAAGTGTCCCTTCACGTTTTTGTTTTTGATCAATGTTGATTGTTTCAATCTTGTAACTTTCTGCCAACCGTTCTATTTGGCTTTTCATAATTTGTAGAAATTGTGATTGATTAAGATTTTTTTTGGCGGTTAAGCGGTTGATGATTTGGGGAGGAATAGCATTTAAGATGGCATTTGCATCGGCATTTTTAAGTGCTTTACTATAAGCAGATGTTGCTTTCTCAAGAGTTGTAAGCTTTTGGTTGGTTATTGTATGTGCTTTAGTTGTTGATGTGATAAAGACAATGCATAAAAGAACGGGAACGAGAAAACAAATTCGCGGCATTAGAAACCTTTGTTAATTCATTTGAAGAGATTCAACACATTATAAAGGAAAAGCGGATGAGCAAAAAGCCTCTTGCGCTTTTGCATGAGACGAATATCCACAAAAATGGAGGCTTTTGCCTCCATTTTTAAAATCAAAAGAATGCGTATTAATTGTTTAAACAGAATAGTACATATCAAATTCAACAGGATGGGGTGTTGTTTCGTAACGCAAGACTTCTTGCATCTTTACTTGAATGAAGGAATTAATCTGATCATCATCAAAAACGTCGCCAGCTTTAAGAAAGCCACGATCTTTGTCAAGTGCTTCAAGCGCTTCACGCAGGCTTCCTGAAACAGTAGGGATTTCTTTAAGTTCCTTTAAGGGAAGATCATAAAGATCTTTATCCATAGCATGTCCGGGATGAATTTTGTTTTTGATACCGTCAAGACCAGCCATTAAAAGGGCTGCAAATGCCAAATAGGGATTTGCTGTTGGGTCTGGAAAACGAACTTCTACGCGTTTTGAATTTGGTGAGGAGCTCATTGGAATACGGCAAGATGCAGAACGATTACGTGCTGAATAGGCAAGAAGAACAGGAGCTTCATAACCAGGAACCAAACGTTTATAGGAGTTTGTGGATGGGTTGGTAAAAGCATTTATTGCTTTTGCGTGCTTAATAACACCACCGATAAAAAACAGACAGGTTTCTGATAGTCCAGCATATTCATTTCCTGCAAAAATGGGTTTGCCATCTTTCCAAATGGAAATGTGGACATGCATTCCAGAGCCGTTATCACCAAAAACTGGTTTTGGCATGAAGGTTGCTGTTTTCCCATAACTGTTTGCTATTTGATGTACAACATATTTAAAAATTTGCATCTTGTCAGCCTCGCGAACAAGTGTATCAAAACGAATACCCAATTCATGTTGGCCCGCTGCTACTTCGTGATGGTGTTTTTCGACCTGTACACCCATATCTTTGAGTGCTGTGAGCATTTCAGAACGCATATCTTGGCAAGAATCAATCGGCGGAACAGGAAGGTAGCCTCCCTTTATTCGTGGGCGATGCCCTAGATTTCCTGTTTCATATTCCGTATCATCATTGGAGGGAAGTTCACTTGAATCGAGTTTAAACCCTGTGTTGTAAGGGTCCGTTTTATAGCGCACATCATCAAAGATAAAAAACTCTGCTTCTGGACCCACATTGATTGTATCTCCAATGTTTAAAGATTTCATATAAACCTCAGCCCTTTTGGCGATAGAACGAGGATCTCTACGATAAAACTCACCAGAGACAGGGTCAAGTACGTCACAAAATATGACCAAAGTAGATTGAGCAAAAAAAGGATCAATATGTGCTGTTGCTGGATCTGGCATTAAAACCATGTCAGATTCATTAATTGTTTTCCAACCAGCAATTGAAGAGCCATCAAACATAACACCATCACTAAAAGTATCCTCGCTGATTTCTGCGATATCCATTGTGATGTGATGCAATTTTCCTCGTGGATCAGTAAAACGTAAATCAACAAAACGGATTTCGTTGTCTGCAATCTGTTTGATAATATCTGATGCGGTTGTCATATTCAATTTCCTTAATGTGGCGTTGAGGTGGATAAAAAGACTAATTTTTTCGTTATCTATTAAAGGGCATCGATCCCAGTTTCGTCAGTCCCTATACGAATGGCATCATCAATGGAAAAGACAAATATTTTTCCATCTCCTATATGTTTGGTTTGGGCTGCTTTACGTATTGCATCAACAGTTTGTTCCAGTTTGTCATCGGACACGACAATTTCAATTTTTACTTTAGGGAGAAAGTCAACAACATATTTCGTCCCACGATAAAGTTCTGTATGTTCCCTTTGACGACCAAAACCTTTCGCTTCTGTTACTGTAATACCATGTAACCCAATTTTTTGAAGCGCTTCTTTCACTTCATCAAGTTTGAAAGGTTTTATAATGGCTTCAATTTTTTTCATGCTGAAATTATCTCCAACGTTATTTTGTCTTTTTAGACTGCATCACATTATATTGACAACTGTAAGATGTCCAACAGATACTTTGTGCACAAAAAGTCGGAAATGATGATACTATATATTCTTGGAGAGGCGCTTCTTTTGTAAAATTAAAGTGAAATATTATTGTTTTGGAAAAAACTTATAATCCTTATAAGCGAATCAAAATAATATCATTAAGAGAGTTTGCTTCCTTTTTGGGGGATAATGCATTGACTTATAAGGATAATTAGACGTTTTCTATATGGCATGAGGAATTCTAATAGCGTAAGATTTTCTCATTTTAGATCGTCTCATCAAAGCTATATCCTTGTATATCAAGAGATATGAGTGTGTGGATAAAAACATTTGAAAAAGGAATATAAATGCTTTTTATGAAAGCTCTCGATAACCAAAGGTTATTACAATATTAGAGATTAGGGGAGAGCGCAAATATTGGAAATGAAGGTGTTAGTTTGCACTTGCTTAAAAGCACAAAGATAGTGGTGTATAATAATTAATTTACCATTCTCAGGTGATGTCGTGAACTGGATTTGGGAGTGTTGAAAAATATTTTTTAAAACAAGCGTGTGAATTGGCAACGAAAATATATTCTATTTGGGGCGTTTTGTTTTTCGTGAGGAGCGAGATCTCATTAAAGAATGCGATAAACAAAAGCGTGAAGCAATGCGCAATCTTCATTCTTTTTAAAATATTGCTGTAGATGTTTTTGAAAATCGTAAAGATGAATTAAAAGGGGAGGGTAAAGATGGAAACTGGTTTATACCCTTAAAACTTCATATCCTTTCAAAATTAGGTTGTCTTCTCGTTTCAGAGATTACACCCAATAGAGCTATGCAATATGTTTGCCGCTATTTGACAATACAAAAACTAAAATAAAACAGCTTATAAAGCGCTAAATTGTTTTTAGTCTTTGCTTCCAACATGTTGCACCACTGGAATTAGGTGTTGGTTTACAGGTAACAATAAAAGTACAGGCTTTGTTCGTATGCTGTGTTTTATAAGGGGAAGCATTTTTAAGAATTGGAATTATAGAGGGATGGGCGCAGTAAAACATCTTTTAGAAATTTTCCTGTATAGGAAGCGGGAATTTTAATAATGTCTTCAGGGCGTCCAATTGCAACGATTTCTCCACCGCGATCTCCACCTTCTGGTCCTAAATCAATAATCCAGTCGGCTGTTTTTATAACATCAAGGTTATGTTCAATGACGATGACTGTGTTGCCTTGCTCGACTAGTTCGTGAAGCACTTCAAGAAGTTTGGAAATATCATGAAAATGTAAACCTGTTGTCGGTTCATCCAAAATATAGAGTGTACGTCCCGTTGTTTTACGAGAAAGTTCTTTCGCAAGTTTTACACGTTGTGCTTCCCCACCAGAAAGTGTGGTTGCTTGCTGTCCTACTTTTATGTAACCCAATCCTACTTTAATGAGAGTTTCCATTTTATTATGAATAGCGGGAATAGCTTGGAAAAATTCTTCTGCCTTTTCAATTGTCATATCCAAAATATCGGCTATAGACTGTCCTTTGAATTTTATTTCTAGTGTTTCTCGGTTATAGCGTTTTCCTTTACAGACATCGCAAGTAACATAGACATCAGGTAAAAAGTGCATTTCAATTTTAATGACTCCATCACCTTGACATGCTTCGCAGCGTCCTCCTTTAACATTAAATGAAAAACGTCCTGCTTTATAACCACGGGCTTTTGATTCTGGAAGTTCGGCAAACCATTCACGAATCGGTGTAAAAGCGCCTGTATAGGTTGCGGGATTAGAGCGTGGGGTGCGTCCAATAGGGGACTGGTTGATATCAATAACTTTATCAAGAAATTCTAGTCCTTCAATTTTGTCATAGCTGGCAGGGCTGTGATGAGAGCCCATGATATGATGTGATGCTGCTTTGAAAAGCGTTTCAATAAGAAATGTTGACTTTCCTCCTCCAGAAACACCAGTTATGCATGTGAAGGTTCCAAGAGGGATGTTCGCATTGATATTTTTGAGGTTATTGCCTTTGGCACCGATGATTTTAAGTGTTTTCGATTTTGATATTTTACGCCGTTCTGTTGGCATTCTAACAGCCATTTTTCCTGAAAGGTATTGGCCTGTGAGAGAGGCTGAATTTTCTATAATTTCCTGCGGTGTTCCTTGTGCTACGATTTTTCCACCATGAACGCCCGCGGCCGGCCCCATATCGACAACATAGTCTGCCGTGAGAATAGCATCTTCATCATGTTCAACGACAATAACTGTATTGCCAAGATTGCGCAAATGCTGCAGCATTTCCAAAAGGCGTTCATTATCGCGTTGGTGTAAACCGATAGATGGTTCATCTAAAATATAAAGAACGCCTGTAAGACCAGAACCAATTTGAGATGCTAATCGAATACGTTGGCTTTCTCCCCCTGAAAGCGTTCCTGAATTTCGAGACAAGGTAAGATATTCCAATCCTACATGATTTAAAAAAGCCAAACGTTCACGAATTTCTTTTAAAATACGTACGGCGATATTACGTTGTTTTTCTGTGAGATATTGATGAACATTGGCAAACCAATCATCTGCTTGTGAGATGGAAAGATCTGATATTTGCCCAATATGCATTCCGTTGATTTTTACAGCAAGTGCCTCTGGTTTTAAACGATAACCGTGACAAGCCGGACAGGGCGAAGAAGACATATAACGTTCGATTTCTTCTCGAGACCAAGCAGAATCGGTTTCTTTCCAGCGTCTCTCCATATTAGGGATGATTCCTTCAAAAGGTTGGGTCGTTTTATGCGAACCAGAATTATTTTTATAGATAAAAGAAATTTCATCTCTTTTTGTACCGTAAAGAATAGCCTGTTGTGCTTCATTAGAGAGTTCACACCATTGATCTGTGAGTTTGAAACCGTAAGCTTTTCCTAATGCTTCTAAGGTTTGTTTATAGTAAAGTGAATCTGATTTAGCCCAAGGGGCAATGGCGCCATTCTTGAGGGTAAGATTTTTATTGGGCACAATTTTCAGTGGATCCATTGCTTTTTTTATGCCCAGTCCATCGCAGAGAGGACAGGCGCCAAAAGGATTATTGAACGAAAAAAGGCGTGGTTCAATTTCAGGAATAGAAAAACCCGATACAGGGCAGGAAAACTTTTCTGAAAAAATGAGCCGTTTGTGTGTATCATTTTTTGATTTATGAGCAGATTCCTTTGTCGTTTCTTTTTGTGCTAAGGGTTGGTCTGCCATTTCAGCAATGGCAAGCCCATTTGCTAGCTGTAAACAGGTTTCTATACTATCAGCTAAACGAGAGGTGATATCCTTTTGTACAACAATGCGGTCTACCACGACATCGATGTCGTGTTTATATTTTTTATCAAGAGGTGGAATATCAGCGATTTCATAGAATTTTCCATCAACTTTAGCGCGTTGAAATCCTCTTTTTAAAAGTTCTGTTAGCTCTTTTTTATATTCTCCCTTTCGTCCTCGCACCAAAGGGGCCATAATAAAAATTCGCGTTCCTTCTGGTAAGGACATAATTTGATCCACCATTTGGCTTACTGTCTGGCTTTCAATAGGAAGTCCTGTCACAGGAGAATGAGGAATGCCAATACGGGCAAAGAGAAGACGCATGTAATCGTGGATTTCAGTAACGGTACCTACCGTTGAACGAGGATTGCGACTGGTTGTTTTTTGTTCAATGGAGATAGCGGGAGAGAGACCGTCTATGCGGTCGACATCGGGTTTTTGCATGACTTCCAAAAATTGGCGTGCATAGGCCGAAAGGCTTTCGACATAGCGACGTTGTCCTTCAGCGTAAATTGTATCAAACGCTAAGGATGATTTCCCTGATCCAGAAAGTCCTGTTATAACAATGAGTTTATCACGAGGCAGATCGAGATCAATATTTTTAAGGTTATGCTCACGTGCACCGCGAATGGAGATATATTTTTGATGAGTCATACTTTATCCTTGGCATATGTGGCAAAAATTGAGCACCTAAAATGGAATAAAACTGTTTTTTTAGAATTACAATGTGTTTAACTGCTTTAATGCAAAAGGAAGGTATAAGTTTTGTGAAGAAAATACAAATAAGCAGCTTTTTATTCTCTCGAGGTGGAATAAACTATGCGTTTTTATCATCTTTTGTTATAATTACACTGAATACAATATTGGTAAAGGATAGCAATACCTATATTGATGGTCAATTGCGACATGTAAATTGAAGGTCAAGATGGTTATAACTGTTATAGAACAGAGTATTTTACAAATTAAAATTTTGGAGTTTATGCGATGGCTGGTAGCCTTAATAAAGTTATTTTAATTGGTAATCTTGGTGCGGACCCTGAAATCCGCCGTTTGAATTCTGGTGATCAAGTGGCAAATCTGCGTATTGCTACTTCAGAAAGTTGGCGCGATCGGAATACAAATGAGCGAAAAGAACGCACTGAGTGGCATAGTATTGTTATTTTTAATGAAAACCTTGTCAAAGTTGCAGAGCAATATTTAAAAAAGGGGAGCAAAATTTATATTGAGGGGCAGTTACAGACACGAAAATGGCAAGATCAAAATGGAAATGACCGTTATACGACAGAGGTTGTTTTGCAAAAATACCGTGGTGAATTACAAATGCTTGATGGGCGCGGAGCAGCGGGTGGAGAGCAGGGAGCAAGTCAAGGGGGGAGTTACAGTGGTGACTTTGCTAATAGTAGTTCAAATCAAAGAAATACTTTTGGTCAAAATAATAACCAATTAGGAGAAAGTTTTTCACACAAATTAGATGATGATGTTCCTTTTTAAAAGGCTTTAAAGTTGCAGTATTATGATTGCTTTATGGTTTGTTTGTTTTAGATTTTTGAAGTTTAGCAAAGTGAAAGTTGTTAATTATTATTGGTAATTTAAAATATAAATTAATAACATCTTGAAAAATATTGTTAAATTTCTTTTTTGTTATGGGAGAGAAATTAGCATTTTTGTGTATTTTTCGATATAAACCGATATAAATAAAGTGAAATGATTCTTTTTTGAAAGTTTTTAAATTGTGACCGATCTTACTCCACACCCAGAACGTGATGTGCTGACCGGTATTGAACCAATCAGTATTATTGATGAAATGCAACGCTCCTATCTCGATTATGCGATGAGCGTGATTGTTTCGCGTGCACTCCCTGATGTCCGTGATGGTCTTAAGCCTGTTCATCGACGTATCCTTCATGCTATGAATGAGATGGGGCTTTCTTTCAATAAGTCGTATCGTAAATCTGCTGGTGTTGTTGGTGAGGTTATGGGAAAATTCCATCCTCATGGTGATGCTTCAATTTATGATGCTTTGGTGCGTATGGCGCAGGACTTCTCTTTGAGAAATCCATTGATTGATGGTCAGGGGAATTTTGGTTCCGTTGATGGTGATCCACCTGCAGCTATGCGCTATACTGAGTGTCGTTTAGAAAAAGTTTCAGAAGAACTTTTAGCTGATATTGATAAAGATACTGTTGATTTTCAGGATAATTACGATGGGCGTGAGCGTGAACCGGTTGTCTTGCCAGCACGTTTTCCCAATCTTTTGGTTAATGGGTCAGGGGGAATTGCTGTGGGAATGGCAACCAATATTCCTCCCCATAATCTTGGTGAAGTCGTTGATGGTTGTATTGCTTTGATTGATAATCCTGATATCACACTCGATAAAATAATTGAAATTATTCCTGGTCCGGATTTTCCTACAGGGGGTATTATCCTTGGCCACTCTGGTGTCCGTTCAGCTTATGAAACAGGGCGGGGTTCAATTATTATGCGTGCTAAAGTTGATATTGAAGAAATTCGTAGTGGTCGGCAGGCAATTATTGTGAGTGAGATCCCTTATCAAGTTAATAAGGCCACAATGATTGAGAAAATGGCCGAATTGGTGCGCGATAAACGCATTGAGGGAATCTCTGATTTACGTGACGAATCGGATCGTGATGGGTATCGCGTTGTTATTGAGTTGAAAAAAGATGTTGTTGCGGAAGTTGTTTTAAATCAATTATATCGTTATACGCCGCTGCAAACTTCCTTTGGTTGTAATATGGTTGCGTTGAATGGGGGAAAACCCGAACAAATGACGTTGCTTGATATGCTTCGTGCATTTGTTTCTTTTCGGGAAGAAGTTGTCAGTCGGCGAACAAAATATCTTTTGCGTAAAGCGCGTGAGCGGGCCCATGTTTTGGTTGGTCTTGCCCTTGCAGTTGCCAATATTGATGAAATTATAGCGCTTATTCGCAAAGCTCCTGATCCACATACAGCACGTACACAATTAATGGAACGACGTTGGCCAGCGATGGATGTCGCGCCTTTGATTAAACTTATTGATGATCCTCGTCATATTATCCACGAGGATGGTACTTATAATCTCTCTGAAGAACAGGCACGTGCTATTTTAGAATTGCGTTTGCAACGATTGACAGCCCTTGGACGTGATGAAATCGCTGATGAATTGAATAAAATTGGTGTGGATATTGCTGATTATCTTGATATCTTAGCATCGCGCGTACGCATTATGGGTATTGTTAAGGACGAGTTGAGTGCTCTGCGTGAGGAATTTGCAACACCGCGACGTACCGTATTTGGTTTTGGTAGCGCTGAGATGGAGAGTGAAGATCTGATCGCGCCAGAGGATATGGTCGTAACGGTGAGCCATAGTGGCTATATTAAGCGCGTACCTCTTAATACCTATCGTGCGCAACGTCGTGGTGGTAAAGGGCGTTCTGGTATGTCCACGAAGGATGAGGATTTTGTAACACGGTTGTTTGTCGCCAATACGCATACTCCGGTTCTTTTCTTTTCATCACGTGGGATTGTTTATAAGGAGAAAGTTTGGCGTTTACCGCTAGGTACACCGCAATCACGTGGGCGGGCTTTGATCAATATGCTTCCCTTACAACAAGGTGAACGCATTACGACAATTATGCCTTTGCCTGAAGATGAAGCAAGCTGGAGCGCATTGGATGTCATGTTTGCGACAACACGTGGAACTGTGCGTCGTAATAAGTTGTCAGATTTTGTTCAGGTTAACCGTAATGGTAAAATTGCAATGAAACTTGATGAGGAAGATGAAATTCTTTCTGTCGAAACTTGTACAGAACATCACGATGTCGTTCTAACAACAGCGAATGGACAGTGTATCCGTTTTCCAGTTGTTGATGTGCGTGTCTTTGCGGGGCGTAATTCTGTGGGAGTTCGTGGTATCAATTTGGCTAAAGGCGATAAAGTCATTTCAATGACAATTTTAGAGCATGTCGAGGCAACGTCCATTGAACGTTCTGCTTATATTAAACGTGTCATGAATGAGCGGCGTGCTGCTGGTGCAGATGCTGATGTTGAAGATATTGTCATTCTGGATGATGAAGATGGGGGTGTTGAAACAGAGTTAACAGATGAACGTTATGCAGAACTTCATGCACGTGAACAAATGCTTTTAACAGTGAGTGAATTTGGTTATGGTAAACGTTCTTCTTCCTATGAGTTCCGGATTTCGGGGCGTGGTGGAAAAGGGATTCGTGCAACAGATCCATCTAAAACAGCTGAAATTGGTAAATTAGTAGCGGCTTTTCCGGTGAAGGCGCAAGACCAAATTATGTTGGTGTCAGATGGGGGGCAGCTTATTCGTGTCCCTGTTGAGGGAATTCGTACTGCTGGGCGCTCAACTAAGGGAGTCACAATTTTTAATACAGCCAAAGGTGAAAGAGTCGTATCGGTTGAACGTATTTCTGAGCCTGAAGATGATACGAGTTCATTGGATGATGAAGGTGAGAAGCATTCTGATACGATTGATATGAGCGAAGAAAAGTAATTTTTAAGAGGAAGGAGTAAAATCATGAAAATTGCTCTTTACGCAGGTTCGTTTGATCCTCTTACAAACGGTCATCTTGATGTTTTAAAAGGGTGTTTTGTGTTAGCTAATAAGGTGGTCGTCGCTATAGGTATACAGGGTGACAAAAAAGCACTCTTTAGCTTTGAAGAGCGTGTTGGTTTTATTACCCAAGTAGGGAAAGACTTTTTCGGTGCAGATTCTAATCGGTTGCAGGTTCTTTCATTTAATAACCTTCTCATTGACAAGGCACGTGAAGTTGGTGCTTCATTTCTCGTTCGCGGATTACGTGATGGTACTGATCTTGATTATGAAATGCAAATGGCAGGGATGAATGGCATTCTGGCTCCTGAATTGCAAACTGTTTTTTTGCCCGCAAGTGTTTCTGGGCGTGCGATAACGTCTACATTGGTACGTCAAATTGCCTCTATGGGAGGTGATGTGACACCATTTGTGCCGCCCAATGTTGCACAAGCTTTGCGCTCGAAATTCCAGTCTTTAGAGGAGAATAAGTGTGTCTCGTAGAATTTTTGCTGTTTTGATATGTGTGTTTTGTTTTTTTTCATTGTCCGCTGTCGCTGGTAATTCTAGTCCAGCGAGTGATTCAAGCCTTCTTGTTTTATCTCTCAACAACGGTGATGTTGTTATTCGCCTGCGTCCTGATTTGGCACCAAAACATGTTGCGCAAATCAAAAAACTAACAGAGGAAGGGGCCTATAATAATGTTGTGTTTCATCGTGTAATTCCTGGCTTTATGGCGCAAACTGGTGATGTAGAATTTGGAAAAAAAGGCAGTAGAGATTTTGATCTGAAACGCGTTGGTATGGGGGGATCAAATTATCCCAATATACCGGCTGAGTTTTCAAAGCAGCCATTTAAGCGTGGTACTGTTGGGATGGCACGTTCACAAGATCCAGATTCCGCGAATTCTCAGTTCTTCATTTGTTTTGATGATGCTGCTTTTTTAAATGGTCAGTATACGGTTGTTGGGGAAGTAATAAAGGGGATGGATGTTGTTGATAAAATTAAAAAAGGTACCACAAGTAATAATGGATCTGTAGAAAATCCAGATGTTATTAATGCTGCTACTTTACAAGTTGATAGATGAAGCAAAGGAGCTTTTCATATGATTGAGGATAAAAATCCGGAAAATACTTTAATTCTTGAAACAACAAAGGGCAGAGTTGTTATTGAGCTTTTTGCTGATTTAGCGCCTTGTCATGTTGCACGTATCAAAGAACTTGTCCGTGAAGGTGCTTATGATAATGTTATTTTTCATCGCGTTATTGATGGCTTTATGGCGCAGACTGGAGATGTGCAATTTGGAAAGAAGGATGGTGAAAAATTCAATTTATCACGTGCTGGTATGGGGGGGGCAGAAAAACCAAATTTAACAGCAGAGTTTTCAAATCTTTCTCATAAGCGTGGTACAGTTTCTATGGCACGGAGTCAGAATCCAAATTCTGCTAATTCTCAGTTTTTTATTTGTTTTGCAGATGCTCCGTGGCTTGATCGTCAATATTCCATATGGGGGCAGGTTGTTGAAGGTATGGAAAATGTTGATAAAATTAAACGTGGTGAACCTGTTGCAGACCCAGATTCAATTACCAAAGCCATTATTGCTGCGGATGTAGAATAGTATAAATTATACTGGTTTCAATTGTAAGTTGCTAAGAGAAAATTCTCCTATCTGATATAGGGTGGTGATCAGTGATTACAGCTTAAATTCCTAACAGAGTTCAGCTGCTATGCCTTTATTCTTTCTACCAAGTTTCTTTTAATTTATGGATTTAGAGAATTTTGTTTGCTGTATTGGGGAAAGGTTGTAATTTGTTTGGGTGTTTTCTCGAACGAAGAGACAGCTCAATTGGGTGGAAGACGTAAAGATGAAAATAAAAGGCTCATCTTGCTCTCTCCTTTTTAATTCAGCTTTACTTTTTCAAAAGTATCTAAAGCAATGTCTTTTAAATAATAAAGATGACGCATTGCCTTATGCTTTGGTTCCTCTTGTTTTTTAATAAGAGGAACACTCATTACGTGGAATAGAGCGTCCCAAATAGAGTTGCGCATTTACGCGCTTTTTTAAAGAAACATCTCTCAGTCTATTCCAACATTCATTTAAACTCCCTCATCTTTATGCTTGTGAAGGAGCAAGCCAGTATCATCATATGCTTTTTTCAGCCTCCAATGTTATAACAGAGCCTTTGGTATGTGTAGTTTGACAGTAAGTTTCGCAGTAAGTGGGAAGAGGTGGGATTAGTTAGGAATGCGTGATAATTTACTATTTTATGTATAAAATTTAGCATTAAATGCGTATTTTGTCAAAATGGATTTTGACACTTGAAATTGCCAAAAAGAGCTAAAAATAACGAAATTTGGAATTTTGGAGCAAAAATGATAAAAGGCTTTGAAAGATCTTTTAAAATCCTTTGAAGATTTTTAAAAAGTCTGTGAAATCCCAGAAAACCGCCTTTGAAGACCCTTTGAGAGCCCCTTAAAAATCATTTGAAAAAAATAAATTGATGCAAAACCCGATGATAAGCTACAGTATGTGAGAATCTTAAAAAAGTGCTTTTTTTTAGTGTTTTTATTTACACGTTAATCTCTCTTGTGATGTGCAAGAAAATGATTTTAGTTATTTTAATATATACAGATTTACAATAAGAGAAGCTATCCCTTCATTCAACATATAGAAATGAATTATTATTATAAATCAATGTATTGATGCTGTTTCTAAATATTGTCGTTAATAGGATATTCTATCAAAGTTTGGCTTTTACATCTTAATACGGTTTGTTCGATGTAATTTGAGTATGAATAGCCTATTTTATTGTACTTACTATTTATAGGGTTCGTCGTTTTTTAAAATTGTTTTTGCGTTTCATAATAGGTGGTTCATTTTATTTTTATCCCATGTGGGTAATGATCTTACAGTTTAATTAAGGATTTTTCCTGTTAGATTGAATGAATTATTTTTTCATGCTTGTGCTTTTTAAAAAATTTTGATGAATCTATCAATGTGGATGATACAAGGTAAGGTTTTAAAATAGAGTATTACATTTGTGATGTTGGTTGTCTTGTACAATCTGGAGAGCATTTTAACGCCATATTATATGAATATATTGCGCAAGATAATGAAAATGAAATCATGATTTTTTTATTTGCAATTACAATGGAGCAAAGATGTAATCTCTAGGCTTGTGTTTTATGAAGTTATATCTAAATAACTTTAGAGATAGGTTTCTTTCTAGATTAGTACATTGATTTATAACGGATAAATTATTATTTTGTCCATTGAAAGAGCGCTTTGAATATTGTAAGATTTTCTTATTTCAATTTCTCTTATATTGACTTCTTCTCCATCCTAAAGGGTGAATTTTCTACAAGTGTCGGTTTGTAAGCCTTTCTTTTTTCACGGTAGGGGTCTCTTACAGATTATTCATGCGGTTGAATTAATCAAAATCATCCCTTTTGCTCGTCACAAATGAGATTGGCGTGGGGAAAAACTATTGGAAAAAGCTCCCTTTTATGAATTATCTCAAGGGCTATCTCAATGTTGTGAACGGATAAATGATAATATGCATTTGCACTTTTATTAAGCGTAAGGCTCTCGGTGCCCGATAGATGAAAACTTTTTATCTGTAAAAGTTAAAGAATATTGTAAGTTGTACAATGCGTTCATAACTTTCTTCTATTCGTACGAAATTATTACTTATGAAAGTACGTAAAGATGAGATTGTTGAGATAATAATTTTGCAGTTCTGTTAAGGCTTTAGTGCGTTAAGCATAGGTATTTTGAGGTGTGATATTATAAGGATTTTACTTGTTTTCTGGAGCTAGATTATCACTTTTATTATGTTGATTTCTTAACAAGAAATGTTCTTTTATCTCGTTTAATTTTTGATGCTGATTACAATATTGAGCGAATCAAAAATTAATTCATAAAGCTTATGACAATGCTCGTAAGGGGATATCTTTTTTCTTTCTATAGAGATATGCATTGATGGAATCAAAAAGACGAGAGTTATGATAAAGACATTTCATTATAGAAAAATTGCTCAAGATGGGTATGCACGTCGAGGCGAAATTATAACGGGGCGAGGATGCGTTCGTACACCCGCATTTATGCCTGTTGGGACGGCAGGAACCGTTAAGGCTATGTATATGGATCAAATTCGTGATCTTGGTGCAGATATCATTTTGGGAAATACTTATCATTTAATGTTACGTCCAGGAGCTGAACGTGTTGCACGTTTGGGAGGATTACACGAATTTTCACGCTGGAGCGGACCTATTTTAACTGATTCTGGAGGCTTTCAGGTGATGTCGCTGGAGGGAATCCGTAAAATTACTGAACAAGGTGTGATTTTTCGCTCTTACATTAATGGCGCTTACTATGAAATGAGTCCAGAGCGTTCTATCGAAATTCAAGGGCTTCTTGATGCGGATATCCAGATGCAGTTGGATCAATGTATTGCATTACCTGCCACTGAAAAAGAAATGGAAGAAGCTATGGAACTTTCATTGCGGTGGGCGTTGCGTTGTAAAACAGCTTTTGGAGATCAGCCAGATAAAGCATTGTTTGGGATTGTTCAAGGTGGTGATAATATGAAACTGCGTGAGCGTTCTGCTCAAGCATTAAAAGAAATGGATTTAAAAGGTTATGCTATTGGAGGGCTTGCTGTTGGTGAGCCGCAGAGTGTTATGACAGCAGTATTGGATACTACTTGTCCGATTTTACCAGAGGATAAACCACGCTATCTTATGGGAGTAGGGACACCTGATGATATTTTACAAAGTGTTGCTCGTGGTATTGATATGTTTGATTGTGTTATGCCGACGCGTGCAGGACGTCATGGTTTAGCTTTTACCCGCTTTGGTAGAATTAATTTGCGTAATGCGCGTTATGCAGAAGATCCACATCCTCTTGATCCACAGTCACTTTGTCCAGCAGCACATGATTATAGTTGTGCTTATTTGCATCATTTGATCAAATCTGGTGAATCTCTTGGGGGGATGTTATTGACTTGGAATAATCTTTTTTATTATCAACAACTTATGCAGGGAGTTCGTGATGCCATTGAGGAAGGTTGTTATGCTGATTTTTGCGCTGAAACGCGTGCTCTATGGGCACAAGGACGCTAAAATATTAATCGAAATATAGCACCTCATTTTTTTATTGAATTTATTCTCGCACTTACAAATTTAGCTAAAAATATGAAATTAGAAATATCTTCCAAAATTATAAAATCCACTATCTTAAGATATAACAGTGCGGTTTTATAGGGCATATATTCTCTTTCTAAGTACTATATAAAACAGAAACTGTTACTCCGGTACGCGCTACCTGATCCGGAGAAAAACAGTTTTTCTGTTTCTGATGACTGTTTACAGCAACAATGTTAATGAGGCGTTAGCGAACTCTTAAAGAAGTATGAAAATTGTACTTTTATAAGCTACTTGGTATTTTTTATTACTAAAGTTAAAGAATGGATTATATACAATCGAACAGATAAATTTTTAGAAAATTAAAATAAAGTTAAAATAAAATTACAACATTTTAAATGTTGTAATTTTATTTTTTAATTTTTCATATATAAATATTCTTTAAAATATATTTATGTAATATTATTAATATTATAAAACTATAGATATAATGTTATAATAAATTAAATATTAATCACGATAATTGTCATATTTATAAAATATCAATAAATATACTTATACAAAATTTGTTATATTTGTTTTTTGCTTTGTTTATAGAATTTATCTGAAAATAATCATAATATATTTATGTGAATATTTTAATTTACAGATAGTGAGTTAGATATCTGATGCGATTCCTCTGTTAGATGAGGGAGGGCTAAAGATGCCTAAAAGAGGGTATTTAATAAATCTAGAAACCAAGCACTATTATCATGAGAATTTTTAAAAAAATTTATAATAATTTATAAAAATGGCATAAAGTTGAAATTATAACTTATCGATTTGGAGGGGCTGTATTCAGGTAGCAAAAATAAAGCAACAATAATTTTAGGGGAGACGTTTTATCTTTGTATCAAAATAATGATGAGATATTATTCACTTGTTGAAATGCATTCTTCAGCAAATTTTAGAATTATTTATAGGATATAGTATGTTGTTGCAAAATAAAGCTTTCATTGTAAAATTACAATGACTGAAAAGAGGAGGTAAAGTTTATTATCTGGCAGATCTGATAAAAATAGGTAAATACGTCTGTGACCTTGAGGTTTTCAAAGGTTTTTCATTAAAGAATCTTACTTAAAGCTTCATAAAATGCTTTATATATCAAAATATTTCTAAAATTTTATTAGGGACTATTGGGCATGCGTATAACAATGTTTTGAATTTTTGTTTGTGTGTATTACAGATATCTACAGTTAAAACTCCTATCCAGAAGTGATGATATGAAGGATTTTTATCAACAAAAGGTTCTTGCATTGGGAATTGATTCGAGAATACGGCGTTTAATAATTTTAGCTCTTGCTGTGGGGAGTTTTGCTATTGGTACTGCAGAGTTTGTCGCAATGGGGCTACTACCAGAGATGGCACGAAGTTCCTATGTTGATATTCCTACCGCTGGTCAATATATTTCTGCTTATGCATTAGGAGTTGTGATTGGAGCACCTCTTTTAGCTGTGGCAACAGCTCAGGTATCACGCAAAACTGTTTTGATAGGATTGATGCTTTTTTATGCTTTAGCAAATATCGCTAGTGCCTTTTTTTCTGATTTTAGCATATTAGTCGTATTACGCTTTCTCAGTGGACTTCCCCATGGAATCTACTTTGGACTTGCGGCTATGGTTGCCTCTTCAATGGTCGAAATGAAAGAACGTTCTAAAGCTGTTGGATATGTTATGCTCGGCTTAACAATTGCAACCGTTTTGGGAGCACCCAGTGCTACTTGGATTGGTCAACTTATTGGTTGGCAGATTGCTTTTATCCTTGTGGGTATGATTGCTTTATTGTGTAGCTTGCTTATTTGGAATTTTTTTCCTTGTGATTCAATTTTTCCAAAAACGAATCCTTTGCAAGAAATGGGTGCATTAAAGCAAAAGCAGGTGTGGTTTCTTTTGTTGATGGTTTCGGTGGGAGCGTCAGGATTATTTTCTGTTTTCACTTATATCAAGCCAACGTTAATGCATATTTCTGGTGTTTCACTTGAGTTGGTACCATTTATCATGCCTTTAGTTGGATTGGGTATGGTGGTAGGAAATCTCTTGGGGCCTAAATTAGCCGTTAAAATTGGTATTTCGCCGATGATATTTTTTTCTATGCTTTGGAGCGTATTTGTTTTTTTTCTTTTTTTCTTTTTATCCTATGCTCCGTTAACAGCGGCAATAGGATGCTTTTTTGTTGGAACTTCTTTTGCTGCTATGCCTTCTATACAAACAAAAATTATGGATGTTGCACTACAGGGACAGATTTTGGCAGGAGCATTAATGCAGTCTGCTTTTAATATTGCCAACGCTCTTGGTGCAGAATCTGGAGCATTAGTTTTAAAATTGGGCTATAGTTATGAATATACAGCTGTTTTAGGAAGTGTTCTAACTTTGTGTGGATTAATGGTTTTTTGCATCTCATGGTATATGGAGAAGCATGCTTAATATTTTTCATTTTTTAAATGAAGAAGGAATTTTTATATTTATTTTTAGTTATTGGAATGTCCTGTTGGGTTTTTTAATATGCAGTAAGAAATGCGCAGTGCTAATGGAATAGCAAGACAAAATAAAAGACCCATGAGCACTATAAGAAGAGTTTTTGCTGCTAAGATCATTCCTATTGTTCCTCCAGGATTAAAGAGGCCAGCAAGATTGGTGATGACTCCTGCTAGAGTTGCACTTAAGGCCGCTGAAAATAGTTGTACAGAGGTAAGGGATTCACTGGCACGGAGAGCATCTTCATCATTTGCACATTGTAAGATCCTTGTGAGCAAATGTGGCCATGCTATGCCCGCACTGATTCCAATAGAAAACAGTGCTAAGCAGATCATAAAAATATATTCAAGTGTGGAAACTTTTGTTGGAATGAGCCATAAAAGAATAGCTATGCCTAATAGTTTTAATAGGGGGGAGTATATAATGATGTTGCGAATTTTTTTTGCCGATACACCAGCACTTGAGAGGGCTCCACATGTCCATCCTAGGCTCATAAGTGCTGCTATGTAACCAGCAAGAAGTGGAGTTTGTCCATGAAGCTCTTGAAGAAAAAGTGGGAAATAAAGCTCCATACTATATACGACTGTCGTCATAACGAGTATTAATGCGTAAACAGGAAAAATTTCAGAAGAAAAAGAAAAGGATTTGCGTGGCAACATAGGATGAAGGGTAGATGATTCGATTTTTGCTAGGACAAAGAGGAGACTAAGTCCGATAACTAATCCGCAAATTTTGGCCATTGTTGTGTCCATAGCTCCTCCAACAGAAATGATAAAAATCAATAAGGTGAGTGTGAGAAGCTGGAGCAGAGGGAGAGGGGTTGTTGGAATATAATTTTCATTCTTTTGGGGTAAAAATTTAAAGGCTATGAGTGAGAATAATATAGCTAATGCACCAATGATCCAAAAAGATGCTCTCCACATGCCATAATATACAGAAATTCCTCCGATTGCTGGTCCTAACAAGGTTGATATTCCCCACATTCCAGAGATGACACTTAATGCGTGTGACCATAAAGATGGACTGAAAACAATACGTACCATGGAATAGGATAAGGATAACAAAGAACCACTTCCAAATCCTTGAATAAAACGTCCTATTAAAAATAATGGCATAGATGAAGAAATGCTGCACATGAAAGTGCCTAGGGTAAAGATAAGTCCAGAGAGAACATAAGTGTTGCGAGGACCTAATTTCCCTAATATTTTTGTTGCAAGTGAAGTCCCAAGAAGTGAAGCTGTAATAAAGACAGTTGCCACCCAAGAATAATATATTTCATTGCCAATATGATTCATAAGAGAGGGCAAAATAGTAATAACAATATAAACGTTGGTAGCGTGTAACACAACACCGCCTATAAACGTCAAAAAGCAAAGACCATTTTTACCTAATAAAAGCGCAGACCAGCTTTGTTTTTTCACTGTTTTTGCTATTTAATAAAATTTATCCTCTTTTTATTTATAAGGCAGTTCTTTAAATTTGCCAAGAGAAATTCAAAGCTCTGTTTAGAGCTTTGAATTTTAATTTAAGTAATAACTTAATTGCCCATTGCTTTTTTGAGATTCTCATCAATTTTATTGAGGAAACCTGTTGTAGAAAGCCACTTTTGTTTAGGCCCAATCAAAAGTGCGAGATCTTTAGTCATAAAACCTTCTTCGACGGTTTTAATACAAACTTCTTCCAATGTCGTGGAAAAGTTTTTTAACTTTTCATTGTTATCTAGTTTAGCACGGTGCGCTAGTCCACGCGTCCATGCAAAAATAGAGGCAATGGAATTTGTTGATGTTTCTTCACCTTTTTGATGCTGACGGTAATGGCGTGTTACGGTGCCGTGTGCTGCCTCTGCTTCAACAATTTTGCCGTCAGGTGTCATGAGAACAGAAGTCATGAGACCCAGAGAACCAAAGCCTTGGGCAACAATATCAGATTGGACATCACCATCATAGTTTTTACATGCCCATACGTATCCACCTGACCACTTTAATGCAGAAGCAACCATATCATCAATAAGACGGTGTTCGTAATATAATTTACGGTTTTCAAATTCAGTTTTAAATTCCGTATCGAATATTTCTTGAAAAATATCTTTAAAACGACCATCGTAAGTTTTTAGAATGGTATTTTTTGTTGAAAGATAAACTGGAACATTTCGTTGTAGTCCATAATTAAAGGATGCGCGGGCAAAATCACGAATTGACTCATCAAGGTTATACATAGCCATGGCAACCCCTGCGCTTGGAGCATCAAAAACATCATGTTCAATAACTTGATTATCATCACCGACAAATTTAATACTTAATTTTCCTTTTCCTGGAAATTTAAAATCTGTTGCTTTGTATTGATCACCAAAAGCGTGACGTCCGATAATAATTGGCTTTGTCCAGTTAGGAACAAGGCGAGGGACATTTTTACAGATAATGGGTTCGCGAAAAATGACTCCTCCTAAAATATTGCGGATTGTGCCATTAGGTGATTTCCACATTTTTTTTAGGTTAAATTCTTTAACGCGTGCCTCATCAGGTGTGATGGTTGCGCATTTTATACCAACCCCATATTTTTTGATAGCATTGGCAGAATCGATAGTTACCTGATCATTGGTTGCATCACGATTTTCGACGGAAAGATCATAATATTTTAGATCAATGTCGAGGTAGGGATAGATTAATTTATCTTTGATATATTTCCAGATGATGCGGGTCATCTCATCCCCATCAAGTTCAACAACGGGGTTTTCTACTTTGATCTTTACCATTAGAAATCCTTTTTCTTTTAAGCGATACTATTTGTATAACACTTTCAAGTTTATAATGAAAAGTAAAAACAGGGGAAAAAAGCATTCAAATATGAGCTTTTAGAATATATTATCAATAGAGTGTAAAATTTTGTTGGAGGGTTTAACTTTTGAAAAGAAGTGATGTGTTTGCAAATCTATAATTATTCTATGATTGATGAGGAATCTGTTTAATAGATTAAGGTAGTTAGATCATCGGGGGATCGAGATTATACATTTTTATTATCAGAGATTCCATTTAATAAGTTGATCGTATTCTGAATTATAGTTTCTTGATTTGTTGTGTTAGGTGAATAAGAAACTATTTTTATATTTCTATTTCAATTTTAAGCTTACGGTCTGTTTGTTTATAAAAAGTTTAATGTGATAACAATGGCACTGTAATTAGAAATGCTTCATATAAAATGCGTTTAGGATAAACTTCAATTTTGAAGGTTGGAAAATACGCAAGGATATGACTTATAAAATTACCGTATCGCGAGCTAGAATCTTCTAACTTTTATGTTTTATCGATTCTTATTGTTATTAACTGTGCACAGTAAAGCACTATCCTCGAAATGCAACAAAGAAATTAATCACCTAATGATTCTTGTATCCTTTTTACGAAGAGATTCCTTTTAAAATCTTATTCCCTCGTTTTTATTTATGCATCCCTCATTTTTAAAAACACAAATAAAATGAATATATTACACATAGAAAAAAGAAACATGGTACGCCCAAGGGGAATCGAACCCCTGTTTCCGCCGTGAAAGGGCGATGTCCTAACCGCTAGACGATGGGCGCAAACCAATGATGAGGCTTATAGAGAGGATCTTTTTACTTCGCAAGCCCTCTGTGTCATTTTTTTTGAAAAAAGTGTGTTTTATTGAATAATTTTTGAGCGATTTCTGTTTGGATTGTTTTTTTCAGTTTGAGGAGTAGGCAAAAATGATCAAAAACAGCATTTTTAATGTATTTATTTTTTGCATATTTTATCGTTTGTTATCTTTGCTCACCATATGAGAATATTATTTAACTTGCTTGAAAGAGCCTTTATACAGAAGACTTCTCATTTGAGTTTATCATAAAGCAAAAACTGTATAATTTATGAATTAGAAAGACAATATTTATTACCAAATTAACAAATAATACCAATCATACAAAAGTTTTTTGAGGAACAAGCCACAGATTCCTTTCAGTTTAACAAAATATAAAAAGATTCTTTATAATAAAAATATTAAAGCAATTTTTACAGAATATATTAAAAAATAATTTTCTTATATTTACTTTTATATGACTGTAAAATTTTTAAAATTAAAAACCATTCATTTGTTCTTTTACATATTGAGAAGTTCTTGATTTGAAAATGAATTAGCGTGGATAAAGGGTAAATTGAGTTTTTTGTCACTTCAATTCGCTAGTTTTGCAAAGAGGTGGTAATAAGTTGAGATAAAATATTCGAATTTTGCAAATTTATTCTCCATATTTATAATATTTCAGAATTATGGTGTACACATATCAAGTCTTGTTTTTTACTTTAATGTAAGGTTCTATTTTGATATATGAGTGCGTTAAGATTTTTGCATTAAAGATTTATAGTTAAAGCTATGGAATGGTAGGAAGGAATGTGTTATCATTTACTGATTTACTTTATTTTATTCATTCCCTTAATTTATCATATGAAAGAATGTTTTTTGTTCCATACTTGTTGATTTAGAAGAGATGTTTTTATTCTTTCTTACCAATTCTTCAATATTCTTTAACTGGTTATTGATTATTTTTTAGAACTTTTCTTTATGGAAACTTGCATTTATAAGTTTTACAGATTTTCATTCTGAATTAGATATTTTATAAAGATTCTGAAATCTTTGAAGACAATAAATATTATATTTTTAGGAATGTTGATTGAACAAGCGGGGATAATTCTATTAGAAAAAATGAAATGAATAGAGCAGGGTATTTCTTTTGTTTTTATGAACATAAGTACTTTTTGTGTTGATTGGCACATCATTTAAACGATTTTTCAATGAAGATAGGGATCAGTGGTTAATAATGGCAGAAGCTTTAAAAGTTGGTGTTGCGGGACTTGGTACAGTTGGTACTTCAGTTGTTCGAACTCTATGTGAAAAAGCGAATAGTTTAGCTTGTCAATGTGGACGATTCATCAAAGTTGTTGCTGTTAGTGCGCGTGATAAAGGCCGCAATCGTGGAATTGATCTTAGTGGTATAAAATGGTTTGATTCACCTGTGGAGTTGGCTGCTTCTGATGAGATTGATGTTTTTGTAGAGTTAATTGGTGGTGAATTGGATGTGGTGTATACCGCTGTTAAGAGAGCGCTTGAGGCGGGACATCATGTTGTAACAGCCAATAAAGCTCTTCTTGCTCAACATGGAGTAGAGCTCGCTATAATTGCAGAAAAAAAAGGTGTTTTTCTTCATTTTGAAGCAGCTGTTGCTGGGGGAATTCCTGTTATCAAAGCGATGAGAGAATCACTTGTTAGTAATCGCATATCGCGAATTTATGGTATTCTCAATGGAACCTGTAATTATATATTAACACGTATGTTTACGGAAGGTCTTTCATTTAAAGATTGTTTAGCAGATGCACAGAGACTTGGGTATGCTGAAGCAGATCCAAGTTTTGATATTGAGGGAAATGATACTGCTCATAAATTAGCTTTGTTGACAAGCTTGGCATTTGGAACTGCTGTTTCGTTAGATGATGTTTATGTTGAAGGAATTCATAATATTTCGCAAATTGATATTCGAGCAGCTGATGAATTGGGGTATCGGATTAAGCTTTTAGGGGTTGCATTAAAAACGGATTCTGGAATAGAGCAACGCGTTCATCCAACAATGGTACCAACATCCTCGATGATTGCACAGATAAATGGTGTAACCAATGCTCTTTCTATTCAAAGTGATTTATTAGGTGAATTACTGTTTTCTGGTCCCGGTGCCGGAGGAAAGGCAACAGCATCAGCCGTTATTGGTGATTTGGCTGATATAGCAAAAGCACGTTCTGGTTTTCAGTATGCACCTGTTTTAAGACGCCCAGCATTAGAACTTGCTCCTCATAAAAAAGCACGTATTTCGCATCATGCAGGTGGTTATTTTATTCGTTTAAATGTTCATGATCGTACTGGTGTTTTTGCCGCGGTCGCAAGGCATATGGCTGATAATCACATCTCATTGGAGTCGATTGTTCAAAGATCTTTTGTAGAAGATCAAATTGAAAAAACAATTATTTTAATTACGCATGAAACAACAGAGGTGAATGTACGACAGGCACTTGCAGAAATTGAAAAAGATGGACATCTTGTTGCAAAATCTCAATTTATTCGTATTGAACCTATGGCAGAGAATTGATAACTTTCTTGATAATGACAAAAAGGTAAGCTTGAGTTCTTTTGTCTCTTGTGGAAAATTTTCATCTTTGCCAAAAACTTTATTCTTAGTATTTAATAAGGACTCATATTTTTTCTGGTATTCATTCGGTAGGATTTTTTCATATGCCCACAACTCAGAAGATTTTAAATGGACTTGATCGTATTTTGACACTTGAATTGGTACGTGTTACTGAACGTGCTGCTGTTGCTGCTGCACGCTGGCGCGGACGTGGCGATGAAAAGGCTGCGGATCAAGCTGCTGTAGATGCAATGCGGCAGGAACTTAATCGATTGCCTATTGATGGTACAGTGGTGATTGGTGAAGGTGAGCGGGATGAAGCGCCTATGCTTTATATTGGAGAAAAAGTAGGTCTTCAAAGTGGATTGGCGATCGATATTGCACTTGATCCACTAGAGGGAACAACACTTTGTGCTAAAAATATTGCCAATTCTTTGGCTGTGGTTGCAATTGCTGAAAAGGGTAACCTTCTTTATGCTCCTGATGTTTATATGAAAAAAATTGCTATTGGTCCTGGTTATCCAAAGGGAATAGTAGATATAGATGCTTGTCCTGCCGATAATATCCATGCTCTTGCAAAGGCTAAAGGAGTGGCGGTTAATCAGATTACTGTTTGTATTATGGATAGACCTCGTCACGAAAAATTGATTGATGAAGTACGAGCAACAGGAGCAGCGATTCGCTTGATTGGGGATGGAGATGTGGCTGCTGTTATTGATACAACTGATCCAGAAGAAACAGGTATTGATATCTATATGGGGATTGGTGGAGCTCCAGAGGGGGTCTTAGCTTCTGCTGCTTTGCGCTGCATTGGGGGACAGATGCAAGGTCGTTTGCTACTTGATACAGAAGAGAAAATTGCTCGTGCAGCTAAAATGGGGATTAGTGATCCCAATAAGGTTTATACAATGGAAGAAATGGCAAAGGGTGATGTTTTGTTTTCAGCAACAGGGGTGACAGATGGTAATATGCTTTCTGGCGTTAAATTCACGCCTCGCTATATTCAAACAGAAACTCTCGTAATGCGTTCCCATACGGGAACAGTCCGCAATATTAAAGCACAGCATAAAGATTATTCAAAATTTGATTAATATTTTTTGTAGTCGCTAAAAAATAGAGAAACTTTTTAGTGAGCACGTACGCTTCCATGAAGGTAGATATGTATTCATGGAAGCGTTATAAATATAAAAATATCTCATTATTATGAGAGCTGGATAGAATGTACCCAGCCGTTTTTGTCTTCTATGTCCCCTTTTTGAAGGCCAACCAATTGTGTACGAAGCTGCTTTGTAATTTCTCCAACTGTTTCATTTCCAATAATAAACTCTCCCCCTTTATATTTAAAACGACCAATTGATGTGACAACGGCAGCTGTACCACAAGCAAAGACTTCTTTAAGATGTCCACTCTTTGCATCTTCTTGGAGAGATTTAAAGGAATAAGGACGCTCTTCTATCTCTAATCCTATTTGTTTTGCCAATTCTAAGAGCGAATGACGTGTTATTCCTGGAAGGATTGTTCCATTAAGTGGAGGAGTTACGAGTGTATTATTGTCCATAATAAAGCAGACATTCATACCACCAAGTTCTTCAATCCATTCATGTTCAACCATATCGAGAAAGAGCACTTGGCTACAATTGTTTTCAGTTGCATTTTTTTGTGCAAGTAAGCTCGCTGCATAGTTTCCACCACATTTGGCAGCCCCTGTCCCCCCTGGACCGGCTCGACTATAATCTGTTTCAATCCAAACGCTGACAGATTTTTCTTCTCCTTTGAAATAGGATTCAACTGGAGAGGCTATGATACAAAAAAGATATTCTTGAGAAGAGCGAACACCCAAAAAGCTTTCATTGCCAAACATAAATGGACGTATATAGAGGCTAGCATTGGGATGGTCGGAAACCCATTTTTGATCAATTTTTACTAATTGATGAACGGCATCTAGAAAAATATTTTTTGGTAATTCTGGCATCGCTAACCGTTGTGCTGATTCTATAAAGCGTTGTGCATTGGCATCAGGACGGAAGAGCAAGATGCGTCCATCTTTTGCACGATATGCTTTTAAGCCCTCAAAAATTTCTTGTCCGTAATGCAAAACGGTACTTGCAGGATTAATTTCTAAAGCTTTGTATTGAGAAATGATGGCATTATGCCAGCCTTTGTCTTCAGTCCATTGAATAGTACACATGTGATCTGTAAAAAACTGACCAAAACCGGGACTTTGTAGAATTTTTTCACGTTTTTCTTCTGACAGAGGAGATGGGTGTTTTTCTATTTTAAAGGGAAGCGATGATATGGGAGATTTCATAAAAAACCTTCTGAGTATGTTTCATTTTTATTAATAAAAATAATGAAATATTTTAATTATAACTCTATTATTAACAAAACCTTTGTGTCAATGTTTTATTATAGAATACAAAGGGGTTTATTATAGAATTCAAAGGCTAGGGTAGGGTGGATATTTTAATTCTATCCCTGCCTCTTCTCCTCAACTTTATGAAGTAAGCTGGAACTTTTGTCTATAATTATCGTTTTCTCACAATAAGTATCTGAATAATTTCATATATGCATATTTTCTAGAAATTTAAAGGTAAGGGAATTGAGAAAAGGAATCCACTATGATTGATAAAAATTATCACACATATGAAGAACGTATGGCCGCAGAAAGAAGAGGTCGTGAACAACCTGTTTCAATCGCTAAGGGTATTTTTGCTATTCTTCTTGCGATGGTTATTATCTGGTTTATTTTTGGTTTTTTAGGATCTTTTTTTGCAAAATCTCCTGAACATAGTTCGCGTTATAATACCCCAGAAACAAGCCAAAGCGTAACAACGCCCAAAAAAGATTTAAATTCACCTCCCCTTGTACCTTATACTTATAAGGGTACGGAGTGATTTTTTCATAAATATAATCTTTTAGATAGAGCAAAAATCGACGTAGATTAAGGAATAAAGTCAGCACAAAGACATAAGCGAAAAAGATTGAGGGAATTGTAATTTCTAACGTTTTCGATAAGTAATGAGCTGGTATGGAAATAAATAATGCAACGGTTGTTAAAACCGCTGCATTATTGGTTTAGCGTGTGATGAAGCAGCTTCCACCAGAACTTTTAATGGATTCACAAAGGATTATGGCTTCATTACGGTCTTGCGCTTGAATCCGAACACGGTAATAAGTGCCTTTTCCTGGTATAAAAGCGGATTGAATATTTAAAGGACGGGCACCGATAAGGAACCCAAATTTAGATTTCATATTTTTTAAAGAATCTCTAGCTAGCTCATGCGTTGGTTGAGATGCAAGTTGTACATAATAACTTTCTGAATTTTGTGGTGCAACTCTGTTTGATGAGGTGGGGCGAGATGCAGTCTCTGTTTCGACTTGTGCATTTCTCTCTGCATGAGAAGGAATTGGGATAAATTTTTCTTCAATATTTGAGCTAGAATTATTTTCTGCGATTATTTTATCAATATTATTTTTGAGATCATGATCTCTTTCTTGGTCGTTTATATCAGAATCATGGGACGAATCTTGAAGTTCATTAGAAGCTTGATCAATGCTTTCTTCAGATTGAGCAGCAGTTTTGCTGTTTGTTTGATGCGCGGGGGCTAGTGTAACTGTACCATCTTGATTGACAATAACAGTTTGTACTTCTCGCATTGGAATAGTATGATTTATGGCTTCTGTGACTGCATCTTCAACATCAGATTCATTTAAAGACGATAAGGAAACGCTTGAAGATTCTTCAGGGTTTAATTCTTTTAAATTTTCAGGTTGTTCAGAGTTATCAATAAGAAATTGTTGTGTATTTTCTTGTTTCTCATTTTGTTCAGTTGTTTGTTTATAGATATCTAAATTATGTGCAACATCATTTTTCGTTTCAGTTGTTTCTGGTTTGAATTTAAAAGGCGTATTATCAGCGTGGATAATGACCGTTTCTTGATTTTTTTGTGATGGCATAAAAAAGTGAGAATAACCAGCAAACCCAATTCCTATTAAAATAAGTATAAAAAAACCTTTAATGAAAGTTTTACCAAAAATAAAACTTTTTAAGGGAGGAGGAGCTGATGGATGCGTGGGAACCTCATCTGAGCTTGTGTATGATGAATTCTCGCTAAAAGAGGGAAAATTATATTCCATATTGGCAGAAGAAAAATAGTCGGAGTTTTGTTCTTTAGAGTTTATATAAACACCTTCTTTTGAATTTTGCATAGACTGATGAAAAATTTCACTAAAAACCTCATTTTTCTGTTGTTTTTGAGAAAAATTATCCGTTGGGACATTCCCTACATTGAGTACATCAGCAAATTCTTCTTCTAAACCACCATTAGTTGGCACATCATATTCTGGCGCTTCATACGGAACTTCTGGAACCATAATAGGGCCAGTTTTTTCTACGATTTCCTCTGAAAATTTATAAGTATCAACATTGGGAGGGGGAGTATCTCTGTGCGTATAGTTATGGGTAAAAAAGTCATCCGTTTGTTTTGTATTTAAAGAGGGGGATGAGGAAAGAAACTCATCTAAATTATTTTCATTATATGAAATTTCTCTATTTGGGTTAGACGCACCTTCGGCGTTATTGATGTATTGGGCTCGAGCCTCATCATATATCGGAACTTTTTCGCTATAAGTTTCTTGTTGTGAGGGGTTTTCTTCAAAAAAATGGGGATAATTGGTTTTATGATCTTCTTGTGAAGCTCCCTTTAAATAAGATTGTCTATCAACTGGTGGAGAATCTAAAGGTGAGGAGAAGGTACTTGTTGTTTGATTTCTTGTAGTGTTTTGTCTTTCTGACACAAGATTAGAAGATGAGAAAAACTCATTTTCCTCTGTAGAAGAGGAGGAATCAGGATAATCTTTTTTAATCCAATTTTCTTGATCAGCTGAAATTTTATAGGGATGGTTTATAGGAGTGTCATAGAGGTTTTGATTGTCATCATAAGTTTTTTGTATATTCGTAGCCTCAGGTTGTTGTGAATTTATTTGTGAAAAACGATTGGTTTGTTCAACATCTTCTGGTGTCTCTCTCTTATTTTCACGCCTTTCAGATTTATCAAAAAAGAAATTTTCTGATTCTGATTGTGACATAAGATTACTTTTTTCAAGAAAAGGATCAGCACTGGTTGCTGTTGTTTTCTGTTGATGTGATTGATTTTTGGGGATTGGTAATGGAGAAAGCGCATCTAAAATTTGTTCTTCATCATGATTGTTAGATGAAGAATATTTCTCTTCAGATAAATTATTTTGTTTTGAATGGTTGAAAGAAGCAGCTTGTGCAATATCTGAGGCTTTTGCGTTGCTGGTTGCATGCAAGCCCCATTGTTTTTTTTGATCATCAAACGGTAAGTCATGTGCTAAATTATTTTCAAGTTCCTCTTCTAGAAAGGACAAATCAAAATCATCATCATGGGATGATATTTCGGGGTGAGATGTTGATTGATCTGTTTTTAAAGAAGATTGCCCATTTTGGTTTCCGCTTTGTTTGTGCGGATTAAAAATGCGCGTAAGCCTTTCTAAAGGATCATGGTGTTCATGATCGTGTTTTGTTTCGTGTAGATTTTTGCGATCGTTATCGCTCATAGCTTTTCTCACATGATGGTTTGCACTTACGTGCAATCAATGGTTGATTTGATTTGTTATATTAAAATTATAAATTTTCCCCCTCTCATGCAAGGATACATGAAAAAGTTTATCAATAGAGTACCTATTGTATGTATTTATAGAACTTTTTCAACGCATTTCTATGGGTGCTTCGACTCCTATGATGGTAAGCCCTGATGATAAAATATTGATAACAGCTTGTATCAATCCTAATCTTGCAAAGGATAACTCTTTATCATCGGGTTGAATAAAGCGTAAATTGAGGTTTTCACTCCCTTTATTCCAATGGGTGTGAAAGCTGGAGGCAAGGTCATAAAGATAAAACGCTAATCGATGCGGTTCCTTATGAACTACGGCCTGTTCAATGATACGTGGATATTCAGAAAGTTTGCGTATTAACAATATTTCATGGTCATCTGTTAATCGATGAAGATAGGTAATCAATGTATCATTTGAAAAGCTTTTAATATGAAGCGCTTCTTGTGCTTGACGAAAGACTGAGTGACAACGTGCACTTGCATATTGTACGTAAAAGATGGGGTTATCTTTTGATTGCTCTGTTACTTTTGCAAAATCAAAATCAAGAGGCGCTTCACACTTACGGTATAACATCATAAAACGCACAGGATCACGACCAACTTCTTCGACAACATCCCGTAGAGTGACAAATGATCCTGCTCTTTTTGACATGCGGACAGGTTGACCGTTGCGAAAGAGTTTTACCAATTGACATAAGAAAACACTTAATTTGGCTTTATCACCAGAAATCGCTTTTGCCATTGCCTCTAGTCGTTTTACATAGCCAGCATGGTCTGCGCCTAGAATATAAATCATTTCATCAAAATGACGATTAAATTTATCCCGAAAATAAGCAACATCAGCAGCAAAATAAGTGTAAGAACCGTCAGATTTGACTAAAACACGGTCTTGGTCATCACCGACATTTGTTGAACGGAACAAAGTTTGTTCGCTTGGTTCCCAGTCTTCTGTGTTTTGTCCTTTGGGAGGGGGGAGTTTTCCTTTGTAGATATAACCATTTAAAGTGAGGTCGTTGATAGTGTTACGAATGGCACGTGCATTATCTGCATAAAGCATTCGCTCAGAGAAAAAGATATCATGATAAATATTAAGAGCAGCCAAATCTTCGCGAATCATGGACATCATTGCATGAATTGCACGTTCTTTCACAAGAGATAAGGCTTCATCTTTATCCATTGTGAGGAGTTGGTCACCAAACTCTTGAGCAAGCGATTGACCCAATGGTATCAAGTATTCTCCAGGATAGAGTCCTTCTGGAATTTCATTAATTTTTTGCCCAAGAGCTTCACGATAGCGCAATAGTACCGAATGGGCGAGGACTTCGATTTGTTGACCCGCATCATTGATATAATACTCTTTTGTAATGTTATAGCCCGTAAATTGTAGCAAATTGGAGAGAACATCCCCAACAACCGCTCCGCGGCAATGTCCTACATGCATTGGTCCTGTCGGATTTGCTGAGACATATTCAACATTGACGCATTTTCCTTGTCCCATTGGAATACGACCATAAGAAGTGCCTAATTCAAGCATAGATTTTATAGCATCTTGCCAAAATAATTTTGTAAGCTTTATGTTTATAAAACCAGGACCGGCAACATCTATATTTTCGATAGAGGAATCATTTTTAAGAAGTTCTATGATTTTATCTGCAAGTGCACGTGGATTGATTCCAATAGATTTTGCAAGCACCATAGCAGCATTGGTTGATAAATGACCATGGGAGGAATCACGCGGAGGATCAACAGTGATTTTTGATAAATCTAGATCTTCTCCATTTTTTCCTTTTATATCAGATAATTCAATTGATCTCTTAATTTTTTTTTCGAAGTTTTTAAAGATGTTCATATTTAGCTTCCATGATGATGCCAAAAGCCATTAAACGAAATTATCTGTATGGTCAAATAAACGCTGATATTCACGTAGAGCGTAGTGATCCGTCATGCCTGAAAGAAAGTCAGCAATCAAACGTGCTAACTCTTGATTTTTTAAGTGCACTGCTTTGCTCTGCCAACTTTCAGGCATTGTATTTGGATTTTCATAATAACAATTGAATAATTTTTGTACAATGCATTTTGCTGCATTGCGACGACTAAGAACTTGTTCATGGTAGTAAAGATTTTTAAATAAAAAGTTTTTTAGTTCTTTTTCATAAACGGTCATTGTCGGTGAAAAGGTAACAATGGTTTGTTTTGCTTGGTGAATATCGTTTATGCTTGTTGGTTTGATGCGTGCTAAATTTTTTTGTGACTGTTTGATAACATCTTCAACCATGGTTGTTATTTGTCTTCGTACAAGTGTGTAACCGCGACGCGTTTGGTCGAGGTGGGGATGCTCATCTGTTATATCTTTTAATATTGCTGCTGTTAGTGAAACATGTTCAAATTGATCGAGTGTTAAAAATTGCGAACGTAGACCATCATCAATATCATGCGCATTGTATGCGATATCATCTGCAATAGCAGCACATTGCGCTTCTAATCCTGCAAAACAATCGAGTGCAAGATCTTGCTTTACATTGTATTGTAAAATATCGATAGGAACCTCCTTATTCTTCGCGTAAGGCCCTAAAAGGGGACCATTGTGCTTTACAAGTCCTTCGAGGGTTTCCCATGTAAGGTTAAGTCCATCAAAATTTGCATAGCGCTGTTCTAGTTTTGTTACAATGCGTAATGCTTGTGCATTATGATCAAAGCCGCCATAATATACCATGGCTTCATTAAGAGCATCTTCTCCAGCATGGCCAAAGGGTGTGTGTCCAAAGTCGTGAACAAGGGCAATGGCTTCGGCAAGGTCTTCATCAAGACACAGGGCACGGGCTAATGTTCTTGCAATTTGAGAAACCTCTATGGAATGGGTTAGGCGAGTACGATAATGATCGCTTTCATCAGCAATAAACACTTGCGTTTTATGTTTAAGACGTCGAAATGCATTAGAATGGATAATACGATCTCTATCTCGTTGAAAAGGTGAGCGTGTGGTGCTCATCGTTTCATGGTATAATCGACCACGGCTTGTTTGTGGATGAGCACTGTATACTGCTCGAGATTGGTAATTGAAGTCGATATTTCCTATATCCATTGCAAGCTGTCTATTATCATCTTAAAATTGAGAGTGGTTTATGACAAATAAACTGCTCTTTGAGTGTAGGATACTCTTTCTTGATGGTTTAATGCAAGGATATATAAAATGAATGTGAAAATTTCAGATGTTGCTGCCAAAAAAATTGCACAGATACTTTTGCGTGAACCCGATAAAATAGCATTACGTATTTCTGTTGAAGGTGGTGGGTGTTCTGGTTTTTCTTATAAATATGACTTGGTTTCTGAAATGTGTGAAGATGACCTCGTTCTCAAAAAAGACGGGGCAGTTGTGTTTATTGATTTACTATCACTTCCTTTTATGGAAGGAGCTGAGATTGATTTTGTTGATGATCTTATGGGGCAGTCTTTTCAAGTCCACAATCCCAATGCTGTTTCATCATGTGGTTGTGGTGTAAGTTTCTCAATTTAAAATGATGGCTGTGTGATATTGTTTCTTGAAAAAAAGATCATGTTGGTCAACAATGCAAAAATGGGTATTCTTATAAAAATAGTGCACCGATGTGTATGGTTGTGCGTGGTGCTTGCTTTATTGACTTGGAGTCACTGTGCTTTTTCTGAAGCAGGAGAAGGGCAAGATCAGCAGCAGAGACAATCAAGGAGTTTTATTGTAAAGACTCAAGAGCAGGAAAATGAAAACTTAGCATCTCAAACACAACTCATTTTGAATGCTCGATTAACAAATAGTCATCCGGATATTGAAAAAGGGCTTGTCTGGCGGGTTTATGCCCCTATTCTAGGGATTGATAATAAATTACCATTAGTGGCAACCTATAAGGGGGGAAGTGCACGTTTTAATCTCGAACCAGGAAATTATCTTGTTCATGTCTCATTTGGTCACACGAGTGCTGTGCGCCATATTCGTTTAGAAAATGGGCAAAGTCTTGTAAAAAACTTTAATCTTAAGGCTGGTGGTGTTATTTTAAATGCAACACTGCTCAATGGCGTAATGAATGAAAAGGAACTCCGTTTTACCATTTATGAGGATGAAAAAGAAAATGATGATACGGGAGTGATTATATCAAATGTTAAACCCCACTCAGTTGTGCGTTTAAAAGCTGGCCGCTACCATGTTGCTTCCCATTATGGTTCTATTAATGCGACGGCTCGTTCGGATATTCAAGTGGATGCTGGTAAAATAACAGAAGCTACTCTTGAACATCAGGCCGCTCAAATTGTCTTAAAGCTGGTCCGACAAGAAGGAGGAGAAGCACTTGCAGATACAAGTTGGTCTCTTGCCAATGATTCTGGTGATATCGTTTATGAAACAGTTGGTGCGTATGTTTCACTCGTGTTAGCGGAGGGAGAGTATATTGCAATTGCTAAAAATAAAGATAAAATTTATCAAAAAGTTTTTTCAGTCGTTTCTGGTCATGATGAAGATATAAGTGTGGTGGCGAATGAACAAAATATGCAACGAATTGATGAAGATGTGGATTGATCGTTGTTCATGGGGGTAAACTATGATGAGAGATGGGGTATGAGTTTTGATTGAAGTTTCAACAGTTGGTGTGTTTTTTGCTGGGGCACTCTCTTTTTTGTCACCATGCGTTTTGCCGTTAGTTCCTCCCTATTTGTGTTATATGGCAGGGATTGGTATTGATGATTTTCGTTCAGAAAATCGTGATGAGAAAGTCTTTATACGGTGGACTTTATTGTCTTCTGTTATTGCTTTTGTTCTTGGGTTTACGACTGTTTTTGTTGCTTTAGGTGCCAGTGCTAGCACAATTGGGAAATTCATCGGTTATTATCGTGATTGGTTTGCACTTGCTGCTGGAATTGTCATTATTATTTTTGGTTTAAATTTTTTGGGGATTTTCAAGATCGCTTTTTTATTTCGTGAAGCGCGTTTTCAGACCCATAAAACACCTGCTGGTCCTTTAGGCGCGTATATTATTGGTTTAGCTTTTGCCTTTGGTTGGACACCGTGTATTGGCCCCATTTTAGGGCCTATTATAACGCTTGCTGGAACAAAAGAGACGGTGGGCGAGGGAGCTATTCTCTTAGCAGTTTATGCATTAGGTCTTGCTGTCCCTTTTGTGTTGGCAGCTTTATTTTCGAGCAGTTTTATGCGATTTTTAGGCGCTTTTCGTATTCATTTAGGAAAAGTTGAAAAAATTATTGGTATTTTTCTTCTTCTTACAGGGATTTTGTTTTTAACAGGTTCTATGCAGGATATTTCATTTTGGCTTTTAGAACATTATCCTTCGTTGAGTTATATTGAAGATATTCGTTGGCACAATATTATGAATTTTTTTGGATTTTCTCGTTAGTCTTATGTGTTTTTATGGTTAGAAGTTGTCTTTCTATTGTTCTTGCTGCAGGTGAGGGGACGCGCATGAAATCGCCTCTGCCTAAGGTACTTCATAAAATTGCTGGATTGCCTCTTATATGCCATGTTTTAAAACAAATAGAATTGGCTGGCTCTTCGCAATTAGCCGTTGTTGTGGGATGTGGTGCTAAGGAGGTTACGCACGTTGTTCAGTCATTTGTAAAAGATGTAATGATTTTTGAACAAAAAGAGCGTTTAGGAACTGCCCATGCTGTTTTGTCTGCTCGTTTAGCTTTGCAAAAGGAAGTGGATGATGTTCTCATTGTTTTTGGGGATACGCCTCTCATTCAGCAAGATTCATTGCACCAAATGCGTGCACAGCTTGTTGATGGAGCAGATGTTGTTTTTGCAGGTTTTCATACCCAAAACCCAACAGGTTATGGGCGTCTTCTCGAGAAAAATGGTAAATTGATCGCAATTGTAGAAGAAAAAGACGCTAGCGATAGAGAAAAAAAGATTTCTTTTTGTAATGGTGGAATACTCGCTATGCGCGGAAAACATGCGCTTTCTCTTTTAGAGAAGGTTGATAATAACAATATAAAAAAAGAATATTACTTAACAGATGTTGCTTCTCTTGCAACACGTGAAGGATTAGATGTACGCGTTGTTGAAGTTCCTTTTGAAGATATTGTAGGAATTAATAATTGTTTTGAGCTATCGAGGGCTGATTCTTTATGGCAGAAACGTAAAGCATACGATTTAATGTTATCAGGTGTTACACTCTTAAAACCAGAAACAGTCTATTTTTCTTATGATACAGAAATTGAACCAGGCGTGGTGATAGAGCCAAATATTTATTTTGGGTTAGGCGTAAAAATACACTCTGGTGCGGTTATTCATGCATTTAGTTATCTCGAAGGTGCTGTGGTTGGTAGAGATGCACAGATTGGTCCCTATGCACGTTTGCGTCCTGGAACAGAGTTGGCGAAGGCTGTAAAGGTTGGAAATTTTTGTGAAGTTAAACAAGCTAAGGTAGGAGAAGCTTCTAAAATTAATCATTTGAGTTATATTGGTGATGCCGAAATTGGTGCACATACCAATATTGGAGCCGGTACGATTACGTGCAATTATGATGGATTTAACAAATATAAAACGATGATTGGTGATCATGCTTTTGTTGGATCTAATACGGCGCTTGTTTCTCCATTGGTGATAGGGGATGGTTCTTATGTTGCTTCAGGAAGTGTTATTACTGAAAATATTCCTATGAACAGTATGGCTTTTGGGCGTGCACGACAGGTTATAAAAGAGGGCTATGCGACAAAATTTCGTGCGCGCTTGTTAGAGAAAAAATTGTCAGAAAACAAACAAAAAAAATGATCATTTTCAGTCTATTTCTTTGTTTAGTGCTGATCGAACGATGGAGAGGCGATTTATTTTTAAAGATTGCCGTACTCCATGTTTGAATTATTTTATTATTTACAGTTTTAAATAAAGGTTGTTGGATTGTTTTATAAGATTTAAATCTTAAGATGTGGGTTGGAGCTTTTTAATGTGTGGAATTATTGGAATTCTTGGAAAGAGGTGTGTTACGTCTTCTTTGGTTGAGGGTTTAAAACGTCTTGAATATAGAGGGTATGATTCATCTGGGGTGGCGACAGTCCATAATGGGCATCTTTATCGTGTACGTGCTGAAGGAAAACTTGTTCGTTTAGAAGAAAAATTAAAAAAAATACCTCTGGAGGGAAGTTTAGGGATTGGCCATACCCGTTGGGCTACGCATGGAATTGCTGTTGAACGCAATGCGCATCCCCATGTAACTAAAAAGCTTGCAGTTGTTCATAATGGTATTATTGAAAATTTTATAGAATTACGAAAGGAACTCATTGAGGATGGTTATATCTTTGAAACAGAGACAGATACAGAAGTTATTGCACATTTAATAACGCGTGCATTAAAAAGTGGTCTTTCTCCGCAAGAAGCCATGCGTACAAGTTGGAAACGGTTGCAGGGGGCTTTTGCTATTGCTCTTATTTTTGAAGGTGAAGATAATCTTATGATTGCGGCTTGTTCTGGTCCACCGCTGGCAATCGGTTATGGAAAAGATGAATTTTTTGTGGGATCAGATGCCATTGCTTTAGCGCCATTCGTTGATCATATTAGCTATATGGAAGATGGGGATTGGGCTGTTATCACACGGGAGGGTGTCACAATTTACGATGCCAACAACCAACTGATAAAACGTCCTGTGACACCATTACTTGAAGGGGCTTTATTGATCTCTAAGGGTAATCATCGTCATTTTATGCACAAGGAAATGTTTGAACAACCTGAAGTGATCTCTCATAATTTGGCGCATTATCTTGATCTTGGGAATTATGCAGTTCGACCACTTGAGAATTTGATTGATTGGAAAAATATTCATCGGCTTCTTTTTGCGAGTTGTGGAACGGCTTATTACTCAACCTTAGTTGCGCGCTATTGGTTTGAAAAATTTGCCGCTTTAAGTGTTGATAATGATGTGGCTTCGGAATTTCGTTATCGCGAACCTCCTATAACGTCTGATGCGTTATCATTGTTTGTTTCTCAATCTGGTGAAACAGCGGATACATTGGCTTCTTTGCGTTATTGTCGTGAACGGGGTATAAAAACAGCAACAATTGTGAATGTTGAACAATCAACAATGGCAAGGGAGGCTGATTTTATTCTCCCAACACTTGCCGGACCAGAAATTGGTGTTGCTTCAACAAAAGCCTTTACTTGTCAATTGGCAACGCTTGCTTCACTTGCTCTTAGTGCTGCTAAACAACGTGGTTATCTTACAGTTCAAATGGAACAGCAATTGGTTCAGCAGTTGGCAGAAGTTCCTCGTATTTTAAATGAGGTATTAAAATTAGAAGGCAAAATTGAAGCTATTTGTCGTGATTTGGTGAATGCAAAAAGTGTCCTTTATTTGGGACGTGGAACTTCTTATCCGATTGCTTTGGAGGGAGCCCTTAAATTGAAAGAGCTTTCTTATATTCATGCTGAAGGTTATGCGGCGGGTGAGTTGAAGCATGGGCCAATTGCGTTGGTAGATGAGACAATACCCGTTATTGTTGTGGCGCCTTATGATCGATGGTTTGAAAAGACTTTTTCTAATATGCAAGAAGTAGTAGCGCGCAATGGTCGTATTATTTTAATAACCGATAAAAAAGGAGCAGAAGCAGCTTGTTTTCAGACTTTATCAACGATTATTTTGCCAGATGTTTCAGAATTTATTGCCCCTATTATTTATGCTCTCCCCATTCAGTTAATCGCTTATCATACGGCTGTTTTATTAGGAACAGATGTTGATCAACCCCGTAATTTAGCAAAATCAGTTACGGTTGAATAAAAGTATATTTCTGAATCTTTTGGAGAATAATCAAATGTAAGAAATTAATTTATAATGAAATTTGTTTTTTCATTTTTCTCTGTTGAACGAGAATACTGAAGAAAGGTTTTTTCTTTCTCAATCTTTACAATAAAACAAAAAATATCTTCTTACCTATCAAAAATAGATCAGTTATGTGAATATAATGGCAAAAAGAGCGCAAGAGTGCTTTTATTGTTTTAACGCAAGAGTCATCCAGATTGTAAGAGAAGATTTGCCGTTGGTTTGTTATTCTTTCATGAGGCATAAAGATAGGGTAGGGATTACGTTAAGTTATTTATGGGTTATTTCAAGAAAGAAAATCATATTTGAATAGAGAGGTGTTTTTATTTTTTATCAAAAGTTCTTTTCTAGAGTTACCCTGATCGTAAGAGACGTGTAGCATCGTCGTGTCCGAAAAGATAAAGGAGTAACTGTAAAGCTTGTCCTTGCTCAGAAGAAAGATGAGGATCGCGTTGTAAAAATAAACGAGCATCTTTTCTTGCCATTGACAAAAGATCACTGTGAACTGCAAGGTTTGCTATATGAAATTCAGGGACTCCGGATTGTTTTGTACCTAAAAGCTCTCCTTCGCCTCGTAGGCGCCAATCTTCTTCAGCGATTTCAAAACCATCTTCTGTATTGCGGATAATATTAAGGCGTGTTGCTGCTGTTTTAGTCAGTGGATCTTTATAGAGCAAAATGCAGGAAGATTTTTTATTGCCTCGTCCTACACGTCCACGCAATTGATGCAGTTGTGAAAGTCCAAAATGTTCCGCGTGTTCGATAATAATGATTGAAGCATCTGGAATATCTACCCCCACTTCAATAACAGTGGTTGCTACTAAAATGCGTGTATTGCCGCATTTAAAAGATGCCATAGCTGCTTCTTTTTCTGCTGTAGACATTTTTCCATGGATCATACCAACGTGTGCTCCAAAGCGCTCATGAAGAAATGCAAAGCGGTTTTCAATTGAAGTAAGGTCAAGAGCTGTAGAGTCCTCCACTAAAGGACAAATCCAATAAAGCTTTTCTCCTTTTTCTAATGCAATTGCAATTCGCTCTATAAGCTCATGAAGACGTTTCAAAGAAAGCGTTGCTGTTGTAATAGGTTGTCGCCCAATTGGTTTTTCTGTAATTTTAGAGACATCCATATCACCAAAAGTTGTTAAGACAAGGGTGCGGGGAATGGGCGTGGCGGTCATAACCAGCATATCAGGTTGATTGCCTTTTTCTGTAAGGGCAATACGTTGATGGACACCAAAACGGTGTTGTTCATCGATAATGGTTAAAGCGAGATTATTATAAGTAACGCTGTTTTGTATGAGAGCATGGGTTCCAATGACAATAGAAACTTGACCTGATAAAATATCATTCAAGATATTTGTCCGCATTTTTCCTTTTTCTCGTCCTGTTAAAAGCGTTGTTTGTAATCCGATCTTTTCGGCAAGAGGGGCAATGGTGGCAAAATGTTGCCTAGCCAGCACTTCGGTTGGTGCCATTAAAGCTGATTGTCCTGAATTTTCAGCAATTTGTGCCATTGCCATTAATGCAACGACAGTTTTTCCTGCGCCTACATCACCTTGGAGCAGTCTTAGCATCGGTTCTGGTGAAGCAAGATCATTTGCGATATCTTCTACCGCTTTTATTTGTCCGGTTGTAAGTTGAAAGGGGAGGATATTGAGCAATTTGTTAGTATAAATTCCAGTAGCTGGTCGAGAAGCGCCAATAAGAGATTTGGTTTTTAAACGCACGAGGCTTAGTGCCAATTGACAAGCAAACAATTCATCATAGGCAAGACGTTTGCGTGCTGTACTTTCTAAGGATAGATCATCGGGATTAATGGGCGCATGGATACGGCGTAAAGCAACAGAAAAAGAAGGAAAATTTTGCTGTTTTTTTACATTTTCATCTATCCATTCCGGTAGAAGAGGAATAAAATCGAGAGCGTTTTTTATGGCACGTCTTAGCGTCTTTGCAGTGAGTCCGGCGGTAGATGGATAAATCGGTTCGATGAGAGGTATCTGATTTGATTGTTCGCTTGTGGCGATATGGTCTGGATGCGCCATTGAAAGTTGTCCATTAAACCATTCAACTTTTCCTGATACAACGACTTTTTTGCCTTCGGGAAGTTGTTTTTTTAGCCAAAGAGGTTGAGCATGAAAAAAGACTAAATTTATTTTTCCTGTTTGATCATGCGCAATAACACGATAGGGAATTCGGTTATGACCACGTGGGGGTGGTTGATGTTTATCGATGACAATTTCAAGTGTAATAGTATCTCCTTCTTTTGCACAAGCAATGCTGGGACGCATTCTGCGGTCTATAACGGAATGGGGCATTAATTGAAGGAGATCAATAAGGGTTGCTTCCCGTTGTGTAGGATTAACATTTAAGAGTTTGGTCAGTAAGCCATAGACTTTAGGTGTAATACCAGAAAGGGTTCGAATAGAGTTGAAAAGAGGGGCAAGAAGACTTGGAGGCATGAGAAAATTTAACCTGCTCTTTTTGTTTTTTCTAGACCTTTAGAAGAGCTTTTTGGGGATAAAGTCATTAAAGAAGATGATATTTTATTTACACATTGCGTTGTAAAAAGAGAAATTATCTTTAAAAGAGAAATAAAATAAAAAAATGAAAGTGCTTATGGCATATTTTGCTTCTTTTTATTTTAGGTATTTATTTGCTGTGAATAGAGGTACTTTCTTGATAGAACTCTCTTATAAATATCAATAAAATTAGGGCATTTTTTCTATGTGGGATGATAAAATTTATAGCTTTAAAGTTATGCTAGCCTGAATTTTTTTCTTTAAGGGGGCTGTTTGGCATTTAGTTTATAGTAGGAAATTGTGAGAGTGGTTAAAGATAAAAATAAAATGCAAGAGTACAAAAATTCTCTTCCTCGCTTTATTCATTTGAGAGTGCATTCAGCTTATTCCTTGCTCGAAGGGGCTTTAAAAATCCCACAAATTATTCAACAGACGATTGTAGATCATGCTCCAGCGGTTGCTATTACCGATACCAATAATTTATTTGGTGCTTTGGAGTTTTCGCAGTATTGTCTCTCTCATGGGGTTCAACCCATTATTGGTTGTCAGCTTACCGTTGATTTTTGTGATGAAAATGATCATTCACATTTGGTTAAAGGACGTAATGCTTCTGATTTCTGCTCTATTGTTCTGTTCGCTGCTAGCGAAACCGGTTATGCTCATTTGGTTCGTCTTGTAAGCCGTGCTTATCTTGATAAATGTGATACTGATCCTCCTCATATTAAAGCTGATTGGTTGTCAGAACACAGTGAAGGTATAATCGCTTTAACGGGTGGAAAGGGAGGACCTATTAATCGTTCTTTGTTAGAAGAAAAAAAAGAACGCGCTGTTGAGCGCTTAATTTATTTAAAAAAAATTTTTTCTGATCGTCTTTATGTGGAATTACAGCGACATGGCTCTTATGACCGAAGAGTAGAAGCAGATCTTATTGAATTGGCTTATGCACATGAAATTCCTCTTGTTGCAACGAATGAAGCCTTTTTTCTGAAGAGAGAGGGGTATGAAGCGCATGATGCGTTGATGGCTGTTTCAGAAGGACAAATCGTCTCTAATCCAGATCGCAAACGGGTGACGCCAGATCATTACTTGAAGTCACAAGATGAAATGGTTGCGCTATTTTCTGATCTTCCAGAAGCTTTAGAAAATAGTGTTGAAATTGCATTGCGTTGTCATATTGCCACGCCTCTTCGAAAACCGATATTGCCTCGTTTTATAGAACAATCTTCTAATTCAGAAAATACTTTAGAAGCAGAAGATAGTGAATTGTTAAATCAAGCTAAAGCTGGTTTGAAGATGCGCCTTGAAACAATTGGATTGGCTGAAGGGTATACGATTGCAGATTATGAGCAGCGGCTTGATTATGAGATTTCAGTTATTACGCGTATGCAATTTTCTGGATATTTTCTTATCGTTTCAGATTTCATAAAATGGGCGAAGATTCATGATATTCCTGTTGGTCCAGGGCGGGGATCTGGTGCTGGTTCACTTGTTGCTTATGCATTAACGATTACCGATGTTGATCCATTGCGTTTTTCCCTTCTTTTTGAACGTTTTCTCAATCCAGATCGTGTTTCGATGCCAGATTTTGATATCGATTTTTGTCAAGAGCGGCGTGAAGAAGTTATTCAATATGTTCAAAAAAAATATGGACGTGATCAAGTTGCTCAAATTATTACCTTTGGTAAGTTACAGGCACGTGCAGTTTTGCGTGATGTGGGGCGTGTTTTAGAAGTTCCTTATCGTCAGGTGGATTATCTTACAAAATTAATTCCTGCCACCCCAGGAAGTCAGGTAGAATTAGCGGATGCTATTAAGGATGAACCTAAATTTGAAGAGGAAAAGAAAAAAGATCCCGTCATTGGACGCGCATTAGATATAGCACTTCAGTTGGAAGGGCTTTATCGTCACGCTTCAACGCATGCTGCTGGGATTGTTATAGGAGATCGTCCGCTTTGGGAGCTTGTCCCGATGTATCGTGATCCTCGTTCTGATATGCCTGTTACACAATTTAACATGAAATATGTAGAACAGGCAGGGTTGGTAAAATTTGATTTTCTTGGACTAAAAACACTGACTGTTTTGAAAATGGCTGTTGATTTTGTTGCCAGAAAGAAGATCAAAATAGATTTGTCAAATATCCCTCTAAATGATGAAGCAACCTACGCTATGATGGCATGTGGTGAAACGGTTGGTGTGTTTCAGGTGGAAAGTTCTGGTATGCGCAAGGCGCTGATTGGAATGAAGCCAGACCGTATTGAAGATATTATTGCGCTGGTTGCGCTTTATCGTCCTGGTCCAATGGAGAATATACCAACCTATAATGCACGTAAACACGGGGAAGAGGAGATAGCTTCTATTCATCCTAAAATAGATCATCTGATTAAAGAAACACAAGGTGTTATAGTCTATCAAGAACAGGTGATGCAGATTGCTCAGGTGCTGGCTGGTTACTCGCTTGGAGAAGCTGATTTATTACGGCGCGCTATGGGGAAAAAAATTCATGCAGAAATGCAAAAACAGCGTACACGTTTTGTCAATGGTGCTGTTGCTGGTGGTGTTGATAAAGAGCAAGCTGATATTATATTTGATCTTTTAGCAAAATTTGCCGATTACGGTTTTAATAAATCACACGCTGCTGCTTATGCGATTGTTTCTTATCAAACAGCGTATATGAAAGCCAATTATCCCGTTGAGTTTTTAGCTGCTTCAATGACGTATGATATGACGAATACCGATAAGCTCAATGATTTTCGGCGTGAAGCGTTAAGGCTGGGTATTGAAGTTATTGCACCTTCTATACAAACATCTCATCGTATTTTTGAGGTTGGTGATAACTGTATTTATTATTCTCTTGCGGCCATTAAAGGTGTGGGAGAAACGGTTGTAGATCATATTGTCACTTGTCGTGGAAATGAGATTTTTAAGGATTTGGAAGATTTTTGTGCGCGTGTTGATCCTCGTATTGTTAATAAGCGTGCGATGGAAAGTTTAGTTTGTGCTGGCGCTTTTGATTGTTTTAACATTGCACGCGAAGTTTTATTAGCGAATCTTGGAACCCTTCATGCGCGAGCGCTTCGTATTCTCGATGACAATTCTAGCGGGCAGGTTGACATATTTGGAATGGCAGGCGGATTAAAAGAGCCCTTGATTTTATCGCAAACGACCCCTTGGTTGTTGGCTGAAAAACTTTATCGAGAATTTCAAGCTATAGGTTTTTACTTTTCAGCTCATCCATTGGATGAGTATCAAGCCATTCTCGCTAAAAAACGCGTTCAGACTTGGGGTAATTTTTCCAATGCCGTTAAAGGGGGAGCAACGGCTGCACGGCTTGCTGGAACTGTTGTGGCAAAAAACGTGCGCAAAACAAAATCTGGTAAAAAAATGGGAATTATTCATTTTTCTGATACAAGTGGACAATATGAAGCAGTTCTCTTTTCTGAGGCACTCTCGGATTATGAAGAGATGCTAGAACCCGGAAAATCTTTTATTATTACGGTGAGCGCAGAAAATCGCTCTGAAGGAGTTAGTTTGCGAATTGAGACAATTCAGTCTTTGGAAAAAGAAGCGTTACAGCAGCATAAAATGATGCGTCTTTTTATAAAAACAGTTGATATGCTTCCACAAATTGAACAAAATTTAAATCTTGGGGGAAATGGAGAGGTTGGACTTATTTTAATTCAAGAGGATGGATTGCGAGAAGTTGAAATTGCGCTTCCTAAGCGATATAAGGTAAATTCACATGTGGCAAATGCTATGAAATTAATTCAGGGTGTTGTTGATGTAGAATTGAGTTAAAGAAAGATTAAAGATGGGAGCTGATTTTGAGTGGTGTTTTTGCTTTTAGGAGAGCTAAAAATTGAGCTTTTAAAATCGAATTGTAGGTTTAGAAAAATATTGCTTTTATTTGAGTAAATTATGATATTTTTTTAGTGTCATAGAGTCAAAAAATCTCTTTCTTTCATAATATTCAAAGTACGGGAAGAATTTTATAAGTTTTTATCACGATTTTTTATAGAATTCATCGCATCATACATATAAAGCCAATTGAGATCTGACATAATACTCTCTGGTGTACGAATTTTCATCATGAGATTACGTGCAATTGCTATGGGCCCCGTTGCATGATAGGTTAATCTATTGAAATCTCCGCGTTTTTTTACTGCTGCAATACGGGTGGTACGTGTTTTTTCGTAAAGCGAAAGTGCTTTCGTTAATGAAAGATTTTTCAATGAAAGTACTTCTGCTAATGTAGCAGCATCTTCGATTGCCATAGCGGCACCTTGTGCTGCAAAAGGTAAGGCAGCGTGTGCGCAATCGCCAACAAATACTTGTCTCTCTAGGCCTAGAAAACGATTTTGTTTCATCTGAAAGAGTGGCCAATATCTCCATTCATCAATATGATCAAAGATTTGTAAGATTTTTGAATTCCAAGCTTTAAAAAGAGATTTAAGTTTTTCTTTATCTCCTTTATAGGCCCATCCCTCTTTTGAATTATCCCCATGTGTAATAGCGACAAAATTTACAATTTTTTCTGACGATTTAATGGGATAAACAACAAGATGATTTTGAGGCCCCATCCAAGCCGTAATTGTCTTCATATTTTGCAATGAAGAACGAAAGTCTTGAGGAAGATTATCAAGTACTGTTGTTGCTCGCCAAGCAATAAAACCACTAAAATTTGCTCTTTCATGAAAAGGAAATTGTTGCCGTAGTGTTGACCAAACGCCATCACATCCGATCAGGAGAGGGGTTGAATAAAGCTGTTGTTGTGTTGCTGTATCTGTTTTTATTGTGGTTATTTTAATGTTGGTTGCCGATTGGGTAGAAGATACAATCGTTTCGCCTGCTTTGTATTTGATCAAAGGATTTTCAATCACTGCATTATATAAAATTTTTTGTAAAGCCGCGCGGTGAATCGTCATATAAGGGGCTTTCCAGTATTTTTCTGTTAGAGTGATAAGATGAGAACGTAGACGTATTTTTAAAGATATTCCATCTTTTAACTCAAGAAAATGTGGGATTGTCGCAACTTCAGTGAGTTTGTTAAGAAGTTCCCAGCGAGCAAGAATAGATGTTGCATTTGGTGTCAGTTGAATACCAGCGCCTATCGTTTCAAGTTTTTTACACTTTTCAATAATGATGCTTGCAATTCCTTTATGAGCGAGTGCTAAAGCGGTGCTTAAACCAGCGATTCCTCCTCCAACGATGATGGGTGATTGTTCTACAAACGATTTCATATTAAACAAGCAGAATTAAAAGAGTAGTTATTTAAGAAAGCCCTAGAACACATTATAATAGCTTGTCTGGATGATATAAACATCCTGTTGGGTTTGTTTGATCGTACGATAACGAGGGAACATAACGATAAAGGGTTGAGCAGTAAGGGCAAATTTTCTCATCAGCAGCGCCCATATCAATAAAAATATGAGGGTGATCGAATGGTTGTGTAGCGCCTACACACATAAACTCTTTCACACCAATTTCGATTGTTTTATATCCAAGGTCATTTTGAAAATGGGGAATATTGTGATCAGCCATGGCGTACAAACTCCAGAATAAATTGTCTCATTAGTTATGATAAGGCTCTTCTATTTTATAAGTGTGAGTTTGTAATAAAGCGTATCATAATGCAAGATGCTTTTTAAGACAAACTACTCCTCTTTTATGCTATAATCAGAATAGTTGTCTTACTTTTAGCGCTTTGCGCATAGAACCTCGTTCCAAGTATTTTAAAATATTAAATGGAAACATGACAAGAAAAATGGGGCATTGATGTATTATTATGATGATAACATATTATAAAATATTATGTGAGATATTTCGTCAAGGATTTTAGAAAATATAAAAGAAGCTTAGTTAGAATATATGGAAAAGAGGGTGAAAGATAAAATTTCTATATCAAATATAACAATGAAAAATCCGGTACGATTTATTAATCGAGAGTTTTCATGGCTACAATTTAATAATCGTGTTTTGATGGAAGCAGCTAATTCGAAACATCCTTTATTAGAACGTCTACAATTTCTTTCTATTTCAGCTGCAAATCTTGATGAGTTTTTTATGGTTCGTGTTGCAGGACTAGCAGCTCAAATTCGTGCTCGCGTTACAGCGTGCAGTGCAGATGGGCACACTCCACAGGAACAACTTGATATTGTGCTCGCTGAGATTTCAAAGCTGCAGGCTCACCAACTACGAGAATTGAATATTTTACGTGATGAATTAAAAAAGAATGATATTGAAATTATTTGTTCTGATGATCTTTCAGAAACTGAAAAATCATGGCTTGAAAAATATTTTCTTGAGACAATTTTTCCTGTTTTAAAACCTTTGCCTGTTGATTCTACTCATCCTTTTCCATTTATTCCTAATTTAGGGCTTTCTATTGGGCTTCAATTGTCTGGAGAAGCTGATCAGAATTCACACACAGTGTTGTTGTCTATTTCAATGCTTTTAAGGCGTTTCATTCTTCTTCCTCAAGAAGGTAATCATTTTCGTTTTATCGCATCTGAAGATGTTATTTGCCTTTTTATTAAACATGTATTTCCTAACTATGAGATTAAAGGAATTGGTACATTTAGAATAATCCGAGATAGTGATATTGAAGTAGAAGAGGAAGCTGAAGATCTTGTTCATTTTTTTGAAACTGCTCTTAAAAGGCGGCGCCGTGGACAGGTTATTCGAATTGAATTTGACGCAAAAATGCCAGAGAGTTTACGCCAATTTATAGCGAATAGTCTTGCTGTTCCTGATCATTGTATTAATGTTCTTGATGGATTTTTGGCGCTTAATATGGTATCAGAGATTGTTTCTATTCCTCGTGATGATCTCAAATTTATTCCTTATATTTCTCGTGTTCCGAAATGTATTCGTGAACATCATGGGGATTGTTTTGCAGCTATTCGTGAAAATGATATTGTGATTCATCACCCCTATGAGACATTTGATGTTGTTGTCCAATTTTTACGTCAAGCTGCTTGCGATCCTGATGTTGTAGAAATAAAACAAACACTTTATCGTACATCAAATGATAGTCCAATTGTTGGCGCTTTGATTGAAGCAGCTGAACAGGGAAAGTCTGTGACTGCTTTGGTAGAACTTAAAGCACGTTTTGATGAGGAAGCAAATATTCGTTGGGCCCGGGATCTTGAATGTGCTGGGGTTCAAGTTATTTTTGGTTTTATTGCATTAAAAACACATGCTAAGATGTCATTGGTTGTGAGACGTGAGGGAAAACGTCTTCGCTCTTATGTTCATCTTGGAACAGGAAACTACCATCCCATTAACGCTAAAACTTATACCGATCTTTCTTTTTTTTCCACGGATGATGTTATTGCTCATGATGTTGCGTTATTGTTCAATTATATTGCGCAATATGAGCGTCCAAATGAAACAATAAAGATTGCTTTTTCACCCTTAACATTGCGTGGTCGTATCTTAGAGCATATTGAGGGAGAAATTGTTCATGCACAACAGGGAAAATTTGCTGCTATTTGGATGAAAGTTAATGCATTGGTTGATCCTGAAATTATTGATGCTTTATATCGTGCCAGTCAAGCAGGGGTGCAAATTGATTTGGTTGTGCGGGGGATATGTTGTTTACGTCCTGGTATTCTAGGAATTTCGGATAATATTCGTGTAAAATCAATCGTCGGGCGTTTTCTTGAACATAGTCGCATTTTTTGTTTTGGGAATGGTCAAGATTTGCCTAATGAAAATGCACTCGTTTACTTAGGCTCTGCTGATATGATGCCTCGTAATTTGGACTATCGTATTGAAATATTGGTTCCAGTTTTTAATAAAATAGTGCGTCAAAAAATTCTTTTACAGATTATGTTAGCTAATATCATTGATAATCAACAAAGCTTTGATATACTTAAGGATGGAACATCAAAACGTATTACACCGCAGAGAGGTGAAAGTCTATTTAATGCGCAGGAGTATTTTATGGCCAATACAAGTTTTGCGGGGGAAAATGAGTCTTTTGAGTCTTCTGTTTCGCGCTTGGTTGCGTTGCATCGGCAACAAGCCGAAATACATAAAGACTAAAATCCAATGACATATAGAGATGCTCAAGGTCGGTTAAAAGGGCGTAAGCCTGTTGCTGTTATTGATATTGGCTCAAATTCTGTTCGGTTGGTTATTTATGAGGGGCTTGTTCGATCACCAACGGTTTTATTTAATGAAAAGATTCTTTGTGGTCTCGGGCATGGTGTGGCGAAAACGGGATTTTTAGAAGAAAAATCGATGAAAATGGCGTTGCAAACACTGAAACGGTTTCGTACGCTTTGTCGACAGATTGGGGCAGATGAGGTCTATACTTTAGCAACAGCAGCAGCACGAGATGCACAGAATGGCGTAGCATTTATTCAGCATGCTGAAGATATTTTGCAAAATAAAATATATCTTCTTTCAGGAAGTGAAGAAGCTATGTATTCAGCCTATGGAGTTGTGTCTACCTTTTATCAACCAAAAGGTATTTCTGGGGATCTTGGTGGTGGAAGTCTTGAGCTGATTGATATTGATCATTCTGATGTTGGTGAAGGGATAACGCTCCCATTGGGTGGTTTAAGGCTACAGTATATATCAAATAATGATAGTGCTGTAGCTACAAAAATTGTACATGAGCAATTTTATAAATCGTCTGTTGTTCGTGCTCGTAAAGGTATAGCACGTTATTTTTATGCAGTAGGGGGGACATGGCGTAATTTGGCAAAACTCCATATGGCAATGAAACACTATCGGCTTCCTGTTATGCATGGCTATGAAGTTGATGCTGTTGAAATGGAGAACTTTTTACGTCTTGTAGCGCGTGGCAATATTGATAATATGAGAGGGATTGCAGCGGTTTCTCAGAACCGTCGAAAACTTTTATCTTATGGGGCAATAGTTCTTATTGAACTCATTCAGTGTATGGAGTTTGAAAAGATAATCTTTTCTGGTGCTGGCGTTCGTGAAGGTTTTCTTTATTCACGATTGCCGCAGGCGATTCGACTTTCTGATCCTCTCATTGCAGCATGCACAGAAATGGCTATTTTACGGGCACGTTCACCAAAACAAGCAGAAGAACTCATTGATTTTACGACGAATGCTTTTGAAGTTTTTGGAATTTCAGAAACTGAAAATGAATGCCGTTATCGTCAAGCCGCTTGTCTTCTTGCGGATATTGGTTGGCGTATACATCCAGATTATCGAGGCAATGAAGCAGCAAATCAAATAGCTTTAGGATCTTATCCAGGAATTTCTCATGAAGGGCGCCTTTATGCGGCGCTTTCTGTTTTTTTTCGCAATACGAGTTTATTGGTTGATAAAGAATCTCTTCCCATTTTTCAATTAGCAACTCAAAATATAATTGATAAAGCACGTATTCTCGGTGAAACTATGCGTCTTGCTCATCTTTTTAGTGCTTCTGTTGCAGGAATTTTACCTCATTTATTGTGGCATAAAAAAGCAGATCATATTATCTTGCAGATCCCAAAGAATTACGCTGGATTATTAGGAGAACGTCCTCTTGGACGATTAAAGAAGTTATCAACAATAATAAAACAACCTCTCGCTTTTGAAATTTTTTGATTTTTTTCCTAATTTATTCGTGTTTTATGTCTTATAATAAAGCCATTGACGAGGGATAAGCTAGGTAGCCTGTCATCATGAGCTGAACAACTGGTTGTTTCATAATTCCCGATCCAGACTCTACGCAAGGCATTTTTAATGCCCTGAGCATTCATAAAAGAAAATATAATTTTTTATTCTGTTATTTGCGTTACAGGATGTGATTTGCATTTCATAAGCTTCATGTAAAAATAAAAGCCTTGTCCGTCCTTACGTGACAAGGTTTTCTTTTTATGCTGCGTCGTTATAACGTTTCTGTTTAGCTTTCTTGATTATATTGATAAGATTTGATTGTAGCCAACGCGATAAAAAAACAAATTTTAAAGATTTTTGGAGAGATCCATTGGTTACATGACGCCGCAATGTTGAACCACTTATATGAAGTAATTTTGCACTTTCACGGTTTGGCAAAAGAATATCATTTTCTGACTTTATAAAATCCTTTCACTATAAAAAATAGAAACAAATCATAACTATTTATTCATCATATTTTTGAATTTTTTGTAAGATGCTTAATCTATAAAAAACAGCGCTTTATCATATAATTTCTTATGTGATACTTTATGATTCTTATTGAGATAAAATGAGAGAATCCTACGATATTCGGAGTTCTAATTCAATATAAATAACGCTAGATTATCTTTATAAATCAATATATTGTCTTTGTTAGGTATTTTAGTTGTTATGCTGGCTCGTTTTTGATTGTTAGATTGCAATCTCGGTAGTTTTTTTATACGATATGGTGACGTGAGGCATTATATCTTTGTTTTTTCCTATTGCTAGGCTGCTATTTTTGTAATGAATGCGCTTTTATTATCAGAGCTTTTTCTTTTTAAAGCTTTTAAATAAGGGGCTGTCTGTTTTTTTAGATTATTTTTAATAGGATTGCTATTTGATTGAAATGATAAAGATTTAGCTGTCATTTTAATAAGAGTTCACTATTTAATTTTTTAACTTTATCAGAAGTAGGCTTTATTTATCCTGTTTGCATTGGCCTATAGGGCATACCAATTGATGTAGATAATGAGTAGCGTAATGGATTTTTTAAAATAAAAATGTAAATGTAAATTAAAGCTGTTTTGTGCTTATTTTCCCATCGTGAAAGTAAAAACCTATCTGGCCCTTTAGCAGTTGTTCGGCTTTTTGACCAAATATTTCATAGCGCCAGCCATTCATAGCGGGAATATTTTTCTTTATTCCTCCATTGGCAATTTTTTCTAAATCATTAGATGTTGCAATAATTTTAGGGGCAATGCTGTTTTCATTTGCAACAATTTTTAATAACACTTTGAGCAGATCGATAACAGCGGCTGTCGTATCATTGAGTGGATTATGTTTAGGAATGGGGGGTAAAGTGGAAAGATCCACCTCTAATCCTTCGTGGACAGCTTTGATTAATGATTGAGCAATTGAGAATTTATCCCAATTCTTATTAAGACTGCGTAACCGTTTTAATGCAGATTCATCTTTTGGTTGTTGGATTGCTATTTCTATAAGACATTCATCTTTTATAATATGACGACGTGGCATATTGTATTTTCGTGCTTCACGTTCACGCCAAGCTGCTATCTTTTGTAATACAGCAAGTTCACGTGGCTTTTTAATTTGTCCTTTCACTTTTTTCCATGCTTCATCTTCTGGCATGTCATAGGTTTTAGGATTTAAAAGGATTGTTATTTCATCGTCCATCCAGTGAGCACGTTGATTTTTTTCTAACCGTTTTTTCAATAACAGGTAAACATCTCTTAAGTAAGTTACATCGGCAAGTGCGTAGAGCAGTTGTTTTTCAGATAAAGGTCGGCAACTCCAGTCTGTAAAGCGGGAGGATTTATCAAGATGATGCCCTGTGCAGCGTTGTACAATTTGATCATAGGAGATAGAATCACCAAATCCACAAATTGATCCTGCTATTTGCGTATCAAAGAGAGGGGAAGGAATAACACCTCCAAGGTGATAAATTGTTTCAATATCTTGGCGCGCAGCATGAAAAACTTTTACAACTTTTTTATCGACCATAAGGTCAAAAAATGGTTGTAAATCAATATCTGGTGCTATGGGATCAATCAAAACTGTGACATCTGGTGATGCGAGCTGGATTAAACACAGTTGAGGCCAAAAAGTTGTTTCGCGGATAAACTCAGTATCGACAGTTACAAAATCAGAGGTACGTAGAGCGTTAAGTGCAATTTTAAGATCTGTTGTTTTTGTAATAAGATTCATCATTTTATTATAATTCGATAAATTAAATTTGTGCTTTATTGACTTTATTTCTGAGTTTTTATTCTCATATCTTGACAAATGGTTATTAAAAAGCGTTTGTAGCGCATGTGAATATTATAATCAAAGGCAAAAAACATGCACCGTTATCGCAGTCATCATTGTGCGGCTCTTCGTAGATGTGATGTAGGAACACAAGTTCGTCTTTCAGGATGGGTTCATCGTGTTCGTGATCATGGAGGGATTCTTTTTGTGGATTTACGTGATCATTTTGGAATCACACAAATTGTTGCTGACCCTGCTTCACCAGCTTTTAAAGCTATTGAAAAAGTGCGTTCTGAATGGGTTATTCGTGTGGATGGGGAGGTATGTGCTCGTTCTGATGAGGTTATTAATGCAACGCTTCCAACAGGTGAGATTGAAATTTTTGCACAAGAGGTAGAAATTCTTTCAAAATCTGATGAGCTTCCTTTACCGGTTTTTGGTGAGCCTGATTATCCAGAAGATATTCGATTAAAATATCGTTTTCTTGATTTGCGTCGGGAGACTATGCACAAAAATATCATGCGTCGGACTGAAATTATTGCAGCTATGAGACGGGCTATGCAAAATAATGGTTTTACGGAATTTACGACGCCACTTTTGACAGCTTCATCGCCGGAAGGGGCGCGTGATTTTTTAGTTCCAAGTCGTGTTCATCAGGGAAAATTTTATGCGTTACCGCAAGCGCCACAGCAATATAAACAATTGTTGATGATGTCAGGTTTTGATCGTTATTTTCAGATTGCTCCATGTTTTAGAGATGAAGATCCAAGGGCCGACCGTCTTCCTGGTGAATTTTATCAATTAGATGTTGAAATGAGTTTTGTTGAGCAAGAAGATGTTTTAGCAACTATGGAACCTATTATGCGTTCTATTTTTGAAGAATTTGCGGATGGAAAAACTGTGACACAAAGCTTTCCTCGCATTTCTTATGATGAAGCAATGCGAAAATATGGTTCTGATAAGCCTGATTTGCGTAATCCGATCATTATGGAAGATGTTTCTCAGCATTTTTATAATTCTGGTTTCAAAGTCTTTGCTCAAATTTTAGCGAATGATGAGAATGCACAAGTGTGGGCTATTCCAGCTAAAACGGGTGGAAGTCGTGCTTTTTGTGATCGTATGAATGTATGGGCACAAGGCGAGGGGCAACCAGGACTTGGCTATATTTTCTGGCGTGAAGAAGAAGGAAAATTTGAAGGAGCAGGGCCTATCGCCAAAAATATTGGTGAACAGAGGACTGAAGCAATCCGTATACAGCTTGGGCTTGAAAGTGGGGATGCCTGTTTTTTTGTAGCTGGAGACCCTAAAAAATTCGCATCTTTTGCTGGAGCAGCACGCACAAAGGTAGGGGAAGAATTAGATCTTCTTGATAGAGATAGTTTCTCTTTGGCGTGGATTGTTGATTTTCCATTTTTTGAATGGAATGAAGATGAAAAAAAGATTGATTTTGGACATAATCCTTTTTCCATGCCTCAAGGGGGAGAAAATGCCCTTGCCTGTCAAGATCCTCTTACTATTAAAGCTTTTCAATATGATCTTGTTTGCAATGGTTATGAAATTGCATCAGGTGGAATTCGTAATCACTTACCAGAAATGATGCTTAAAGTTTTTGAACTTGTAGGACTTTCTAAGGAAGTTGTGAAAGATCGTTTCGGTGGTCTTTATCGTGCATTCCATTATGGGGCTCCGCCACATGGTGGCATGGCTGCGGGAATCGACCGCATCATTATGCTGTTGCAAGGTGTTAAAAATTTGCGTGAAGTTGCTTTATTCCCTATGAATCAACAAGCACTTGATCTTTTGATGAGTGCTCCGTCTGAGGTTTCTCCTACACAATTACGTGATTTAGGAATCCGCATGGCTCCTACTCATAAAAATAGTTCATAAAGTTGGTTGTGGATTGTTGTCATCTTTCTACATAAAGTGAAGCGTTGATGCTTCTCTATGGGGTCAGTGTGTGTACTATTTGTAAAAATTGAGATAAACAAAAAATGCTGTTGTTTTGATTTTTTATGAGGGTATTATTTTTAAAAAAATATCTCTCAATGCTGTCAATTGTGTTTTACGATGCTTTTTCGTATGAAAGGTATAACTATAAAAGCCTCATGAGTGATATAAAAATCGTTGTGTAGCACTATCTTTACTAATAATCACCGTTTTACTTTCTAGATTTCAATTATTGATAGTTCTTGTAAGCAAATGGGTTTATAAGAGGTATTTTTCTTCCTTTCTTCATATAGAAGCTTTTCCGCTTATGATAAGCGGGGAAATGTTTGTGATTGATTGATTGTAAGAAATGAGAGAATTCTACAATATTCTGGAGTTTCATTTAAGTTGTAAAAAAATTAATTATCTTTATATATCAATATATTATTTATTTTGAAAATGTCAGTTTCTCTATTTAACACTGAAAAAATGATTTACTTTCTTTGTTATTTATCACTTAAAGAGGATATTTAAAAAGTTTTCGATAATGTATGAAGTATTTTCATATACTGCTTAGGACAAGAGGGAAGAACATGTATAAATTTTTCAAATTGATATAATTTTCTGTTCATGTTTTAATTGCAGCACTTATTTTTATGTCGTTGACTTTTAATAAAAAAGTCGACTCATAAAGGGTTGTTTTAAATAAATCCTATAAAATAACTTTTTATTATTGTGGGAACTTTTGTTCTAATATTATGTCTGATAAAATGAATTTACCTTTTGATAAAGAACATATTGAGCCAATAGAATTACGTTCTGCTTTACAGGAACGTTATTTGGCTTATGCGCTTTCTACGATTACGCACCGTGCATTGCCTGATGTGCGTGATGGGTTGAAGCCTGTCCATCGGCGGATTGTTCACGCGATGCGGCTTCTCAAACTAAATCCTGGACAGTCTTATGCGAAATGTGCGCGGATTGTCGGTGATGTCATGGGAAAATTTCATCCTCATGGGGATGCATCTATTTATGATGCTTTGGTGCGCTTGGCTCAAAGTTTTGCAGTTCGTTATCCGTTGGTTGATGGACAAGGCAATTTTGGCAATATTGATGGTGATAATGCTGCTGCCATGCGTTATACGGAAGCACGGATGACTGAAGTGGCAGCATTGTTGCTTGAAGGTATTAATGAAAACGCCATTGATTTTCGTTTAACTTATAATGAGGAAGATGAAGAGCCCGTTGTTTTGCCTGGGGCTTTTCCTAATCTTTTAGCAAATGGTTCATCAGGGATTGCTGTTGGTATGGCAACATCTATTCCACCCCATAATGTTGCTGAGCTTTGTGATGCGGCGCTCCATTTAATTGCACATCCCGATGCACATGATGAGGAATTAAATCAGTTCGTTCTTGGTCCTGATTTTCCAACTGGTGGCATTTTAGTTGAGCCTAAAAAGAGTATTGAGGAATCTTATCGTATTGGTCGGGGTTTTTTTCGCTTGCGTTCACGTTGGCATCAGGAATCTGGTAGCCGTGGTTCTTATGTGATTGTGGTGACTGAAATTCCCTATCAGATTCAAAAGTCACGTCTTATTGAAAAAACAGCAGAGTTACTGCTTGCTCGGCGATTACCAATGCTTGAGGATATCCAAGATGAATCAGCAGAAGATATCAGAATCGTGCTGGTTCCTAAAAATCGGTCGGTTGATCCGGAGCTCCTTATGGAGTCTCTTTTTAAATTGACTGACTTTGAAGTAAGATTTCCCCTTAATCTGAATGTTTTGTCTTTGGGAAAAATACCCAATGTCCTTTCTTTGCGAGAAAGTTTGCATCAATGGCTTGAACATCGTCAAGAAGTGCTTATTCGTCGCTCTCATTATCGGCTTGATCAAATTGATAGCCGATTGGAAATTCTCCATGGATATCTTATTGCCTATTTAAATCTCGATGAGGTCATTAAGATTATTCGTGAAGAGGATGAACCTAAAAAGCAGCTTATCAGTCGTTTTGAATTAACAGAAAATCAAGCAGAAGCTATTCTTAATATGCGCTTGCGCTCTTTACGTAAGCTTGAGGAATTTGAAATTCGTAAGGAATTTGAAAGTTTGAAAGCTGAAAAAGAAAAGCTAAAGAATTTGTTAGCTTCTCCTATAAAACAGTGGAAAATAATTTCAGAAGAAATCAAAAAAGTTCGAAACACTTTTGGTCCTGAAACACTCTTGGGGAAAAGACGTACGACGTTTGAAGAGGCACCAAGACATGATCTTGATGATATTCAACAAGCAATGATCGAAAAAGAACCGGTTACTATTGTTATTTCTGAAAAGGGGTGGGTGCGTGCTTTAAAGGGGCATTTAAACGATTATAAAGCACTTTCTTTTAAAGAAGGAGACAGTTTAAAGTTAGCCTTTCCAGCATTTACGACCGACAAGATTGTGCTGATCAGTACGGGGGGAAAGTTTTTTGCTATTGGTGCAAATAGTTTACCTGGAGGGCGGGGACATGGTGAACCTATTCGTCTTTTAGTTGATATGGACGATGAGCACGATATTTTTACAGCTTTTGTGCATCATGCAGAGGGAAAATTGCTCTTGGTTTCGTCTCATGGAAATGGCTTTATTGTCCTTGCTTCAGAAGTGATCGCCAATACACGAAAAGGAAAGCAAGTGATGAATGTCAAATCTCCTGATAAGGTGAAACTTTGTGTTCCGGTAAATGGTGATCATGTTGCTGTGGTCGGTGAAAACCGTAAAATGCTTATTTTTTCTATTGAACAAATACCAGAAATGAATCGCGGTAAAGGTGTTCGTTTACAGCGTTACAAAGAGGGTGGCATTGTTGATGCCAAAACTTTTAATTTATCAGAAGGTTTAAGTTGGCAAGATACAGCTGATCGAATCTTTAACCGCCAAGCTGATGATCTCATTGAATGGATGGGAACGCGTGCGGGCGTCGGGCGTTTGGTTCCAAGGGGATTTCCAAAATCGGGAAAATTTATCAATTAAATTTATTTTATAAACGGGAAAGTGCCGTATGACTTTATGATATGCAATATATTGATTTATAAAGATAACGTATCACTTTTATAGTGAAAGAAAGGCCTAAAGTGTGAGTTTTTTTCTTAATTTTTGTCTTGTTTAGGTTAAATCAGTAAAAAATATTTGCATGTCATAAGATGAGGGGGGATTGTGTGCATAAAAACTATTGAGGAAAAGAATAAAAATATTTCTTATAGACTGTTTGAAATATAAGAGCTGTTGCAACAATAGGTATGTTTGTTTTTTGTCAGTGATTATATTTTTAAAAACTGGGAATAGTATTATGATGACGATTTGCGTCTTTATTAAGTAAAGATACTGCTATTCAATGATTTTTATACAGTTCACTGTTTTTTTAACCTTATATCATTCATGAATGTTGTCGTGAAATGATTTGAGAAGTTTATTTTTAAAACAAACATGTGAATGTTCAGCACAAGAATGTCCTATTTTATATTATAGGCATTTCCTTATTGTTCAAGAGAGATATTATTAATTGTCTCATAAAGCAGTCTTTATTCGTTAGGGTTATTATGATATTGCCTAAAAAGATGACCACGTTCAGCCCATAAAACAAGAAGTATGGCAGTGAGGCTCAGAAAGAAAAATCCTGCTGAGTTTGGGATGGTTGTTTCATCAAATTGTTGGGCAATAAAAAAGCTAAGTCCTGCACCGATAGATGTTTGAAGAAAGCCGGATACAGAAGATGCTGTTCCAGCAATTTCGCCTACAGATTCGAGAGCAAGTGTATTGAAATTGGCCATAATGCCACCACAGGTAAACATTAATATACAATATAACGTCATATAAAAAGGAAAAGGGATAACACCACCTGCTAAGATGGAGCCAATAAACCAAATGCATGAAGTGGCACAAAAGAGCAAAAGCATAGTATGAGCAATACGTCTCATTCCAAGATGTCCGACAAGTCGAGAATTCATGAATGATGAGAAAGCCTGAAATGCAGCACCGATGGCAAATGCGATAGGAAACCAAAAGCCTAAGTTATAAATTCCTTCATAGGTTTGTTGTGATGTATTAACAGCAATAAAAATGCACCCTAAAATGATAGAAGTTGCAAGTGTATAGCAAAGTGTTGTACGATTTGTCACAACAATCCATAAATTGTGTTTGACTGAAGAAAAGGAAAGAGGGCGTTGTTCATGAAGTGTTTCAGGCAAGCGGAATTGAATCCAAATCATCAGCCCGAAACCAATCATTGCCATGAAAATAAAAATATATTGCCAATGTCCGAGTAGTAAAATGACCTGTCCTGTTGCGGGACCAACCATTGGTGCAACAAGAAAAACCATCATAACAATAGACATAACTTCTGCCATTTTTCGACCACTGTAAAGATCACGTACGACGGAAACTGTAAGAACCCGCATAGCAGCTCCTCCAATACCTTGCAAGATACGCAAAATAAGTAAGAGAGAAAAATCAGTTACAAAGGCACAGCCAATCGCCGTAAATGAATAAAAAGCAAGACCAATAAGGATAAGTTTACGTCGTCCATACCGATCGCTTATGGGACCGAAAAATATTTGAGCAATACCATAGCTAATAAGATAACTCGAAATGATATAATGTTGATCATTTTCATTAAGAACATTTAAGCCGTCTAAAATGTTGGGCATAGCTGGCAGCATAATATCAACAGCTATAGCGTTAATAGCCATGAGAGAAGCAATAAGAACAACAAATTCTTTATAGCCAATTTTTTTTCTAATCGCATCACTATGTGTTTGTTCATTGAGTGAATATGACATATGGCATCCTTGAAATAAAAATTTCGTCTGAAAACAGCTCTTTTTAAGAGTCTGAATAAAATGAAAGATACCTATGATTGATTGCAGGGAATATTTTTTTCTTTCAAAAGTTCCTGTAACTCATTGTTTTGAAACATCTCTTTAACAATATCACAGCCTCCGATAAATTCACCTTTGATATAAAGCTGTGGAATTGTTGGCCAATTCGAGTAATCTTTAATCCCTTGACGCAATTCGTTAGAAGTTAAGATATTAATCCCTTTATAATTCAATCCTAAATAATCAAGGATTTGAACAACTTGTCCTGAAAACCCGCATTGCGGAGCGTCAGGTGTTCCTTTCATGAATAAAATGACGTCGTTTGTTTTAATCTCGTTGTCAATAAAATCATGAACAGTGGTCATTTTTATCCCTCGATATTTCAGATTTTTATCAGTGTGTAATTTATATTCATACTGTTTTTAATCGTATTAAATGTGTGAATGCAAGAAGAAATTTTAGATTATTTTGGAATATTTGTTTGCAACATTAAGGCATGAAGGTCATTTCCCATATTGCCTTTAAGGGCATCATAAACCATTTTATGTTGTTGAACACGGGTTTTACCACGAAAACTTTCAGAAATAACTTCTGCAGCATAATGTTCTCCATCTCCAGCAAGATCACGAACTATTACAATAGCATCAGGAATACTTTCACGAATAAGCGTTTCAATTGCATGGGCACTCATCGCCATCATTATTCTCCTATGTTATTCATTTTTTTATAAGAGTAGCTATAGCCAAAAGAAACGAAAAAGTCTTTATTTTTCATCCATAAATTGTGGAAACCAGTTTTCATAGGCTTTTGTGAGTTTGTCTATAGAAAGTTTTAGTATTCCATCTATATCAAGTGCATCACCTGCAACGTTACCTAGCTCTATTAAAGAAACTGCACTTATTTGTGCGAGCTCTTTAAGGCTATTGAGTGCTTCAGGTTTGACTGCTAAAAGATAACGTCCTTGGTCTTCTCCAAAAAGTTCTGCATGTTCTGGTGATTGGTTGCTTAATTTTGTTTTGATCCCTTTACCTGCTTTAATGACCATTTCTGCAAGCGCAATCGCTAATCCTCCATCAGAAAGATCATGGGCGGCGTGAACAAAACCACGATGTATGACATCTCGAACAAATTGACCATGCTTTTTTTCAAGTTGTAAATCTACGTGAGGGGGGGCACCTGCATCAATATTTAAAATGTTTCGCGCATAGATTGATTGTCCTAAATGAGAACCGCAATCTCCCACTAAAACAATATAATCTCCATTTTGCATCCCCTTTATTGTTACCATTTTAGACCAATCACCAAGAAGTCCTACACCAGCAATTGTAGGGGTTGGAAGAATAGCTTCTCCATTTGTTTCGTTGTAAAGAGAAACATTGCCTGAAACGATAGGGAAATCGAGGATTCTACAAGCTTCCCCTATCCCTTTAATAGCCAAGACCAGTTGTCCCATAATTTCAGGTTTTTCAGGGTTACCAAAATTGAGATTATCTGTAGCAGCCAACGGCGTTGCACCTGTCGTACTAATATTTCGCCAACATTCTGCGACAGCTTGTTTTCCTCCCTCATAAGGGTCTGCTTCACAATAGCGAGGTGTTACATCAGAAGAAAAAGCAAGAGCACGTTTGCTATTGTTGCCTACACGGATAACGCCTGCATCGCCTCCTGGGCGGATAAGGCTATTTCCTTGGATAAGGGTATCATATTGTTCATAAATCCATCGTCGTGAACTTTGATCAGCAGAATTCAATAAGCTCAAAAGCGCATCACCAAGATTGTTAACTTTTTTGACGTCTTCTGTTTTCAGGAGTGTTTTTTTTGCAGGTTCACTCCAAGGACGGTCATAAACAGGTGCTTCATCACCAAGTTCTTTGATGGGAAGATTAACAACTTCTTTCCCTTGATGAAATACACGGAAACGTAGATCATTGGTTGTTTTTCCAATAATAGAAAAATGGAGCCCCCATTTATGAAAAATTGCTGCTGCTTTCTTTTCTAACTCTGGTTTAAGAACCATGAGCATACGCTCTTGGCTTTCAGAAAGCATCATTTCATAGGCTGTCATGTTTTCTTCACGAACGGGAACTGCATCAAGATTAAGCTGTATTCCTAGATTGCCTTTTGCACCCATTTCAACGGCAGAAGAGGTGAGACCTGCAGCTCCCATATCTTGAATAGCAACCACAGCTCCAAGTTCCATGAGCTCTAAACATGCTTCAAGAAGACACTTTTCTGTAAAAGGATCACCGACTTGAACGGTTGGACGTTTTTCACTGATTGAATCATCGAATTCAGCAGAAGCCATTGTTGCTCCACCGACACCATCTCGCCCTGTTTTTGCCCCAAGATAAACAACAGGGAGTCCGATGCCTTGCGCTTTAGAATAAAAAAGGGCGTCTGTCTTTGCAATACCGGCTACAAAGGCGTTAACAAGGATATTGCCATTATAACGCTCATCAAAATTTACTTCTCCACCAACCGTTGGAACGCCAAAAGCATTGCTGTAACCACCAATACCAGAAACAACACCGGAAACAAGATGGCGTGTTCGTGGATGATCAGGAGCGCCAAATCGCAATGCATTCATAGCGGCGACAGGACGGGCTCCCATTGTGAAGACATCACGTAAAATACCACCAACACCTGTTGCTGCACCTTGATAAGGTTCGATATAAGAAGGATGGTTATGGCTTTCCATTTTAAAAACCACACATTCCCCTTCACCAATATCAACAACGCCAGCATTTTCACCAGGCCCTTGAATGACACACTTTCCTTCTGTTGGAAGAGTTTTTAGCCATTTTTTAGAGGATTTATAAGAACAATGTTCGTTCCACATTGCAGAAAAAATTCCTAGTTCAGTAAATGTTGGCTCTCTACCGATTAACGTCAGGATACGTTGATATTCATCTTCTTTTAGCCCGTGTTGTGCAATGAGCTCTGGTGTAATAGTGATGTTATCGCAAGGCTTCATGAGTATTTATCCGTTAAATTAACTGAAATTTAGCATTTTAGTTTCTATCTAGCAGCTATTATAAGCAATAATGTTGTTTAATAATAAAAATATTCATAGACCGTAAGCTGAAGATTTTATTCGTTTGTTTGATGGGATTTAAGACCAAAAACGATCTTAAATAATTATGTATTTAGAAAATAATATCCATTGTTGTTTGTGAATAATTCCGTTCATGGATTTACGACGCAAGATATAGACCTTTGTTTTTTATAATTATGGAGCACAAGAATTTTGCGGCATCATCCATTTGCTAACTCTAAAGCACTTTGAAAAAGTAAACGACCGTCAACACCTCCATGAGCGGGTTCAATAAAGTTTTCAGGATGAGGCATCATACCAAGAATATTACCAGCTTTATTAACAATACCAGCAATATCTTTTATTGAGCCATTAGGATTTGTATTTTCTGTATAACGAAAAACAATTTGTTGATTATCTTCCATTTGTTTTAATGTTTCACTATCAACAAAATAATTCCCATCGTGATGGGCAACGGGACAACGAATAATTTGTCCTTTAGAATAATATCGAGAAAATTTTGTCTTGGCGTTGACGACTTCAAGTTTGATTTCACGACAAACAAATTTTAAAGAAGCGTTACGCATTAAAGTACCGGGTAATAATCCAGCTTCCAACAAAATTTGAAATCCATTACAGATCCCTATTATTGTAGTCCCTTCTTGTGCTTTTTCACGAATGGCCTTTAAGATAGGGGTTCGCGCTCCAATAGCGCCACACCTTAAGTAGTCGCCATAAGAAAAACCACCAGGAATAATAATAACATCTACATCTGGAATTGTTGTTTCTGTTTGCCAAATTTTTAGTGGTTCAACTCCCGTTATATGATGTAATGCTGCAATCATATCTCGGTCACGATTTAATCCAGGAAGTTGAATGATAGCAGTTTTCATGAGCGTTCCACTTAAAGAAGTTCGATTGTATAATTTTCAATGACAGTATTTACGAGTAACTCTTCACACATCTGGTTAAGTTTTTTCTTTGCGCTTTCAGAAGGTAGATCATCAAGAACAATATCAAAAACCTTTCCTTGACGAATGGAATGAACGCCCTCGAAAGCTAAACTTTTTAAAGCACCAACAATTGCTTCTCCTTGTGGATCAAGAACGCTTTCTCTTAAAGTAACTGTAATGCGTGCTTTCATTTTTTGCTTCCTGTTGTTAAAAGAACCTCTCCTTTGAAGAGGGGGTATTTATATAAGGTGATAATATTTTACCTTGTTTTTATTTTACGAGAACGGGACCACTTGGTCGTGTAGGTTCATTTTCATTCATAATACCAAGACGTTTGGCAACTTCTTGATAGGCATTAATAAGCCCACCCATATCACGACGAAAACGGTCTTTATCCATTTTTTCTTGTGTGTGCATATCCCATAGTCGTGCAGAATCAGGAGAGATTTCATCAGCAAGAACAATGCGCATTGTTTCATCTTCCCACAGGCGACCAAATTCCATTTTAAAATCAATTAATTGGATGTTAACACCGGCAAAAAGCCCAGAAAGAAAATCATTAATACGAATTGAAAGTTGCATGATATCTTCTATCTCTTGTGGGACAGCCCACCCAAAAGTTGTGATATGTTCTTCCGTTACCATAGGATCATCGAGAGAATCATTTTTATAGTAGAATTCAATGATGGATTGCGGAAGCGGGGTTCCTTCTTCCAGTCCTAAACGCTTAGCAAGAGAGCCGGCAGCAACATTGCGAACAACAACTTCCAACGGAATGATTTCCACCGCTTTAATAAGCTGTTCGCGCATGTTTATACGTTTGATAAAATGTGTTGGGATGCCCAAACGTCCAAGATGGCTAAAAATATGTTCCGAAATTCGGTTGTTTAAAACCCCCTTTCCATCGATAATTTCATGTTTTTTTGCATTAAAGGCAGTTGCATCATCTTTAAAAAACTGAATATAAGTCCCTGGTTCAGGTCCTTCATATAAAATTTTAGCCTTGCCTTCATAAATACGGTGGCGACGATTCATCATGATTCTCTATTTATCTTGAGAGGTTTTTAATAACATTGATAAATGATACTATCCTAATTGATAGAATTTCTCAATGATATTGCTATGATACTTTTATAATTTTTGTCATTACACGTTTATCCAAAGGTGAAGATACATAAGCGATGAGAAAGAAGATCATCTCTTTTGGATCAAATTTTTGCAAGAAAGTGAGAGAGGACCATAAGCCCTTCAGGCCAAGGTCCGTGTCCGGATTCTGCGTTAATATGGCCAGAATACCCAGCATCAACAAAGAGTGATCCCCAATCATTGGCAATTTTTTCTGCTACTGAAAATTGACAAAACTCATCGTTGCGACTGGCTATGACAATAGAAGGAAAAGAAAGCTTTTGGCGATGATAGGGGCCAAATGTCATTAAATGTTTGGGACGTATTTTTTCATTGGCGACATCTGGAGGTGCAACAAAGAAAGCGCCACAAATTTTTTCTGTATTTTGTACAGTTGCATGAATAACACTGGGAACTCCTAATGAATGAGCAATAAGCATAACAGGCCTTTGAGCTTTTGCGATGGCGGTTTTAACTTTGTTAACCCACTCTTCACAAACAGGCTTTGACCAATGGAGTTGTTCAATGCGGCGGGCTGTCGATAATTTTTTTTCCCAGCGTGTTTGCCAATGATCTGGACCAGATCCTTTGTAGCCAGGAACAATAAGAATATCGAGTTGATTTGCTTTCATGAATTGTTTTCTTTGTTACAACAGATTTTTGATCATAGGTGGAATGGATTTTGGTTTTCTATGTCGCTTTATTGTTCTTCAAAAACACGTTTAAAAATCGTATTTATATGTTTGGTGTGGTAAGAAAGATCAAATTTTTCGCGAAGTTCTTCTTCACTTAAAGCTTTGGTAACATCTTTGTCGTTGAGGAGTTCTTCTAAAAAATCTTTTCCTTGTTCCCAAACTTTCATCGCATTTCGTTGTACAATCCGATAAGAATCTTCACGACTAATCCCTGCTTGTGTGAGTGCTAAAAGAACCCGTTGTGAGTGAACAAGACCGCGGAATTTATTGAGATTTTTTTGCATATTTTCTGGATAGACAATGAGATTTTCAATGACAGATGTGAGGCGAGAAAGAGCAAAATCAAGTGTAATCGTCGCATCTGGAGCAATATAACGCTCAACAGATGAATGGGAAATATCACGTTCATGCCAAAGAGCTACATTTTCCATGGCCGGGAGTGCAAATGCACGTACCATACGGGCTAGTCCAGTTAAATTTTCTGTTAAAACTGGATTACGTTTATGAGGCATTGCCGATGAACCTTTTTGCCCAGGTGAGAAATGTTCCTCTGCTTCAAGAACTTCTGTTCGTTGTAAATGGCGTATTTCTATTGCTAGCCTTTCAATAGAGGAAGCAATAACACCAAGTGTTGCAAAAAACATAGCATGACGATCTCTTGGTATTACTTGGGTGGAAACCGGTTCAGCACGCATCCTCAAGGCTTTTGCTACATGTTCTTCAACGCGTGGATCGATATTAGCAAAAGTTCCTACAGCTCCTGAAATCGCGCAAGTAGAAATTTCTTCTCGTGCGGCAAGAAGACGTTTGCGACAACGGGAAAATTCAGCGTATGCAAGAGCAAACTTGATTCCAAAAGTTGTCGGTTCAGCATGAATGCCATGACTCCGCCCAATGGTGATTGTTTCTTTATGCTCAAAAGCACGTCTTTTTAATGCTTCAAGAAGTTGATCTATATCCTCTAGCAAAATATCACTCGCACGCATCAATTGAATGTTCAGCGTTGTATCGAGAACATCAGATGATGTCATACCTTGGTGGATAAAACGTGCTTCTGGTCCAATGAATTCAGCGAGGTGGGTTAGAAATGCGATAACATCATGTTTGGTAATTGCTTCAATTTCATCAATGCGATTGACATCAAATTTAGCTGCTGCCCCTTTTTCCCAAATGACTTTGGCGGCTTCTTTCGGAATAATCCCTAAGTGAGCAAGGGCATCACAGGCATGGGCTTCAATTTCAAACCAAATACGATATTTTGTTTCGGGAGACCAAATTGTTACCATTGCAGGGCGGGAATAACGTGCGATCATCATTTTTTTCCTTGTTGTGAGAGGATTGCGGCTTGGCGCAATGCACTAATACGTGTTTTGTAAAGCTCTTTATTTCCATCTTTATAAATTGCAGAGCCTGCGACAAATACATTTGCACCAGCTTTTGCAGCTATCTCAATTGTATCAACGGTGATACCACCATCAACTTCAAGATCAATAGGGCGGTTTGCAATCATGCTTTTAACGCGCTTAATTTTATCTTTTATTTCTGGAATAAAACTTTGTCCACCAAAACCGGGATTGACCGTCATGATGAGAATGAGATCTAATTGATCAAGCAAATATTCAAGGATATGTTCAGGGGTGCTTGGATTGAGTGCGATTCCTGCTTTTTTCCCCATTTTTTTGATTGTTTGGAGTGAACGATGAAGATGTGGACCTACTTCAGCATGAATAGTTATAATATCTGAACCTGCTTTTGCAAAAGCTTCTAAATAAGGGTCTACTGGTGCGATCATCAGGTGGACATCAAATATTACTTTTGTTAATGGGCGCAGAGCTTTGACGATTTCAGGACCAAAGGTGATGTTAGGAACAAAGTGCCCATCCATAATATCAAGATGAAGCCAATCTGCACCAGCATCAACAACATCTAACATTTCTTGTCCAAGTTTAGAAAAATCAGAAGCCAAGAGAGAAGGCGAAATGAGATGAGCATGGGGCATTAAAATCTCCTTAGATTGGCAGTTTTTATCATATCGCTGTGTATACACAAATATTTTTTGTGTTATGACGGAAAAGAAAAAATATGTATTATAGGTCTTTTTATGGAAAGATCGCTTGAAATTTTAAAGCTTTATAAGTGAAAGATATGTCGAATCATAAAACATATTTGATGCCTGAACTTCAACATAAACATACTATTGCGGTTTCTTCCCAAGAATATCGAGACGCCATGAGTCTTTTTGCAGGAGCTGTGCATATTGTGACAACAAATGGTATTAAGGGAAGACGCGGGGTGACTGTTTCGGCGTGTTGTTCTTTATCTGATAATCCTCCAACCCTTCTTGTTTGTCTTATGCGTCATAATTTAAAGAATCAGGTATTTATGGAGAATGGAAATTTTTGTGTTAATAGCTTGGCAGGAAAACATCGCTCATTAGCGGATGTTTTTTCGAGGCGTTGCAATTCTACACAAAATGAGCGTTTTGATGTTGCTCAATGGGGAGCTTTGCAAACGGGGGCGCCTAGTCTTTCAGACGCTCTAGCGTCGTTTGATTGTCGTTTGATTTGTTGGCACGAACACGCAACTCATTGTGTTTTGATTGGTGAGGTTGTTGCAATTAACTGTAATAAAGAAAAAGATGCTCTGATGTATTTGAAACGTGAATATCACACTTTGCCTTTATAAAGATTTTATTTTTTGCATTGATGAAATGATTTATTGTTGCTTCATTTAGATTTTAAGCAATGTAGAGAGTAGGGGAGAGATGACTCTGATATCTGATTTCCTTCTTTTTAAGGTTTTTCAATAAGCGAGAAAAATGATTCTGGATGAGATTTAATCAAGAGTTCAATCTACATAAATAAAGTGATCAAACCTAAACAGTACATTTAAATATATTCGTCGATTGTTATGAAAAAACATTTTACTCTTGTGTTGATGGGTATTGCACAATATATAGACCGCACATAGCATATGTGGAGGTTTTTTATTGCATGAGCGAAGAGATTTATGGTCAATATCGCCCTAGTGAAGATGAGCCTTTTATGAATGAGCGGCAAAAGGCGTATTTTCGTGCTAAATTGGTTTCTTGGAAGAATGATATATTAAAAGAAGCTCGTGAGACTTTGGAAAATTTGCAGGAAGAGAATGTTGGTCAACCCGATTTGACTGATCGGGCTTCTTGTGAAACTGATCGTACAATCGAATTACGTGCTCGTGATCGTCAGAGGAAACTTATTTCAAAAATAGATGCTGCTTTAGAGCGCATTGATAATGGGACATACGGTTTTTGTGAAGAAACCGGCGAACCCATTAGTATAAAGCGTCTTGAGGCTCGGCCGATAGCCGTTTTGTCATTGGAAGCGCAAGAACGTCACGAACGACGTGAAAGAGTTTATCGCGATGATTAAGGTAAGGTTATTAAGATGATAAACAAACGAAATTCGTGGTGATAAAATTGTATATTTTTATTTTTGAGGGGTAGGAATGAATAAAGATGGTTCTTGCCGCCCCTCAATTTCGGCGGTGATGGTTGAATCTTTTACCGCTTGATTCGTAAAAGGAGAGGGACTTTTATCCGATATATCGTTTCTTTCTGTAGGGGTGGAATTTAGATGTGTGTGTGTTTCTCTCTTTTGTATTTTGGATGTACCGGCAATATCGGATTCTACAACCATATCTGTTAATCCACCAATAAGGAGCAAATGTTCTTTATTATCGCAACGGATTAAAACAAGGCGGCGTGCTCGATCTATAGAAATTACTTCACATAATGCTAATCGCGATAGGCTTTTTTTTCTATTAATGTTGAATCTTCTTGTATTTAAACGGCGTAAAAATACGATAATTATGGTAATAGCTGCGATTGTTATTAAAAAAATCAAAAAGCTTATCGTTATGTTTGCCGCAGATACACCTATTTGCTCTGATAACCAGATATACATAGATTTTCTCCCATTTTGTATGGAAATATTATTTTTTATTGAGATAAATTTATAAACATACCCTCAAAAGGTTCACTTATAACGTAAGAAATAAACTTTTGAATATTAAGCGATCTTATCTTAGATAATATCATAGTATATACTTTATAACAACATAACAACGAATATAAAGGAAGTTTTGTGACATAAGAAATAGCTATAAGCTAAGGCAAAGAGAGATGGATAAAGATTTTGAGAATAATGAAAGATCAGCGTCTTCGTTTCATCGGAGAGTTGTTATTTTTGGTGTTGTTTTTGTATTAGGTTTTCTTTTCATTGTGGGTATTTTAGGTTTTTTTTATACACAAAACTATTTGCAACAGGCGATATCAATATCTTTTTTGATTCTAGCAATGATCGGTGTTGCAACACTCGTTTTGTATGGAATGGGAATTTTAAGATATCATGTGTGGTCGCATGAAGATTTTGATTTTAGCATCTTTAATAGGAGCGATGATGCAATTGTAATTTCTGATCTTTCTGGTTTTGTTTATTATTCTAATCAAAACTATCGAAAAATTCTGACCTATAGGCCTGAAGTGTCTTGTTATAGGGTTATTGCGGATCTTCCAGGAGCTGGTGCCCTCTCGTACCGTTTAAAGGTTGCAGCCTGTAATAATCTTGCAGCGCAAGAGGAATTAAGAGTAGAACAGCCAATTTTTACCGATTCTACACCAAAAAAGTCTGTTTGGTATAATATTTCCATTCAACCTATCACAAAACAGAAAAAAAAGCTTTTATTTTGGCGTATTACTGATATTTCGCACTTACAACAAACGCGAGAAGTTTTTTTCTCGAACCTTCAAGAGGCTATCAATCACTTGGATCAAGCTTCTATTGGTTTTGTATCCGTTAATAGACAAGGAACTATTCTTTATGCCAATGCGACTTTTGCAGAATGGTTTTCAATTGATTTAGCTAATTTCTCAATTGGTCAATATAATTTTGATTCGTTATTTGATAGCGTTGGCGCTAAGAGCTCATGGAGTGATATCTGTTTACAAACCAACAGATATCAAAGTTCAGGTTACTCTTTACCTTATAGGCTTTCGTTATGTTTAAATTCACACACGACTTGTGAGAAAATATTCCATTGTCTTATATCTGTTTCTTCTCTCTTAGAAGAGGAGGCTATTTATCGTATTGTGATCATTCCACAACAAATACAAAAAGAAGAGGACGATCAATTAAAATTACCCCGTATATTAGGAGAATATTTTGATGCGAGTCCTTTTGCAATAGCCGTGGTGGATCATGCAGGGCAATTGGTTCATATGAATAAAGCTTTTTCATCACTCACGGGATGTATGGACAAAGCTGTCAATTTTTATGATGTTATTTCTCGTCGTGATTGTGTGCAGTTAGAGCGTTCTTTTCAGAGAATTGCAACAAATAAAAATTATTTTGTTTCTCTAGAAACTGTTTTAGAAAAAAATGAAGAATGCCATTTACGGCTCCATATTATGTCTGTACCGCCCTATCATGGTGATGTATTGCAAGATTTGCTTATTATCTCTGTGATTGAAACAACCGAACAAAAAACTCTTGAAGATAAAATGATGCAAAGTCAGAAGATGCAAGCTGTAGGACAATTGGCTGGCGGTATTGCTCATGATTTTAATAATGTTTTAACAGCAATTTTAATGTCGTGTGATCTTCTTTTAAATACGCATCGTAGTTCTGATCCTGCTCATGCTGATCTGATCAATATTAAAAATAATGCTAATCGTGCAGCTGCTCTTGTACAGCAATTATTAGCTTTTTCTAGAAAGCAAACACTTCGACCTGAAGAAGTTGATTTTACAGAGTTTTTATCAGACATTCGCAATCTTATTTTACCACTTTTGGGTAATAATATTCAGTTAAAAATTATTCATGGAAGAGATTTGTGGAGCGTTGAAGTTGATCAAGCATCTTTTCAGCGTGTTATTATGAATTTGGTTATTAATGCGCGTGATGCCATGTTAGATGGAGGTATTGTTACGATTGCGACAAATAATATTACAAAGCAACAAAGTGCTGAATTTAATCATCTTGGATTAGCAATTGGCGAGTATGTGCAATTGACTATTTCAGATACAGGAGCTGGTATATCTGCTGCTATACAAGAAAAAATGTTTGAGCCATTTTTTACAACAAAAGAAGTTGGAAAAGGAACAGGACTTGGTTTATCAATGGTTTATGGAATTATCAAGCAGAGCGGTGGGTATATTTATTGTGAAAGTAAAGAAGGTGAAGGAGCAACATTTCATATTTTTCTTCCCCGTTATATCCCCAATATAAAAGGAGAAATTTCTCAAAAGGTTGAAAAAGATGAAGAGAAAGATAAAAATATAGACTTAACAGGATCTGCGACTGTTTTATTGGTTGAAGATGAAGATGCGGTCAGAATGGGGGGGGTAAGAGCTCTTCAAATGAGAGGATATACGGTTTTAGAGGCTGCAAGTGGGGTGGAAGCACTCTCTATTCTTGAGGAACAAAAAGGAGATGTTGATATTATTGTTTCCGATGTGGTGATGCCAGAAATGGATGGGCCCACTTTATTGAAGGAAGTCCGTAAAAACTATCCTGGTATCAAATTTCTTTTCGTTTCTGGATATGCAAAAGATGCTTTTGCTAAAAATCTTCCACAAGATGCTGTTTTTGGTTTTTTATCTAAGCCTTTTACACTCAAACAGTTAGCTGTAACAGTTAAAGAAACACTTTCGTCATGAGCAAAAATTTATGCAATAGAAAAAGTGCGTATTTTAAGATTTTTTAGGCTAAATACGAGAGCATTTTGATAAATAGAGCTTATGATAATGTCATAGAACTAAATAAAGAAGAAGAATTTTGAAAATGAAATAAAATTCAAAAAAATCACATGTTTTGTGCAAAAATTTATTGAAGAGATGGGCTCTATTATGTCAACATTTCATAGAGATTTTCAATTGTAGATACTGAGCAGAAACTATGTATAAAGCATTGAAATATGCTGATTAATAGATTGTTGATACACTCAAAAAGATAAAAGCTGTTGTTGCGTATCTATCATTTTGCTCTTTCCTTCAATAAATGCTTTTAAGGCTTCGGGGTAGAGTTTATGCTCTACTTTAAGAACTCTTTCTGCTAAGCGCTCAGCAGTATCATGGGGATAGACTGGAACGGCTGCTTGGGCAAGGATTTTTCCTGCATCCACGTCTTCTGTAACAAGATGAACAGTGCAACCTGTAATTTTTACACCTGCTTGTAAAGCTTTTTCATGTGTGTTTAAGCCTTTAAATGAAGGCAAAAGAGAAGGATGAATGTTTAAAATTCGTCCTTCATAAAGTTTTACAAAACGTGGTGAGATAAGGCGCATATACCCTGCAAAGCAGAGAAAATCTGGTTTATATTGATCTAAAATCGTAAAAATATTTTCTTCATGCTCTTCTTTTGTTTTGTAAATTTTACGATCAACAATATGAATGGGTAAGTTATGATTTTGTGCCTTTTCAATACCATTTGCACGCGGATTATCGCAAATAACAGCGACAATTTCAGCAGGATATTCCGTTTGTTGGCTTGCTTGAGCAAGGGCGACCATATTCGACCCATTACCAGAAATAAAAACGACAATTTTTTTTTTCATAAATTCAGTACCCCTTTATAAAGTATTCCTTTATTTTGATCTTGGCGTTTTATTAAAATGCCAAGTGGAGTTACAGTTTCTCCTTTTCTTTCAAGAGCTTGTGTAATTGCTTCAGCTGCATGCTGTGCTACGATAATGATCATGCCAATACCACAATTGAATGTTCTTAACATTTCTGTTTCTTCTATTTTACCTTGTTTGGCAATCCATGAAAATACTGCTGGAACATTGATGGTAGAAAGATTAATTTCAGCGCAGAGAGAAGATGGAAGGACACGTGGAATATTTTCAGGAAAGCCTCCACCCGTAATATGAGCAAGAGCTTTAATCCCTTCATATTTTCGCATGATGGGAAGAAGCGATTTTACATAAATGCGTGTTGGTGTAAGAAGTGCTATACCAAGGCTGTTTTCAGGGGAAAAAGGGGCAGGGTCATTCCATTTGAGATAATTTTGCTGGATGATTCGTCGAACAAGCGAAAAGCCATTGGAATGAATTCCAGAGGAGCTTAGACCTAATATAACATCACCTTCTATCAAATCTTTTGAAGGGAGTAGCTTGCTGCGTTCGCATGCTCCTACAGCAAAACCGGCTAGATCATAATCTCCCTCTGCATACATTCCTGGCATTTCAGCAGTTTCTCCTCCAATAAGAGCAGCACCGGCTTGTTTACATCCTTCTGCAATACCAGAAACAATCGCAGCCCCTTGTTCAGGGTCGAGCTTTCCAGTTGCAAAATAATCCAGAAAAAAAAGCGGTTCAGCTCCTTGTACAAGTAAATCATTGACACACATAGCAACGAGATCAATACCTACAGTATTATGGTGACCTACTTCGATAGCAATTTTTAATTTTGTTCCCACTCCATCATTGGCTGCTACGAGGATAGGATCTGTAAAGCCAGCGGCTTTTAAATCAAAAAGGCCACCAAACCCACCAATTTCTGCATCTGCTCCGGCTCGTTTTGTAGCGCGTATAAAGGGTTTGATTTTTTCTACCATGGCATTACCCATATCGATGTTTACACCGGCTTTTGCGTAGGTAAGGCCGACTTTGGATTTATTCTTTATAAGATCTTGATTGCTCATTGGAGCCTTCCTTTAATGGAAAATCAGGTTTTGATATTATGCAATGCCATGATAGAGTTCTCTCTGCAAGAGATATTGATAAGAAAATAAGCAACTTTTCTTGTAGCTTATTTTGAAGTTGTTTATAATTCTTTGTGAAGTTTTTTTTAGGATATTTTATGAGCAAGATATCAGATAATCACGGACAGTCTTCTTGGAAACTTATGAGAAAGAAAGTGAGTGAGAATACATCTCGTGATCGTTATAAGACTTATGTGCCAGCGTATACTCAATTACCGTTGCCGAATAATATGAAAAGACAAATCTTTTTTTGGCTGGGTACGCTGATTTTTTTCATTCTTTTTATGTTTGTTTTTGGATCGATTTTGCTTCCTTTTGTGGCAGGGATTGTGTTGGCTTATTTTCTCAATCCCATTGTTCAATTACTTGAAAAATTTGGTATTCGTCGTGTGTTTGGGACTGTCCTTATTACCTTATTTATTGTTATTATCTTTGTTGCTGCTTTAGTTATTTTGATTCCTGTTATTAGTTGGCAAATACAGCAGTTTATGAGTGATGGTTTACCTGTTTATATTAATCGTATTCAAACCTTTTTTGTTGAGCATGATTTTGATTGGTTAAGGCGCTATTTTGGAAGTGATCCAAATGAATTACGGAATAATATTAAAGGATTTTTGGGCGAAGGTTCGGATTTTATTACGTCTCTTTTGAATTCACTTTTAAAGTCAGGAAAATCTATCGTTAATATCGTTAGCCTATTTGTTGTGGCACCTGTGGTGGCATTTTATATGTTATTAGATTGGCCACGTATGGTAACAGCAATCGATTCGTTAATACCGCGTGATCATCTTGAAACCGTCCGTAGTATTTTTCATGAAATGGATAGAGCTATTGCAGGCTTTGTTCGTGGACAAGGAACAGTTTGTCTCATATTGGGAGGCTATTATGCTATTGGTTTAACGATTGCAGGACTCAATTTTAGTCTTTTGATTGGTATGTTTATTGGTCTTATTAGCTTTGTTCCTTATATCGGCACAATGAGTGGTTTGCTCCTTTCTGTTGGTATTGCATGGGTCCAGTTTTATCCCAATAATTGGGGGGGAATCATTGTTGTGATGGCACTTTTTTTAATTGGTCAATTTATTGAAGGTTATATTCTTCAACCCAAGCTTGTAGGTTCATCAGTGGGATTACATCCCGTATGGTTGATGTTTTCACTTTTTGCTTTTTCTTCACTCTTTGGTTTTACTGGTATGCTTGTTGCTGTTCCTGCGGCAGCGGCTGTTGGCGTTTTAGTTCGTTTTGCTCTTCATACTTATCTGAGTTCTCAGATGTATTCGCGAAGCGGAAATTCGGAGCCGCTAAAATGAATGGGTGTGAAACGCAATTATCTTTAAATTTTCCTTATGATCCGATTTTTCAATTTGAGGATTTAGTGGTAACGGAAAGTAATCGTATGGCTTTTCAGCTTATTGATCACTGGCCCAATTGGAGCTTACCTATTGCAGTTTTAGTTGGTAAAGAAGGATCTGGAAAAACGCACTTTTCTAATATATGGCTCCAAAAAGCAGATGCTTTCAGGATTCAGTACAATGAACTTGATCAGGCTGTTACTATGGCTTCTTTAGGCAGATCATTTTTAATAGAGGATATTGATACAGGTGAAATCAATGAGACAGAACTTTTTCATTTAATTAACAGTATTAAGCAAACAAATCTTGATGCACGACAAGCTACTTTATTGATGACGGCACGAACACTTCCTTCCGCTTGGAATTTAACGTTAAATGATCTAAAAAGTCGTCTTAATTCGGTGATGTTCGTTGAAATTAATCAGCCTGATGATGCATTGTTAACAGCTGTTGCTTTTAAGCTTTTTTCCGATAGGCAACTTATTGTACATCCAGATACGGTTTATTACCTTGTAAGTCGTTGTGAACGTTCTTTATTTTCATTGAAGCGTGTTATTGATTCTGTTGATCAGTTGGCATTACAAAGAAAAAGAAAAATAACACGTGCTGTTATTGCTGAAGTTTTGAATAGAAGAAATCCGTAAATACTCTTTATCGCGGCTTACCTATTCTGACCTTTTATTATCGTTTCAATATGTGAAAAGACAAGTCATTTAAATTTTTTCTTTTTTGGATATCTATATAAGAGAGAAAAATAGTGTTTTTTACTTTTGTCATGTGATTATTTTAAATAACTTTGAGATTTTATTGTATGATATTGAATTTTTTTCATCTTCGCATTTGAAAATTTTTTTAAAAAGAGCACTTTATTTTATTTATAATGAAACCTTTGTGCTTTGAAAAAATGTTTGTTGTTTATGAATATGAATTGTCGTAGATTCTAGAGTTTTTAATAAAAGAGTCCTTGGGAAGATAGAAAAAGAGGAGAAAAAAGCTTAATACAGCTGAATTCTTTGGCTTATGTTCTCTTTGGGAAAATTTTTCTATGATATTTAAGTTGTTTTTTTCTAAAACTGTATCTGTGAAATGCGTTTTGATACAGTGAGAGCTTGCTTAAAACAGGATAAAAATTATGAAGTCTTTATAGAGAAATTCATTCTTTTTTAATATAGATTGGATTTTTTACGGAGGTTATTTTCTACTATTTGTCAATAAATTTGTTATTGAGTAGGGGAAAAAATTAAAAAATGTTCTTTTTTGTAAAGAAATGCAACAAAATTTAAAAAAAGTGTGTTTTTCTCTTGCACTTCTGTTGTGAAAATTTTAGGAAATGTGCATCAAGTAAATGTAAATGGCGGAGCGTAGCGCAGCCTGGTAGCGCACCTGATTTGGGATCAGGGGGTCGTAGGTTCGAATCCTATCGCTCCGACCATATTTGATTGAGTGTGTGAAAATGACCAAATTGGGTACGTGTGATGAGAAACTATCATTCAAGCGTTGTTTAATCTGAAGGAAAAAGACATGATCGCACGTATTTATAGTCCTGCTAAGACAGCTATGCAGTCAGGTAAGGGGAATACAAGTTTTTGGGTTCTAGAGTATGAGCCGATGAAAGAAAAAATGCTTGAACCTCTTATGGGATACACGGCAACGTCTGATATGAATAATCAGGTAAGGATCCGATTTAATAGGAAAGAAGAAGCGATTGCTTTTGCACGTAAGAATGCTATCTCTTACCGTGTAGAAAAGAAACATACATCGATTCGACGTGCTATTTCTTATTCTGATAATTTTCGCAGTGATCGGCAGCAACCTTGGACACATTGAATTAAAAATGCTATTTTGAATTGAGAAAATAATCAGTTGGGTCCCGTAGCTCAGCTGGATAGAGCAACGGCCTTCTAAGCCGTGGGTCACAGGTTCGAATCCTGTCGGGATCACCATGTTTAAATAATATCAATAGGCTATAAAGAGAGTTTTCCTCTTATTGTATTAGCTTATTTTTCTGTATAATCCCGAACCTTTTTGATGTTTTTTGGTTGATTTTGTTGCTAAACGTTTTTCTATTGACTGTTTTAGTATAAAATAATGCTGTTTTACCTTTTTTCAGTAAAAATTGTTTTTGATTACTGAAACTTATAGCATTGCATTTTCGTGCCGCGTGTTGCTACTACATTACATGCTTTAGGAAACAGATTGTAAAAATTCTTTTTTAAGAGCTTCTTTTCATTTTTCTGAAAATGAATATTTTATTTCTTAGATTAGATTTAAGCATTGCTGCTAATGCTGGTGAAATTGCAAAGAAAACATCTATTGTAATTTTTTTATTTTTTATGAATAATATTATTATATTTTTCAGCATGACCTTTAGTAAGATCGACTTTGATTATATACAAGGCATGATGGATGTGATTTAGAACAGTTTATGAAACATTGAAGAATAAAAACGATATCTGTTTATGATGAGAATTTACAGGCGGCACAAGAGGTGGAGAATATCTTCTTGTCTTGGAAGCAGTGGATTCATAACGAATTGCTTTTTTATAGTTTTTTCGTATAAGAAGGTGTTATATGTGCCGCCCAGATAAGATATTGTTTTTTTCAATGAGAGGCATTTGCGGACAATTTGATTTAACGTGATTATCACTGTTTCTCAGGTATGGTTATAGATATTCATCAATATTTAGGTTTTCTTAGTCTTATCGGTTTAAGAATATATGCTGTGTATTTATATGAATGGAGATAGATTGTATCTCAGAATTAAGTTTTTAGATTTCATATTTAAATTTTCAAATGTTTTTTCTTATTTCTTTATAGTTTGTACATCATATTAGAGGTATTTTAATATTGGATAACAATCACATTAAAATGTTATGCAGATGAGATCTGAAGATCTAAATTCACACGATTCAAGGTGATCATTATTTCAATAGAAATACAGTGTGAGGAGAATGCCATTTTATGCGCTTGTTTTAAGAGATATCTCTTAAAGCTCACTTCACGCTAGCGCTCGTGAATAGTACAATGATAAATCCATTGAGCGCCTCCATCTTTACGCTTATGAAGTAACAAGCCGGCACTATCATACACTTTGCCTATTTTTTAGCCCCCGATGTTGCGATAAATCTTAGCATTTGAGGTAGTTATCGGCATTTTTGTGCTTTTTTATACAATTTTTACTTAATATTAATTCCTCTTATGACGTGTAAAAGAGACGGTTTTGATTAATTCAATATAAATAGGTTTGAAATGAGAAAACATTACGATATCTGGATTTCTCATTTAACATGGCAAACAATAAAACATGATTATGAATCAATATATTTTTAGAATGAAAAAATTTGCTTTTATCGTATTTTTTTACTCTTTTTAATATTTTATTATAATCTGTAATTGGTAAATTCAAAATACAGCTCTAAGGCTAAGTGTTTTATATCTATCGAAGTGACTGTTGTTATATCTAACTGTTTGAACAACAAGTGTATACCAATAGACATGAAAGAATTAAGAAAAACAGGGGATAGATCAGGAAATAAACAATGTTTTTTTGAACAGAAGTCTATGCTTGTGGAAAGAGTTTTAAAATCAAACTTTTAATCTGTTGCAAAATGAGGCTGTTATTACGTTTTTGATATTTTTTAGATGGCTTCCCCAAAGAGGCGCTATCAGAACGTAAAAAAATATTAGAAACACTCTGTAAAGTATGTCCTTTGTAGAGGCATGTTGCAAAATCTTATTTCCGAATCTTTATTTACGCATCCCGTACCTTGGAAGAATACGATAATTCAATAATTTATTTATACTATAAAATTGAATGGTGGGCGTGACAGGGATTGAACCTGTGACCCCTACGATGTCAACGTAGTGCTCTCCCGCTGAGCTACACGCCCATTCATTGATGTTGCATACACCATATAGAATGCCAAACGTCAATGCCTAATTTTATTTTCTCTTTCAACAGATGCAAATAACTTTAAAAAATACTTTTTAAGCAGCGATAAGGATCTTTTCAACTTCATTGACGAGTTCACGTAAGTGAAATGGCTTAGAGAGAACCTTTGCATCAGGAGGGGCATCACTATTTGAATTGAGTGCTACCGCTGCAAAACCTGTAATGAACATTACTCGTAAATCAGGGTCAATTTCAGTAGCACGTCGTGCAAGTTCGATTCCGTCCATCTCTGGCATCACAATATCAGTCAGGAGAAGGGAAAATGGCTCTTCTTGTAAACGTTCATATGCGCTAATACCATTATCGAAATCGGCGACTTCGTAGCCTGCACGTTCTAAGGCTTTTACGAGAAAGCGACGCATATCGTTATCATCTTCTGCGAGCAGGATTCGTTTCATGATTATGTTCCAATGGCTCCATTTGTCAGAGTTTTGCCGCATCAATTATACAATATAGAGTATTTAGAAAAAAGATGGTAAAATGCTCATAATTGAAATGAATGGCAAAATGGTTAATTCTTACATTCTGATTTACAATACAGCATATTCGTTGTGAGTTGGTTAAATTCGAAATATATGTGATTTTGAAAAAAGAAGGGGGGCTCTAAAACTTCTAGGATGATTCATTGCTATCTTTTCTTTTAAATTTGCTGATTATTATCAGAATTCCATTAAAAAAATTATGAAAACCATTATTGTAGGGACTTCCTATATCGAGAAATTAAAAGAATATTATGTTAATTTATTGTTTTTAAAAATTTCTCCTAAGAAATAGAAATTTTATATTTATTTGTTTTTATAGAGATTTGTAATAAATATTATAAATGCGCTTTATTTCCAGTTTTTTCCTTAAATGGATGAAAAGTATTATTTTCTAGATATAATATTAAATGAGTATTTTATAACAAATAAAAAATAGTATTTTGATGCTTTATTTGTAAATATGTATCATGTTATATTAAGATAGATTTATTATTTTTATTTATATAAATAGTTTTTTTATTAAGTTATTTTTTATGATGTAAAATAATATTTTTTAATGTAATGATATACTTTGTATATTAGTTTTTTATTAGAATGCGTGGTGAATATTTAGGTCATGGTTTGCCTGTAAAGGCTAGAAAACAAATCATATGAGTGGTTGGAAAGAAAAATCTATTATATTTAAAAGTGTTTGTAGATCCAATGCTCGTAGAAATTTTCTTTTTTGATGGGGCGAAGTGGAAATTAAGGTTTAGTTATTTTACAGATACATTATCGGGAATAAAGGCATCAAATGCAGCAAAAAATTGTTTTTTATAATCTTCGTTAACCATAATTGTATCCAGTTCAGCGCCTGTAATAGTAATACTTTCTGTTAGACGTGTGTGTTGGCATAATTGCCGCACTTCAATGTTGTTTGCAATATTGTTTTGATTGGCAAGAATAAAGAGTGTTGGGATTCGTAAATTTCCATGAAGTACATTTCTCTTCATAGAATCAATCGTATTAAATACTGAAGCCATCCATTGAGATGTTGGGGGCTTAATGGAAGGGAGCGGCACTTTATGTATGTGTCCCAATTGTATATTTTTTTGTTTTGTCTTGTTTAATTTTTTCCTATTTTTCACTGGTATAAAGCCAAGACCTATATCAGAAAGAAATTGTGTTAATTTATGTTGAAAACTATTCGTTTTATTGCCGAATGGAGCAAAAAGGGGAGAAACACAGAGCAATCTATTAAACTGATGATTAATGAGATCTAATCCGCTAAGTGCTATCAATCCACCTATGCCATAGGTGAGCATAGAGTAAGGCGGCGGACAATTAGGATAAACAATATTTTTAAGAAATTTATATAAGTCATTAATATCATTATTTATATCAAAACAATGATGTCGGCTTTGTTTTCTTATCTTGAAGGATGTTTTTTCTTGATCAAAGCAGTCAAATATTGCTGTATGAAAACCGCGTTTAGAAATTTCATTTATTAATAAAAAATATTTTTCTAAAGTATTTGCGTAGCTTTTGAGAATAACAATTGTTCCCTTAGATTTTTCCACCTCAGGATATGTTATAGCAAAACGAATTTCATGATCTATTGCTATTTTAAGAGTATCATGATGGATATTAAGAGAAGTGGAACCCCAGTCTATGGGATAAAGAGGTGTTTCCAATTGAAATCCTTTACATTGTATTTGTCGCTTAGTGCTTTGACATTTATGTAATGAAGAAAGAGGATTTAAAAAGGGGTATATTGCTTTTTAGATAGTTTTTATCAATTTAGGTCCCAAAGAGTTGAAATAAAGAAAAACGATTACTAGATAATATAGTGTGGTTGCCATGATGGGGCCATGGGTTCACAAGCAAGTTTGCCATTTGGGAACTTTGTGAATCAATTATAAATTATAGTCGCTCTAGAGGAGGGCAATATTATGCGTCAAGTAGACTTTTCACCATTTTATCGTTCCACAGTAGGTTTTGATCATCTTTTTAATTGGTTTGATTCTAGAACCCAACCAGATGAAGTTTCTTCTTATCCCCCTTATAATATTGAACGTTTAACTGAAGATTCTTATAGAATTTCTATGGCTGTTGCTGGTTTTTCTCAAGATGAAATTGATATTGAAACACATTGTAACCAGCTGATCGTTAAAGGAGACAGAAAGCCTGAAAATGATGCTGAAGAACGAGAGTTTCTTTATCGAGGTATTGCTTCGCGTGCTTTTGAACGGCGTTTTCATTTGGCTGATCATGTTAAGGTTATTGGGGCAGAACTTGGAGATGGGCTTCTTCATATTCAGCTTAAAAGGGAAATGCCAGCTGAATTAAAACCAAAAAAGATAACCGTACAGATGTCACCATCCATTACAAAAAATGATAACAGCGACGTTATTGTGTAAAGAAAATTTAGAAAATATGAGATCGGATAATTATAAATTTTTCTGAAGAATAAAAAACGCGAGGCAAAAGGTCTCGCGTTTCGTATGTGTTTTCCTAAGAACGAAGCGCATTTTAATAAAACAGCTTATCTCAAATTTATGATAAAATATCACTGCACATTATTTTACGTTGAAGAAAAAGTTCATGTGTGTGCAATTAAAATGCGTAATAATTCGATTGTGAAGTCAGCTTATTTTTTCATTTTATAGCATTTTAAAAATGGTCGGAGCGGCGGGATTTGAACCCACGACCCCTTGACCCCCAGTCAAGTGCGCTACCAAGCTGCGCTACGCTCCGAGTTCGTGTAAAACGATTAAATGACTGTTTCTTTAAAGGCAAGAGAAAAAATAAACAGAATAAAATCTAAAATGCTCTTGCACTTAGAGCTTTTGAAAGTAAAAATTTTGGACATCAATATTTTGTTGTTAATTCAAGATAAATAACGAATTTGTAAAATTCTTTGTGATCATTAAATTTTTAGCTCTATAGTTAATAGATGTATGCATTTAATTACTTTTGAGATTGTGAGGAGGGGGTAAGATTGGTGACTTTAGGGGTATGAATTGGAGCAAATGAGTGCGGAAGGTATATTTTTTCTTACCTAATCGTTACTTTTCTAAAAAGATAAAGATTTTCAAAAGAAGAGGAGTGAATGTATGGTTTTGAAAAGTTTTCGTTTTTTTAGAGTTTTATAGACGAGGTATTTTCATTTTATGTGGATAAAAAATTGTAAGTTCTGGATTGTATAATCACAAATCTCATTTTACGGGTATGTATTTTTATCCAAATAAACAAGATCAGAATGCTTTAATTTATGTTTCGTTTTTTTTCTAAAATATCAGATAAAATATTATAGAGGAAAAACTTTCAAAGTGTCTATTGGACTAAGAAAAGAGTAAAGGATGAGCCGTTTTTCGGTAATAAATTTGACGCAAGCAGCAGTGGATCGTGTTAAAGCGATTATGGATGAAAAAGATGCACAGGGTATTCTTGTTGGTATCAAAAAAGGTGGTTGTGCAGGGATGGAGTATACAATTACTCTTGTCAAAGAAAAGGGGATAGATGCGGATGTTGTTGAAGTGAATGGTGCCCGTGTTTTTGTAGCACATGATGCGGTATTATTTTTATTAGGGACGCAGATGGATTATGAAGTGACAACGCTGCGGTCTGGTTTTGTCTTTAAAAATCCTAATCAAGTTTCAGCATGCGGGTGTGGAGAATCGGTTGAACTTCGTCCTGCTACGCAGGATCAATATAAAACAAATTGAACTAAGCTAAATTATAATTTAGTAATTTTAGAGGCGCTTGTTCTTTTAGGTAGAAGAAATCTACTATTTTTTATCGTTCATTTTTAGCTTGCTTCCAAAGTGCTTCCATTTCATTCAAGGATGCGTCAGTAAGTGTTTTAGATTGAGTGGATAGCTTTTCTTCAATATAGGCGAAACGATTTCGAAATTTTATATTCGTTTTTTTTAATGCTTTTTGTGAATCAATCGCTAAGTGGCGCGCGAGATTAAGGAGTATAAAGTAGAGATCTCCAAACTCTGCTTCTATCTCTGAGTTTTGTTTATTTTTGATGGCTTCTTTGAGCTCTTCCAGTTCTTCTTCTATTTTTTCAAAAACTTTATCACTTTTTTGCCAATCAAAACCTACTTTAGCTGCTGCTTCTTGTAAAGCAAGTGCCTCTTGGTTTGCTGGCTGGATTTGTTTTACTGTTGCGAGTATGCTTGTGGAGGAATTGTTGTTTTTTTCTTCGCACATTCTTTTTTGTTCAGCCTGTTCTCTGATTTTTATATATTCCCACTCCTCTTTTATAATCCCCCGTTCTTTTTGCACAGCATTTCCAAAAACATGAGGATGGCGCCGAATCATTTTTTCCGTAATTGCATAAACAACATCTTCAAAAGTAAAACTGCCTTCTTCCTGTGCAATAGTAGCATGATAGACAACTTGTAAAAGAAGATCACCAAGTTCTTCACAGAGATTCCTTCGGTTTTTTTGTTCAATGGCATTGATGACTTCGTAAACTTCTTCAAGCATATAGGGTATGAGAGATTCAAAAGTTTGTTTTTTATGCCATATACAACCACTATCAGGATTGCGTAATGCAGTGATAATTGCGGTGAGATCTTTGATATCTTTTGAGGCTAACATTTTGCACTTCCTTTGTAAGCAATAGAGCTTATGTTAGATGTCCCAACGTCTATGTAACCACATCCATTGTCCAGGATATTCACGGACCCAAGTTTCAACAATATCATTTAATTTTTGCGTAGAAGCCGCTATATCGATATCATTTTTTTCATCACGTGGAAGTTCTACATGTTCATATAACTCTAAACGATGACGTCCTCCAGGTAGACGAATACAACGTGCTGGATAAATATCACAGTCATATTGTCGAGCAAGTTTTATAATTAAGGGGTTTGTTTTAAGAGGTCTGTTAAAAAATGTTCCCATGATACCGCGGCGAAATTTTTGATCAACGAGCATACCAACATTTTCACCTTCTTCTAATTTGGCTGCTAATGCCCATGCGGCACCGGCCTTGGAGGGAACAAGATGTCCCATAGAAGTTTGTCGTGCTTTAAGGATTCGTTTGGCAACATAGGGATTATTGGGTGGTCTAAATAATACCGTAACATTAAGATCAAAACTTTGTGCACAAATAGGCAGAAGTTCAAAATTGCCAGTATGTGCGGTGAAAAAAATATGTGGTTTTTTTTCATTTTTTAATCGCTCAAATATTTCAATGCCTTTAACCTCAATGAAACCTGGCTTGTCTGCATGAGGATCAAAATCAAAAATTTTATCAAGAAAAATATATTCAGCGAGGAAACGTCCTATATTTTCCCACATTTCTATTGCAATCGCACGGAGTTCTTGCTCTGTTTTTTCTGGATATGCACTCCTAAGGTTTGCAAGTGTGATTTGATGACGATGGATAAGGGGACCAATTTTTTTTGCTAACCAAGCAAAAAAAGAAATTCCCATTTTGGCTGGAAAACACTTTAGAATAAATAAAGAACCAAAGAGTAGATATGCCCATAACAAATAGGATATTTTTTTAGCTATAATTTTAATACGATATATGAGATTTTTAAGAGAAAGTTTCATCATGATTTAATCGATTTTAAGGATAATTTTACCAAAAACATCACGACTTTCCATTCGTTTTAAAGCTGTATCAATTTCATCCAGTCCAACAATTGTATCAATGACAGGATGTACGGCTTTTTGTGCCATTTTTTGCATGGCATTTTTCATATTTTCCATACGGCAGCCAAATGAACCGAATATCTTAAGCTGTTGCTGGAATAATTGCATGAGATTTATTGGTGCTGAAACACCAGAGGTAGAACCGCAAGTCACTAAGCGTGCTCCTTTTTTCATACATAACAGAGAACCGTTCCATGTATCGACACCAACATGTTCAAAAACAACGTCAACACCTTTTTTTTGGGTTAATTTCCGCACCACACCTTCAAAACGATCTTTACGATAATTAATCACATGATCTGCTCCAAGAGCGTGTGCTTTTGCAATTTTTTCATCTGAACCTACGGTGGTGATAACTGTACAGCCCATGTGTTTTGCAAGTTGAATAGCTGCAGAGCCAATACCGGAACCACCTGCTTGTATCAGGATTGTTTCTCCTTCTTGTAGTTTTGCGTTATCGAAAAGCATATGTTCTACAGTACCAAAAGTAATTGGAGCAACAGCTGCTTGCAATTCATTACATTGGGGTGGTGCTGGAACCAATAAACGTGCTGGCAGATTAACAAACTCACACGCAAATCCATCAAGATGAAAACCGTAGACTCCCTTTACATTACTGCAAAGATTATCCCGTCCTTCATGACAAGCTTTGCATACTCCGCAGGTTTGTGCACCATAAATTGAGACAATCTGTCCAAGTTGGAGATGTTCAACGCCATCTCCTATTTGTACAACCTCACCAGAGGCTTCTGCACCAATGATGAGAGGCATTTTTCTTTTCGCAAAGGCCATGCCACGCCATCCCCATACATCAATATGATTAAGGGCAACGGCTTTTATCCGCACAGTTATTTCACCTAGACTAGGTGAAGATGGCGAGGGAATATTGGTGATTTCAAGTCGACGTTCATTAAAGAGTTGCAGTGCACGCATTATCAGCCCCCTTAAAAGACGTTATTAGGTTAGCGTTACAAAATTTTTATTATATAAAGGATTATCCTTTATAGGCTGTGATAACAAGACTCATATTTTGACCACCAAATCCAAAAGAGTTTGACAAAACCGCATTAACACAGGCTTTACGGCTATGATGAGGAACAACATCTAAAGGGATGGAAGGGTCAGGATTATCGTAATTTATTGTCGGTGGAAGTACCCCTGATTGAATGGTTAAAAGAGAAAAAACGGCTTCTATTGCACCAGCAGCAGTTAATGTATGCCCAATCATTGATTTATTAGAAGAGACTGGAATATGCTCTAACAGATCACTAAAGACAGTTGATAATGCAAGATATTCCATTTTTTCATTTTCAGGTGTTGAAGTTCCGTGGGCATTAATATAGTCAATTTCATTGATGGTTATTTGTGCATCGTCTAAGGCTTTACGAACGGATTCAATTGCTGGTGATGCATCGGGTTTTGAACGTGTACGGTGAAAGTCATCGGCGGTTTCTCCACAGCCAGCTAAAATTCCTAAAACTGTAGCATTACGGTTTAATGCGCTTTGAAGAGATTCAAGAACAAGAGCGCCTGATCCTTCTGCCATAACAAAACCATCTCTATCACGGCTAAAGGGCTTTGCTGCTTTTTCTGGAGGCTCATTTTGAGTTGAAAGAGCAGATAGTAACGAAAAACGAATAAGAGATTCTGCTGAAACTGATCCATCTGTCGCAATTATGAGCGCTCTATTTGTCTCTCTCCGTCTAATAGACTCAACACCTAATTGAATTGCTGTTGCACCAGATGCACAGGCAGTGGAAAGTGTAACGGGAAGTCCTTTTGTGCCAAATGTTTTTTGAAGTTTTTCTGCAATTGCACCAAATTGTGTGGTTTCAAAAAGTGCCTCATGGAGTTTATGCTTACAGACTTTAAGAAGATCCGCATAAGAAGGCTCATTATTGAATTTTTCCTCTTGATCAAGACTAAAACGTGCTTTCCATTCAAGTTCAACAGGAGGAGCAGCTAGAAAAAGTGGTCCATTAAAATTTGTTTTATCAACAGCTGCTTGTTCTAACGCTTCTTCAGCAGCAAGATGTGCAAGCTTTTCAGAAAGAGCTGAAGCACCAAACGTACTTTCTTTGAGGAAATCAATCGTTCCAGCAATATATGTGTTTAATCCCTCAATGGGAAAACGTGTTATTTTGTGGATTCCGCTTACACCGCTTGTTAATTTTTGCCAATTTTCATGTTTTCCTCGTCCTAGTGATGTGACAACGCCTACACCAGTTATTGCTACAAGTGGACGTCCAAAATGATCATGATATTTCACGATAGAAATTCCCCTTCAAACAGCTGTAAGACGCACGATACCTTCAGCTCTTTTTATACCAATAGTTGTAATAAATATTTCACGCACTTCTTTAGGAAAAGGTTTTTCATGAGGACTTAATGCTGGAAAACAGTGTTTTTTTTCAATTGCAAGTGCTGCCAGAGCAAGCGCTAGAGGAAATTGTGCTTCCCGCATATAACCAAATAATGTTGTAATACCGCGATAAGATAGATCAGCATCGTCAAGAGCATATTGTTCTGCTTTTGTTGCTTCGTGAGCACCTGAGGCTGCTGAAATGACTAAGGCAGATTTAGCGCCCACAGTTTTCAACATTGTTGCAATTGACTCTCTCAGTGAAGTTTTGGTTCTATCTGTTTGGTCTGTAACAATTTGACTAATTTCAGCATAAGCACGCGCGTTACGTTTTTTCGCATGCTCTCCACTTTCAAGAACTAGAAAGATACCACCAGAACCGGTTATAATACCGCCGCCGGGGTGAATTTCACGATTCCACACTGGGCTCCATCCATTATGGGTTAAAAGACCACCAAGTTCATGCGCCAACAACATATCATAACTTTGTGCATTATAAGAACTTCCTACAAGAGCATGGGTGCTTTGTCCTGATTTAATACGGGCTACAGCAATTTGAAGTGCAGAAAGCCCACTGCCTTCTTCTCCCATAAATGTACGAGAAGATCCAGTGACTTTATGAACGATTGAAATGTTTCCTGCCAGAAGGTTTGAAAGTTGTGCTAAAAATAATGTTGGACGAAGTTCGGTTGAAAGAGCAACATTTAACATAGAAGCATGATCGGCGATTGTGCGCGCTTTAGAAAGAATTTGTGTATCAACAGTAATATCACGCTCTCCTCCACTTGCCGCTACGATCATATCCATTGTTGAAGTGAGTTGTTCATTATTTTTCATGCCGGCATCATCAAGAGCAAGACCAGCCGCATAGGTACCAAGACGCTGCCATGTTCCCATTTGTCGTTGATCGCTTTTTTTAGGAATCTGTGAACTCCAATCAATTTCGGGCGCTTTATGAACCGTGTAGGGCGAAAAAGTTGTACAATCTAGATTTGGTGTACGGGCTTGAGCATTTAAGAGATTCCAATGTTGATCAGTTCCTTCTCCCAGAGAGCTTATGAGGCCGATACCAGTGATGAATACAGATTGATCATGCATGGTGAAAAAAATTACTCCGCCTGTTTTAAGGCAACGAGATCATCAATTTTTGCACAAAGATTTTTAAGAACAAAGTACTCTTCCGTTGCAACTGTGCCTTCATTGACTTCTTGCGTCCATTGTTCTAGTGGAACCTTTATTCCGAAAGCTTTATCAATAGCGAAAACAATATCAAGAAAATCAAGACTATCGATTCCCAAATCGTCAATTGTATGACTTTCAGGCGTAATTGTATTGCGATCAATTTCACTGATTTCTGCAATAATATCAGCAACTTTATCAAACGTGGAAGGCAATGTACGGATTCCTTATTATAGAGTTAGTAAATTCAAAATATATTTAATACTATTCTTCTAGCCTTTTTTCTCTTTAAAAAAAAGAATTAATCCAGAATATAGCTGTCTTTTCTATAGAGAAAAGAGGTTTACAGTATATGAAGTACTATACCTCAATATTTAAAAAACTTTGAAATTTTATTGCACATTTATTTTACGAGACTATTTTTTCTATTTGCCGCAAGGACGGCAAGGGCTGTTATATTAACAACTCCCCGTGAAGTTACCGAAGGTGTTAAGATATGCGCGGGACGTGCTGCCCCGATCAAGATAGGACCAACATGAAGTGCATTTGTAAGGCTTCTAACAGTGTTGAGCGTGATATTGGCTGAATCAAGTGTTGGAAAAATAAGCAGATTGGCTTCACTTTTAAGACGAGAATCAGGAAAAACACGATCACGAAAAACTTTAGAAAGGGCAGCATCACCGTGCATTTCACCATCTGCTTCTAAATCAGGGTGTAATTGGGCAAGAATTTCTGTTGCACGTCGCATTTTACGCGCACTTTCTGTGTTTTTAGAACCAAAGTTTGAGTGTGATAATAAGGCTGCTTTTGGTGTTATTCCAAATGCTTCAACTTCTTTAGCGGCCAATACAGTCATTTCAGCGATTTCTTCTGCAGAAGGATTTTCATTGACGTAAGTATCTGTGAGAAAAAGAGTACGCTGTTGAGAGATAAGTAAACTCATAGCAGAAAAACGGTGAACATTAGGATCAAGTCCGATAATTTGTTCAATCAATTCAAGTTGACGTTCAAAACGTCCCTCTAAGCCACAAATCATTGCATCTGCTTCTTCTCGCATAACGGCGAGGGCAGCAATAGCCGTTGTTGATGTTCTTACTATTGTTTTTGCCATTTCAGGCGTAACGCCACGTCTTCCTGTATAATGAAAAAATAAATTAACATAATCACGAAAACGTGGGTCATCTTCAGGGTTTGTTAATTCAAAATCTATACCAGGACGAATTCTTAAACCAAAGCGTTTTAATCTAGCTTCTACGACATGTGGACGGCCGATAAGGAGCGGTGTTGCTGTTTGTTCTTCAATGACAACTTGTGCTGCTCGAAGGACGCGTTCATCTTCACCATTCGCATAAATGACGCGTTTACGTTTTGCTGTTTTTGCTGCTGCAAAAACAGGTTTCATCGTTAAACCAGAAAGAAAGACAAATCGATTGAGGATATCATAGTAGGCTTCCATATCTTCAATGGGACGAATAGCGACACCTGTTGCCATTGCTGCTTTAGCAACAGCGGGAGCAATACGCAGTATTAAACGTGGATCAAAAGGAGAGGGAATCAAATAGTCTGGACCAAAACTGGGAGGTTCTTTTGAGTATGCACGTGCTACAACATCTGAAGTTTCTTCACGTGCAAGAGCAGCAATCGCATGAACAGCGGCCATTTTCATTTCTTCATTAATTGCCGTAGCACCTACGTCTAATGCACCACGGAAGATATAGGGAAAACAAAGTACATTATTAACTTGATTGGGATAATCAGAGCGTCCTGTGCAGATCATTGCATCTGGTCGTATAGACTGTGCTTCTTCAGGCATAATTTCTGGTACTGGATTAGCCAGCGCTAAAATTAATGGGTTTGGAGCCATTCTTTTAAGATGTTCAGGCTTTAAAACACCACCCGCAGATAAACCTAGAAAAATATCTGCATTATCAATAATATCAGATAGAGTTCGTGCGTCAGTTTTTTGTGCGTAATTAACTTTCCAACGATCCATAAGGGTCTTGCGACTTTCATAAACAACGCCTTCCAAGTCACTAAGCCAAATATTTTCAACTTTTGCCCCAAGACGAACCAAAAGATTAAGGCAAGCGAGGGCAGCAGCACCTGCACCTGAGGTAACTATTTTTGCATTTTCAATTTTTTTTCCTGAAAGATTTAAGGCATTTAATACAGCAGCAGAAACAATAATGGCAGTTCCATGTTGGTCATCATGAAAAACTGGAATATTCATCTTAGCACGCAGCTTTTCTTCGATTTCAAAACATTCAGGGGCCTTAATGTCTTCAAGGTTAATACCACCAAATGTAGGTTCTAAGGTCGATACCGTTTGTACCATTTGTTCTACATTGGATGCATCAATTTCAATATCAAAAACATCAATATTCGCAAATTTTTTGAATAAAACAGCTTTGCCTTCCATAACTGGTTTTGAAGCAAGTGGGCCAATATTTCCTAAACCAAGAACAGCAGTTCCATTTGATATAACGGCAACTAAATTAGAACGGGAGGTATATAGAGCAGCAAGATTAGGATCTTCATGAATTGCAAGACATGGTGCTGCAACACCTGGAGAATAAGCAAGAGCTAAATCACGTTGATTATCAAGAGGTTTTGTTGCTTGTATTTCCAATTTTCCAGGTTTAGGGTATTGGTGATAAAAAAGCGCGGCACTGTCAAGTTCAGCTTTTGGTGACCTTAAATCACTATTTCGTTCTCTAGACATTTTTATGATATCCAAGTTAGTGTGTATTTATATGAGTGTTCTATCTACGATAAGGTTTTGTCCACTAATAGATCCTCATTTCTCTGAATATCAAAATGCGTGAGCATGAGCAAATTCTTCTGGATCATAAAACCAATTTGGTAATTCTTTTGGTTTGTGCGCATGAATAATTTCATGGTTAGTCGCACGTTTGTTTTTCTTTCCTTAATAAAATGCATAAAAATTGATTAGTTTACAAAAGAATAAAATATTTTCTAACGACTATATTACCAAGTCATTATTTTTTTTGCAATGCTTAGAAAATAAGGAAAGAACAGAAGAAATTTTCTTATTCATTTCATTCGTTTTTTATAAAATATATATTTTATTTAAAGTTTTATACGGAGGTAGAAAAAAATTAAACAACAATTTGACAGTTATAAATTGTTTATTCAGCTATTTTAAAGGAGTTTGGAACATTGAGAATGACAAATATGTTGTTTTAAGCAATGAATATGTCACTAAAACAGCTGTAATTGCGCACTCTATACATAAAGTCCATTCCATTAACGCTTTGCTTTATAATTTATAATGAATCATCTCGTATATTGAATGGGAAAGTTGAGTACAATAAGATACATTCATTTCAAATTCACCTAATGTAATAAAAATATTTACTTAGATATTTCAAGTGCGCTTAATATGTGGATAAAAACATGTAAGAAAGGAATAGAAATCTCTCTTATGAGCCATTTTAATAATAACGCATGAAAAAATATTAAAGGCTAGCAAATAAAATAATTTTATTAAATCTTTGTGTTTTTATGAAAATATGAAAAATAAAGGAGTTAAGAAAAAGATAAGGAAATAGAAAACATGCTTTATCATTCTTAGAATGATATGTTGTTTGATAAGCCATTACGCTTCTTTAGGATTATTGCTTAGGATATCAAAGAAAACCGCATGCCAATTATCCCAACCTTTGAAGTACAAAGCTACAGTTGAAAGAAAAGCATTCTATGATGAGCCATTAAAACGACTAGAGAGAGAAAGTGGAAAAAATATCTTTTTCCACTTTCTTATTTGTTATTGGATTCGACCACTTGCATGAGCAAGCATAGTATAAACTTTTCCGGTATCTGATATCAAGTACTTGCGAACTGAGTTGGAAGAGCCAGAACTGCGCGATATATCACGTAAGAGCTTTTCGAAATCTGTAACATATTGATTCACTGAACGTTTAAACCCAAAATCGCTCATATATTTTTTCTTAATCATTTCAAATATTTTTTGTCCACTTAAGGTATAAAGGCGTTCTGTTACGATGTTTTTTTGTCCACGTTGATAATGATCCCATAGCTCAACAATGGCATTGTGATTAATCGCTTGCACTATACCAGCAGCTAATGAATTAAGAGAGCAGTTTGCAGGAGATGGTTTTGTTTGCACTGATGTTAAAACAGCCTCACTAGGGGGAGCATCATAAAATGTTTCTTCACGTGAAGCTCTTTCTAAGAGATTTGATACCCATTTATTTGGTCTTTTTTTGCTTTGATCTTGTTGCAAAATAGGCTTAGGTGGCACAATCTTTTTAACAGACTCAGTGGAACTGTCACTTTTTTGATTAAACATTGATGATGTAGGAAATGCTGATATTAGCTGTTTTTGTGCGCTCTTTTGATCATTTTGTATAACACTGACTAAATCTTGTAACGCTGTAATCTGTTCATTCAAAGCTGTGCGAATTGTTTGCGTTGTTTCTTTTGTTTTTTCTGGAAGTTTTTTTACATTTTCATTGATATCATTATTAATCTTTGAAAGCTCTAAACGAACTTCATCAGCGGAGCGACGTATATCTTCTGCTGCTTCTGAAAAACGCGTTGATGCTTCACTAACAAGCTTATTAAGTGATTGTTGGAATGAATTTGTGGAGTTACGCGCATTCTTATCAGAGCGTTCAAGTGCTAAGTTGAAGATTTTTTCATAATGCCCAATCATTTGATTAATTTCATGAGACTTTGAAACAAGAGCATCGCTTAATACAGAAAGCGTATTATGTTTTTCTTCAAGTGTTGCACTAAGTGAATTTTCAGACTGTTCAAGAACATGAATAGTTTGGGAAAGTGTCTTTGCATGTTCACCAAAACTGCTCGTTATATGATTAATTTGTTCAAAGGTATTCTTTGAAAGTCCTTGCAGAATTTCAACATTAGTATTGAGCGCTTGATTTGAGGCTGACAAACGCTCTGCTACTTGGTCCGTGTTGCGGAAAAAATTATTCGTACTCTCATTAAACTGCCCATCAATATTTTGAACAGCCGATAATAAAACATTACTATTTTCGTGAAAATTGTAAATTGATTGATTCAACTGTGTTAAGATGGATGAGACATTATTAACAAGCTCTTCCTTCATAATCGTTATTGTTTGAAGTGTTTCAGAGTTAGCTTTGGTTAAGCTATTCACTAGAGATTCATTATGTGCATAAATTCTTTGTTCAGCATCTTGTGTGGAGAGAGAGAGTTGTTCACCGATATGCTGTGTTAAAGAATCAATTGATTCTGTCGTACTTTGCGCTGCTTGATTTAAGTGATTTGTTAGCTCTGTTATTTTTCCAACATGTTCTGAAATTTGTGTGGCTGTTTGATTTCTTGCATCTTCCAGACGGCTCGTTACATCAGAGAGCTGATGTCCTAAATTATTTTTAAGATTTTGCATAGAGTGATGAAGAACATCACAGCGTTCATTAAGGACTTGTTCTATTGCTGTTGTTGATGTGTGAATAGTTTCATTCAATAATGCTTGTGCATTATGACTGGCTGTTGTGAAAGCTTCGACAGTATGTGCTGTTTGTTCAGACAAAACGGACAGAACTTTTTCACTGGTATCATAAACTGTTTTTTTAACGTTTGATACAATGCGATTTCCTGATTCTGAAAGAATATTTTCTGCTTGTGCAGTAACATTTGTAACAGAAGAAAGAATTTGTTCACTTGTAGAAGAAAGAATGTCAGAGGCCTTTATAATCTGATTGTGCAGGTTATCTGTCACTGTATTAACAGAATCTTCTAAGGTGACACGCATATTGTCAACACTGTTTTCCAGCGCTTGTTGAATTATCTGACTTTGTTCATTATTAAGCATGAGAGATGTTTTTAAAGTGTCAGAACGTTCCTCAATAACAGATGTTTGTGCATCAATAGCTTCACATACTTGGCTAATTTTTTCAGATAATGTTTCTTCTAGCGTTGTTGTACGTTCAAAAATTTTGTGTGCACGAACTTCTAGATTTGTATCAAATGATTCCATACGCGTCTCAAGAGTTTCAAAGAAAACACCACTCGATTGAGAGAGAGTATTCTTTAAAGTTTCGGCCTGACTTTCAAGATTTTTGATATGATCTTGAACCGTTTCAGTAATATTTTTATTGTTGGCAACAATTGCGCTCTCAACTAAATCTATCTGTTGTTTCAATGCAACATCAACACGTATATCACTTTTTGCAATGAGATTATGGATTGTTTCCATGCGTTGCTCGAGTGTGCGTGCTTGATCGGCAAGAACTTCATTGAGAGAAAAACTATTAATCGCTAAAGAGTCACGTAGAGCATCAGCACGGATATCAATATTTCTCGCTTGTGCTTCTAAAGCATCTTGGGTTGTATTACAACTTTGTACAATGACATCTTGTAACTTTTCAGTGCATTGAATGATGTTCGTAATATGATTTTCAGCTTGTTTATCAACGACTTGAACATTATCAGCCAAAACTTTTTCAATATGAGAAGTATTTTGGGATAAAACATCAATTTGATTTCTTAATGTATCCGCAATTTTATTCTTCTCGTTATCGAGCATATCTGCCATAAGAGCTCGTTGATCAGAAAGTTGTACTTTAAAATCTTGTGAACGTTCTTGTATGATATCAACAATGGCATTGTCGACATATTGAATTTCTTCTCTCAGACTTTCTTTACTTTTATCAATTGCAGAAAGAATAGCTTCACGTCCATTTGTAAATACATGGGTAATGTCTGCTGTTTTTTCTTGGAGGTTCTCATTTATTTTCAAGACATGAGCTTCCAAGAAGTTACCAAGTTTTTCAGCATTATCCTCTAAAGCCTGACTTTGTTCTATAAAGGAATCAATAATGGAATCACTATGTTTTTTAAGAGAATGATCAACAGTTGCTAAACGTTGTTCAAAGGCTCCAATCGCTTGCGAGGTTACGTTATCAAATTTAGAAGAGAGTTTATGTGCTTGGTCGTCGAGCTTTAAGATCTTCTCATCAAAATTCTGTATAGATTGATTATTACGATCAATAAGAGCTTTATCTAAGGCTTTAAACTTTTCATCGACAGCGTGCAAAGTTTGATCTGTTACTGTTTGTATATGTGTTGCAATTTTAGCAACATGCGCTTCCGCTTTTTCAGCTGTTTCATTAAAAGTTTTTTCTATTTGTTTTTCATTATGATCAAATTGTTTTGCAAAGCCATCAAAGTTTTTTCCTAATTCATGAAAAAATTCCGTGTTTTTTTGCTGAATTTGTGTTGTTGTTTTGTTAAATTTTTCAACAAGTTGATTTGTTACGCCATCACCGGCACAGGAAAGTTTTTCAACAAGGTCTTCACCTTGTTTTTGTAAAGTTTGAGAAAGGGTTTGTGCAAGCTTTTCAACATTGGTGACAATGTTAGAGGTAACCAACCCAAATTCATCACTCAGTTGTTCTTGGGTTCCTTTAATTGTTGATTGTACGCGATCTGCATGATTCAAAATGGCTATGCGTTCATTACTCAATTCTTTGATTAATGTGTGAATGCGTGATTCATTCTCAGCATAGGCTTGTTCTAGATTGTGAACTTCACCTTGTATGATTGCTTCAAGTTCAACAGCACGTCCGAGGGTACGCTCAATACCTTCGTTCATTGCCGCTACTTCTTCACGAATGGTTTGCCCTATAGCAATAGCTTGTTTTTCGGATAGATGTTGTGGTTCACTAAGGCGCTGTGCAGCATTGGTCATAAGAAGAGCAATATTATGCAAGTCGTTTGAGCGTTTTGTTAATTGGGCAACGCCCCAAGATATAAGGATAGGAATTGCTGTTCCGGCTGCTACAGCGAGTCCTGTTGGGGATGTAACAAAAGTGCTGATATTGGATAAGGAGCTGAGTCCGGTAGGTGCGAGCTTATGCGCAATAAAAGCTCCTCCCGTTGCCCATAAAGCACTAAGCGCTGTTGTATACCAGTAGACTCGAGAGGAAGAACGCTGCTTTAATGGTCCAAAATTTACAGGGGTTGTTATATCATCATTTGCAGGAAGAAGTTTTGTAGACAACAATGTATTATGAACAGTTCCACCTGAAATATCAGGTGAAGGTTTTGGAGCAAAAAGCTGTTCAACAACGGATTTATCAATAACAGCTTCATCATGAATATTAGAAACAAAAGTTGATGTACCGTTTTCAGCAAAAAATTCTTCTTCTGCCATTGCAATTTTTTGAATCAGATCATCGACATTAACAACATTTTCAGAATTATTGGATGATATCGTTTCAAATCCTGTGTTATCGAAATCAAAGTTCATAGCTTTTGTGAGGGCTTCTTCAACTTCAACTTCAAATGTTTGCAATTTTGTTCTGCGTGCCATACTCGCCTCGTACTCTTACAGCCGGAAAAGGGATACGTCCTCTTCCACATAATTTCTATATACTAGCTGTTAATTATTTAGAAAGGAATATGCTTAGGGAAAAATTTTAAAAACTTATCAAGATAAAGTTAACGCAGTTTCTTGTATCCTGTTTTAAAATATTATAAAATATAGTAAAAACAATTTATTATTTAAATCTAACTAAAACAAAAACACTGTTTACAACTTGTGTTTATAAAAAGCTTTATAAGCCGGCAATCTTTGAAATAAGGATAATTTAATAGCGGTTATATATACAGTAAGGTGCGAATGCCTCTCTTTAATATCGATAATCGTTAATAAATGTTGTTGTCCGCTTGCTTTTATTGATTCTAAACGAAGCAGATTCATCATCACATATAGTCTGTAATAGCTTAGGATGTATAAAGTATGCCTTTGAATTGTAAGCTCATAAAAAAGTAAACGTGGAAAAATTTCTAATTTAATATAGATTTTCGTAAGTTGTACTTTATTATTGCCTTAAAGAGCTGTTTTTTCTCTGATTTCAGTTGTTTGTTTCTGAATTTTGAAGCTTCTACGTTGACAATTGGATATTTTTCAGTCGATATGCATGCACGAATATTTTATGCAATCTAGATAAAGGTGTAAGAATAATGGCAGAGCGATCACAACACCTGCAAGATGTGTTTTTAAATACGGTGCGTAAGCAAAAAATTTCCCTTACAATTTTTCTTGTCAATGGCGTTAAACTCACGGGTATTGTAACTTCATTTGATAATTTTTGTGTTCTTTTGCGCCGAGATGGACACGCGCAATTGGTTTATAAGCATGCTATTTCTACGATTATGCCTGGACAGCCTGTACAGATGTTTGAGGGTGAAAGTCCTGAGTAAGCACGTCATTTTAAGATAGACCTCTTATCCCATTTTAAAAGTACTTAGATTGCTATGATAAATGAAAATGAGAGATTAGGAGGGGTGTTTTCGCAGAATACAGAACAGGTGCGTGCACTTGTTTTGATACCGATTTTTCAAGAAAATAGAAGTGAAAGCTCTTTGAGAGAGTGTTCTATATCTTCTCGTGTTAAAGAATCATTGGGGTTAGCGCGTGCTATAAGGTTAGAAGTTGTTAATTATGAAACGATTAATATTTCAACGCCTCGCTCTGCGACACTCTTTGGAAAAGGTAAAGTAGATGCGTTAACCTGTTATATAGATGAATATTCTATTGAGCTTGCGATTGTAGATCACTTTTTAACGCCAGTACAGCAGCGTAATTTAGAAAAATTATGGAATTGCAAAGTTATCGATAGAACAGCTTTGATTCTTGAAATTTTTGGGGATCGTGCACGAACAAAAGAAGGAGTTTTGCAAGTAGAGTTAGCGCGTTTGTCCTATCAAAAAGGGAGGCTTGTGCGGAGTTGGACGCACTTGGAAAGGCAACGGGGGGGGCGTGGCTTCCTAGGGGGACCTGGTGAAACGCAAATTGAAGCAGATAGGCGTCTTTTACAAGAAAAAATTATTCGTATTCGCCGCGAATTGCAAACGGTTATTAAAACACGTGCACTTCATAGAGCAAAAAGGAAAAAAACATCTTATCCTGTTGTAGCAATGGTAGGATATACGAATACAGGAAAGTCAACTCTCTTTAACCGTTTAAGCGGTGCAGATGTTTTAGCAAAAAATATGTTATTTGCAACGCTTGATCCGACTTTGCGCAAAGTTGTTCTTCCCCATGGAAAAACTGTTCTTTTGTCTGATACTGTAGGGTTTATTTCTAACTTGCCAACGAATTTGATTGCAGCTTTTAGAGCAACCCTTGAAGAAGTGGTTGAAGCGGATCTCATTCTTCATGTAAGAGATATGTCAGATCTTGATCATCGAGCACATGCCCAAGATGTTTTAGAAGTGCTTTCAAGTCTTGATATCGATATTGATGATATGGAGCACATCATAGAAGTTTGGAATAAGATTGATATGTTAGATGAGCAAGCATTGAATGTTTTACAAACAAGCGCAAAGACGCGATTAAATCCTGCTCTCATGGTATCAGCACTTAAGGGGGATGGACTCGATCAATTATTAAGAGCCATTGAAAAGCGAATTTTTGGAGACGTGCAAAGCATTGAATATCTTTTACAACCTCATGAAATGTCGCTTATTGATTGGTTTTATGAAAACTCTGCGGAAATAGTGCAAGAAGGGCATGATGATGGGTCTATTACCATTAGAGCGGTTGTTACTTCTGAAGCAAAAAAACAACTAGAGAGCCTCAAAAAAAATATGAATTAAGTTCTTTAAAGCTATTGTTGAACATTTTTGCTTAAATTTTATATTTTTATTATCTCAAAATAATATGACAGCAAGTTAAGAGGATAGTTACTACTTTCTCTTAATAAAACAATATGAAGAAGTATTTTGCTGGTTAAAATAAAGATGAGTCTTACATGTAATAAAAGACTATTCGTACGTACCGTATGGCGAAGCATTTTGATTGTTTTGCTATTACAAATGCTATGTGTATCTTTGATTTGGTTGTATTATTTTGTCCAGCCCCGTGGTTACCAAGCAACTTTAATATTTTCATTATCTGATTCTGTTGGAAAGCCATTACCAATTAAAAAGCAAGACAATGTTATCGCCTTTTTGTTTTCACAGCCTATAATTTCAAATGATTCTCCTTTTTCTTTAAGGGTTTCTTATAAGAAAAAAAATCAGGAAAATATCCGTTTATCGCGTCATGGTGAACTTATCAACCTTACTTTTGAAGCTGAGACACAGGAAGCAGCACAACGTGGGTTGGAAACTTGGTTTTCCGTATTTTCACAAGCAATCATAAAACAAAAACAATTCTTGTTAAATGATAAATCTGAAGACAAACAATATGATAACACTGCGATTATTAATATCGTGCAGGAATTTCGGTCCTCTGTTGATTCTTTTATTCAGCATAGTGTCAAACAAACAGAGCTTCATGATCTTTCGATGCAATTAATGCAAGCAACTTTAAAGCGTATTCATTTAACAAGTTTGAATTCAACGATTAACATGATACGTGAAAATGGACAGTCTTTACTGTCTTTATCGTTTATTGCAGATAATTCAGCAATTGTTTCTCTGGAATCTAAACGTGATCTCTTGGAAACGCAAAGAGCACATATGGCGGCGCAATTGGGGTGGACACATCCTCAAATTAAGGCAATGACTGCGGAGTTAGAAGCGGTTTCTCATCAATTAAACAATAAAATTTTACAGATCGTTTATCAAGTTCATTCAGATATAATTATTGCAACGGAGTTGGAAAAACAGCTCCAAAAAAGGGTGAGTTTTTTTGTAAAAGATCAATCCCAATCTTTGAATGAAATATTTAACGAGTTTGAAAATAAAATAAAAGCAGCGGTCGATGCACAAAATAAAGTGATGAGCAAATCTGCTCAAAGAGAAAAAGTTATTGGTTCATATTGGGGATTGAGTGATAACCCTCTTCTCTTACAAAATACAAAGATCAATGTGGTAATGCCAACAACATTAGCCCCCATTTCTTTTATGGCTCTTTATGGAAAAAATGTTTTTGTGGGTGCATTGGCCAGCTTCCTTACTCTTTTGCTAGGAATAATGTTATTTTATCCGTTCTTTAAAAGCAAAAAAGACCAACTTTCAGAAGAGGATGTGAGATTAAAAGAAAATGCTCTCAAGAAGAATGAGAGTCTTTTAGTCTCTCAAGAAATAAAAAATCTTGAAGCTTTTATTACGATAGAGGGATTATCTGATGTTTTGAAATGGCATGCTTCAACAGTTATTTCAATTATTGGACCAGAGGCTGCACGGACAGCGGCAAAGCTTTCACTTCATCTCACAAAAGAGAACAAAACAATTTTATTGGTCGATATCTCTGGTCAACAAATAGAGAAAGTCATTGGCCCACATCGCGGACTGAGTGATGTTTTAACCGGCCATGCTCAGATGCATGATGTTATTTACCGCGATTACGATACGGGCGTTGATATTCTTCCTCAGGGATTAACAAGTGCTGTTTCTGCACAAGATTTTTCAAATAATATTTCTCATATATTACAAGAATTTAAAAAAGAATATGATTTTATCATTTTAGAGATGGCAAGCAAACCAAAATATGGTTTTGAACAATTTGCAGAGCTAACAGACTATTATATTTGTAATACTGTTCTTAATGAACAAGATTGGATGATGTGGATGGTAAGCAGCTTTCCAAAGACTGTTTATCGTGTTGTTGCATCATAAACTTCGCAAAAGAGAAAAGAAATATGTATCATATGCTATAGTGGTACGCTTGTTTTTTGCTGAAGTTATAGTACATACTAAAATTAAAGATTTAATGTTAATTTTAAAATGCATTTTAGTTGGAGAGAAGCGTGGGGCAATCAGAGATGGCAGTAAAGAGATTAAACGATAACTTTTTAACACCTGTGCAAAAGGAAAATAGAAAACATATACAGGTGTGGCTTTACTCTATTTTACTGCTTTGTTTGGCAATTGTCTTAGTGGGTGGCGCTACTCGTTTGACGGGATCAGGATTATCTATAACGGAATGGAAGCCAATACACGGTGTTATTCCACCGATTGGTGAGGATCAATGGCAAGAGGAATTTTTAAAATATCAACAAATAGCACAATATAAGCTTCTTAATCGTGATATGACCTTAAGTGCTTTTAAGGTCATTTTTTGGTGGGAATGGGCGCATCGTGTTCTTGGGCGTCTTGTTGGTCTTGTTGCTTTATTAGGGCTCATTTGGTTTTGGGCAACTAAACGTATTGAAAAAAATATTTTACTCCAGCTTATCATTGTACCAGTCCTTATTGCCTTTCAGGGTTTTATTGGTTGGTGGATGGTCGCTTCAGGGATTGGGCAGAGTAATTTAACAAGTGTGAGCCAATATCGTTTGGCATTTCATCTTATAACGGCATGTTTTGTTATTGTTTTTGTTACTTATTTATCTCGAGGACTTGCAGAATACTCAGAAAAGCCAGCAAATCAAAAGGTGCAATATTTTGCGTCTTGGCTTGTTATTCTCGTTTTGATAGAGATTTATTTCGGAGCTTTGGTTGCAGGGCTTCATGCAGGAAAAGTCTATAATACATGGCCGCTTATGGATGGGCAGATTATTCCTGATGGATTGTTGCAGCATCGTCCTGTTTGGCTCAATTTATTCGAAAATTCCTTAATGGTTCAATTTATTCATCGGTTTTTTGCTTATTTTTTATTTATTGTCTCAGTTGTTCATGCTTTCTATGTACAAAAAAATGCTCCACATTCAACCCATTCTCGTCGTGCATTTCTTATCTGTGTTATGATTATTATCCAAGCAGTCTTGGGTATCTTAACACTGTTACATGAGGTTCCGATAAGTTTAGGGCTCATTCATCAAAGTATGGCACTAGCTGTGTTATGTTTTGCGGTTGCGCACTGGCGAGCAACGAAAGGGGCATATCGCGTTGTTGAATAAAAGTTTGTGGGTAGGGAGGTTTAGTCGCTTGAAAGCATTAAATCGAGGTTCTGGATAGCTGCAGCTGATGCGCCTTTTCCTAAATTATCGAATATGGCGCTGAGATTAAAAATGCCTTCGCGATCATTGCCAAATACGAACAGTTTCATACCATCTTTATTGGCTAAACACTCTGGATTAAGTCTTTCAAGTGAAACAGTTTCTTCTTGTGATGCAACTAAAATGGTATTTTGTCCATCGTAATGGTTTGCGAGAATTTCGCGCAAATCAGAACAGTTTGCTGATTTTGTGAATAAATGGCGATGCAGAGGAAGATTCACAATCATTCCTTGGGGAAAACGACCAACACTTGGTATAAAAACTGGGGTTTGATTGATTTGTCCATAGATTTTAATTTCTGGCACATGTTTGTGTGCAAGATTAAGACCATAAATAAAATAATTTTCCTTAATATTCTGTTGAGATTGATTTTCCATTTGTAAAATCAACTGTTTTCCACCACCGGTATAGCCGGAGATTGCATTAATCGAGATGGGATAATCGGCGTCTAGCAGTCCTGCTTCACGGAGTGGGCGAATTAAACTAATGGCACCAGTAGGATAGCATCCGGGATTGGTTACATAATGTGCTGCTTGAATGCGCTTTCTTTGTCCTGCTGTCATTTCAGGAAAACCGTAAACCCAGTCTGGTGTAACACGGTGTGCTGTCGAGCTATCAATAATCCTAATGTTTTTATTTTTTTTAAGCCAATGAACGGTTTCGCGTGCAGCATCATCTGGAAGACACAAAATAGCAATATCAGCTTGATTAAGATAGTCTTGTCGTAGATGAACATTATGGCGATCTTTATGAGAAAGAGAGAGTAGTTTTAAATCTGTACGCCTTTCTAAGCGTTTTTGTATTTGTAGTCCGGTTGTGCCATGTTCACCATCAATAAAAACTTTGGTTGCCATTCTTTTCTCTACTATATTCAGCTTTTCATATTATAAATTATTTTAAATCATTACCAACTTAAATAATAATTATTAAATTATTGAATTTATTTAGATTATAAATATTTTTTTGTAAAAGGTGTAAACAAATAAGAGCGTAAAAGAAGAAATTTAACCTCATTTTTCACCATTTTTATGAGAGACGTTTTTTGCTGTCTCTATGACAAGGAACAGGATAATTATTTGTATCATTATTTTTGAGTGTAAGTAGTTTAAAATGTTTGGTTTGCATGGTTTGCTGTGTTATCGTTTAATGACTTTATTTTTTAATGTTAGGAACGTATTTTATGACTCAGCAAAAAAATGACGCACAAGAGCGCTTTTTTAATGATAATTTACAAACTGTTGATGATGCAATCTTTGATGCAATTATGGAAGAATTTGAGCGTCAACAACATGAAATTGAGTTGATTGCTTCTGAGAATATTGTTTCAAGAGCGGTTCTTGAAGCACAGGGGTCTGTTTTAACCAATAAATATGCAGAAGGTTATCCAAGAAAGCGCTATTATGGTGGATGTCAATTTGTTGATGTCGTTGAAGATTTAGCCATTGAAAGGGCAAAACAGCTTTTTGGTGCTGCGTTTGCAAATGTACAGCCTAATTCTGGTAGCCAAATGAATCAAGCTGTCTTTTTAGCTTTACTTCAGCCTGGTGACACATTTATGGGGTTAGATTTAAATGCTGGTGGTCACCTTACGCATGGTTCACCTGTTAATATGTCAGGAAAATGGTTTAATGTTGTTTCCTATGGTGTACGTCAAGAGGATCAGATTATTGATATGGATGAGGTTGAGCGACTTGCAAAAGAACATAAGCCAAAACTTATTATAGCAGGGGGCTCATCTTATTCTCGATTCTGGAATTGGGAAAGATTCCGTGAAATTGCAGATGAAATCGGTGCTCATTTACTCGTTGATATGTCTCATATTGCTGGTCTTGTTGCTGGTGGCGTACATCCTTCACCTGTTCCACATGCGCATATTGTAACGACAACAACACATAAATCGCTTCGAGGTCCCCGAGGTGGTTTGATATTGACAAATGATGAGGCTTTATCCAAAAAAATTAATTCTGCTATTTTTCCTGGTCTTCAAGGGGGGCCTTTAATGCATGTGATTGCGGCAAAGGCTGTTGCATTTGGGGAGGCTTTGCATCCTTCTTTCAAGAATTATAGTGCCAAGGTGGTCACACATGCGAAAACTTTAGCAAAAACATTACAGAATAATGGTTTTAATATTGTTTCTGGCGGTACAGATAATCATTTATTGTTGGTTGATTTACGTTCCAAAAATCTAACAGGTAAACGTGCTGAATTGGCTTTAGGACGCGCTCATATTACCTGCAATAAAAATGGTATTCCTTTTGACCCTGAAACGCCATCTATAACATCGGGAATTCGTTTGGGCTCACCTGCTGCTACAACGCGTGGTTTTTTAGAAAAAGAATTTATTCAAGTTGGTCATTTGATTTCAGAAGTTCTTGATGGTCTTCGGAACGCAAAAAGTGATGAAGATAATCATGCTGTTGAAATGGCTGTTAAGAAAAAGGTGGAAGATATAACGAATCAATTTCCTCTTTACTCTTATCTCAGCGCTTGTTAAGGATATAAAAGAGATGCGCTGTCCTTATTGTCAATATGAGGATACACAGGTTAGAGACTCGCGTCCTGCAGAAGAGGGGGCAGTGATTCGACGCCGCCGTGTTTGTTCTGTTTGTGCTGGTCGCTTTACAACTTTTGAACGTGTTCAGTTGCGTGAGCTTTTAGTCGCTAAAAAAAGTGGACGATGTGAGCCATTTGATCGTGACAAATTAATGCGATCGGTTGATGTGGCTGTGCGTAAGCGTAATATTGATCCTGATCATATTGAACGAGCAATTTCTGGCATTGTACGTCAACTTGAGAGTTTGGGAGAACCAGAAATTGCTTCAGAAAAAATTGGACATCTTGTAATGGAAGCATTAAAAAAAATCGATGATATTGCTTATATTCGTTTTGCTTCTGTATATCGGGATTTTCGTAATGCAAGCGATTTTCACGATGTTATAGATGAGTTGTCACAGGGTATAGCGGATACAGAATCTCGTTTTGATGAATAAAAAAGTGCAAGATGAGCGGTTTATGGCTGCTGCTATCCGTTTAGCAGAGCGTCATGTTGGTCTTACAGGTGAGAATCCTTCGGTTGGTACATTAATTGTGCGAAACGATAATGGTGCGGGGGCTTTTATTGTTGGCTATGGCGTAACAGCTATTCATGGGAGTCCTCATGCGGAAGTGCAAGCTTTACACATGGCAGGTTCTTTGGCTCAAGGAGCTACTGCTTATGTTACATTAGAACCTTGTGCGCATTATGGAAAAACTTCGCCGTGTGTGAATGCACTTATTGATTCAGGTGTTTCTCGAGTTGTTGTTGCGCTGACTGATTGTGACAAGCGTGTTGATGGTCATGGTATTGCTCTTTTGCGAGCTGCGGGTATTGAAGTGGTTGAGGGCATTTTAGCTGAAGAGGCTTTTGAATCCTTATGGACGCATTGGTGCATAAGAAAGATACAACGCTGTGCGGTCACTTTTAAAATGGCAATTTCTGCAGATAATGGTGTTGGAAAAAAAGAGAAGGGCAGCGTAAAAATTAGTGGAACACTTTCTCATGCCCATACGCATATTTTACGTGCTCAAAATAATGCTATCCTCGTTGGTATTGGAACTATACTCGCAGATGATCCACAACTCAATTGCCGCTTGCCAGGGATGGAGATGCGCTCACCAATTCGTATTATTTTGGATGCAGATTTATCTATCCCTCTTTATGCAAAAGTTGTCCAAACAGCTATAAAAATCCCTACATGGGTTATTTGTGATGGGGATCTTTCAAAGAAAAGCAAAAAAAATGCATTGGAGCAATATGGTGTGTCTGTTTATTCGGTAGAGATGAACAATGGTTGTGTAGAACCCTTTGCTCTTTTACAGATGCTTTATAAACATGGGATTAATAGTGTTTTATTGGAAGGGGGCGTCAAGACAGGGGAAAAATTTTTGAATGCTGGTTGTGTTGATCATTTGATATGTTTTCATACCCCCATTGTTTTAGGCAAAAATCGTATTGAAGCCCCTCATTTTGGAAATTATCTCTCGCAATTTCATAAAATTGAGACAAGAATGTTTGGAAATGACCGTTTTTATAAGTGGAGACGTAAGACATTATGTTCACAGGAATTATAACGGATATTGGTTGTGTTGAAGATGTTCAACCTTTAAAGCAGGGGATGCGTTTAAAGATTTCCACACGCTATGCTATAGAAAGTTTAGCAATTGGCGCATCAATTGCTTGTTCGGGAATTTGTCTGACAATTGTAGAGCGAGGATTAAAGCAAGAAGATTCCAATTGGTTTGTTGTTGAAGCGTGGGAAGAAACATTACGTTTAACGAATCTTGCACAATGGATAAAAGGAACTTTTGTTAATTTGGAACGTTCGCTTCGATTGGGTGATGAAATGGGGGGACATTTGGTTTCTGGTCATATTGATGGTTTGGCTGAAATCATTGATCAAAAAAAGGAAGGGGATGCAATTCGCTTTTATTTAAAAGTTTCAAGACAATTTATGCCTTTTATTGTTAATAAGGGATCTATTGCACTTAATGGGACATCTTTGACTGTTAATGGTGTTGAGGATTGTGTTTTTGATGTTCTTATTATTCGCCATACACTCGAAATGACAACGTGGGGACAAGCTAAAATTGGAGATCGGGTAAATTTGGAAATTGATCAACTTGCTCGTTATGCTGCAAAACTTTTTACTTTAAAAAGAGAAGATGAATAAGCCAACACTCTATTGATCGTTTTCAGAATTTTATGCTTTATAACTTTGATTTTTTTGATTCGTTTTTTGTGGAATTTCATTATGATGAAAGAGATAGGTAAAAAGCCTCACGTATTGATTGTTGAGGCACGTTTTTATGAGGGGATTTCTGATGCGCTTTTGAGAGGTGCAGTGAATACTTTGCAAAAAGCTGAAGCAAGTTATGATGTTGTAACGGTTCCTGGAGCATTAGAAATACCAAGTGCAATAGCTTTTTCTGAACAAAACAAGATATCGTATGATGGTTATGTTGCTCTTGGTTGTGTTATTCGGGGTGAAACATATCACTTTGAAATTGTTGCTAATGGTTCTTGTCGTGCATTGATGGATTTAACTGTTCATCAACACTTGGCTATTGGAAATGGTATTTTGACTGTTGAAAACGAAGAACAAGCATGGGTGCGTGCAAAACAAGATAACAAAAATAAAGGTGGTTTTGCGGCTGAAGCTGCTTTATGTATGATCGCTCTAAAAAAGAGATTTGGAGATAATCGTTAAATATGGCTGATATAAAAAGCAGACATTTTCCGCGTTCAGCCAATAAACGTGGAGCAGCAAGACTTGCTGCAGTTCAAGCACTCTATCAAATGGATATCGTGGGTTCGGGGGTGATGGAAACTGCAGCTGAGTATGAGGCTTATCGTTTGGGAAAAGATATTGATGGAGACCAATATCTTGAAGCTGATTTTCAATGGTTTTTGGCTATTATAACGGGTGTTGTAAAAGATCAAAAGCAGCTTGATCCGCTGCTTCATCAACAGCTTTCTGCAGAGTGGTCTCTTTCACGTCTTGATTCTATCTTACGCGCAATTTTACGAGCAGGTTTATGGGAGTTGATCAACCGTAAAGATGTCCCTATTGCAGTTGTTATGAATGAATATGTTGATATAGCAAAGGCGTTTTTTGAAGGTGAAGAGCCAAAACTTGTTAATGCAGTTCTCGACAGTATGGCAAAAAAAGTCCGACTCTAAGAGTTACAACCCCCCTCCATTATAGATCTGATATTATCAGACCTATAATATTGAAACGGTACGCAGACTATATGATTTAGTTATGGGGTGGCAAATTCGCAGGGCCTTTTATAATTTGAATTAAGAAAGGATGTTCTTTCGTTACAGTTGGCGTTGTTTGTGTAATAAAGTCAAACACTTGACCGTCTTGTAACCCGTAATTTGCAACTTTTGCAACCTGATTATTTTTATTGAAGTAAATAGCTAAAACTTTGCGATCAATAATCTTTGTTTTCATAAACTGCATCCCACGATAACGTGTCTGTGAGATGTAATAAAAAACTTCATTATCATATTTTGTTTTTAATGAAGGGGTCCCTAAAGTTAAAAGAACTTGCTCTTGACTTGAGCCAATAGAGATAGAACTTAGAGCATTTTTATCAAGAACATAGCCTTCTCTATAAATTTGGCTCGAACCTGAAGAATCAAGAAGACTACACCCAGCAAGCATTCCTATGCTTGCTATTGATAGACCAATCAATAATTTACGTTTGATTAAGGCTATTATGTGAGGCATTTGAAACAATGATATCTCCTTTTTATACTGAGATGTAGGACAAGAAGGCAACCTCAAGTTTTTTCTAATTTTAACTTAATCTACCGTAGCTTACACTGAGTTTCCCTGTTATAAAGCAAATTATGCCATATAGAATTTCTTTAGAAAAGAAAAAAATGCATAAATACTTGAGATAAATAAAAACATGGTGCTTTACGCGTTTTTATGTTTGGGAGTTGTCTATGAATGTTCAAAATGTTCCTCAAATGACATTTGCTTTGGCTTATCCAATATCTGTACGTTCTCTCCCTGCTAAAGGTATAAGGGTTCATTTTTGTGCAAACAAAAAAGAATGTACACATTTAGCCCAGAACCATGATTTAATTGAAGTAAAATCTTGTGAGGGAAAATTTCATATTTTCCCGTGGAAAAAACGTGGAGTGCGTATAAAAGGTCTGTTGCAAGCGCGTATACTACAGTTATGTGTTGTTACATTAGAACCATTAGAAAATATCCTTTGTGAAAATATTGAGGTTGTTTTTGTTCCTGAAGATTCAAATTTGATGAAGCCCAAAATATCAGAGGATACAGGGGAATTGTTTTTAGATGTAGAGGGGCTTGATACTCCTGAAGTGTTTTATGATGATAAAATTGATATTGGCGCAATCATGGAAGAGTTTTTTGAGTTGTCTATTAATCATTATCCACGTAAAGAAGGGATAAAGATGAATATGGTTGAAAATTTAGAAGAAGCAGAGCGAAAATTCTCTCCATTTTCTGTTTTGAAAAATTGGAAGTGATTGTAAAAAAATATAAAAAATATCTATTGTATGCTAAACGGTATTTTCTGCGGAGCGATTTTCGCAAGATATTCTGTGTGAGTATTCAGGAGCCAAAAATCATAATATGTATTTAAAGATGTAAATGAAAAGATGTGGGATATGCAAGCGTGATTAGAATTTCTGTGGATGTCATGGGCGGTGATTACGGTCCAGAAGCAGCTATTGCAGGAGCAGCAATTGTACAAAAATATTTATCAAATATTTATTTTCTATTTTATGGGGTAGAGGAGACTGTTTGTCCGGTTTTAAAAAAATATCCCTGTTTGGATTCTGTATCGCGCTTTTGCCCGACAGAAAGTTATACACGCATGGATGAAAAGCCAAGCCAAGCACTTCGTAACGGACGTGGTAAATCATCAATGTGGTACGCCATTGAAGCGGTAAAAAATGGTGAAGCTGATGCTTGCATTTCTGCTGGTAATACGGGTGCACTCATGGCCATGTCTTATTTTTGTTTGAAAATGCTTGCAGAGGCTGAACGTCCTGGTATTGCGGGTATCTGGCCAACACTGCGCAGTGAGAGTATTGTTTTAGATATTGGAGCAACAATTGGTGCCTCTGCTAGTCAGTTGGTTGATTTGGCGGTTATGGGAGCAGGTATGTTTCGCGCTTTATATCACACTGAAAGACCAAGTGTTGGGCTTTTAAATGTGGGGGTGGAAGAGGTTAAAGGACTTTATGAAATAAAAAAAGCAGGAATGATATTGCGTGAAGTGCAATTAGAAGGATTGGAATATAAAGGATTTGTTGAGGGCAATGACATTGGAAAAGGAACAGTCGATGTTGTTGTAACAGAGGGGTTTTCTGGTAATATTGCTTTAAAAACCGCAGAAGGAACCGCGCGACAGATAGGAGAGATTTTAAACTCTGCAATGCGCAGTTCTTTTTTAACATCTCTTGGTTATTTTTTATCGCGGGGTGCTTTTCGTATACTGAAACATAAAATGGATCCTGATAGGGTGAATGGAGGAGTGCTTTTAGGTTTGAATGGTGTTGTTATAAAAAGTCATGGCAGTGCTAATGCTAATGGCTTTGCTTCTGCTATCCGCGTTGGTTATGAGATGGTTAATAACGGACTTTTACAAAAAATAACGGCTGATTTACGGCGATTTCATGAAAATAAAGAAACACTTTTTGACCAAGAAGATGAAGCAGTGATGAATGGAGAGTCCTTATGATAAGCTCTTATAATAGAAATAAAAAATTTGAAGAAAAGGTAAGAGCTGAATGATTCGGTCAATTATACGGGGTGTAGGAAGTGCTTTGCCGAAAAGAAGTTTATCAAATGATGAGATTGCAAAGTTTGTTGAAACGTCAGATTCATGGATTGTTCAGCGTACAGGAATACGCCAACGTTATATTGCCAGTGAAAATGAAACAACTGTTTCTTTAGGAGTTGAGGCTGCGCAAGCAGCACTTACAAATGCTGGTTTAACAATAAAAGACATCGATTGTATTATTTTAGCAACGTCCACCCCGAATCGTACTTTTCCTGCTTCTGCTGTTGAAATTCAGCATGCTTTGGGAATGAGTCATGGATTTGCTTTTGATATTCAAGCTGTTTGCTCTGGTTTTATTTTTGCTTTAACAACAGGAGATTCTTATTTACGGTGTGGGGGAGCTAAAAGAATTTTAGTTATTGGATCCGATACATTTTCTCGAATTTTAGATTGGGAAGATCGTACGACATGTGTTTTGTTTGGTGATGGTGCTGGTGCTGTTATTTTGGAAGCACAAGAAACTGAGGGGGATATTGCTTTTGAGCGTGGTATATTGTCTGCGAAATTGCGCTCTAATGGTGCTTATATAGATAAGCTATATGTTGATGGTGGACCTTCAACAACACAAACGACAGGCTATTTGCGTATGGAAGGACGAGAAGTCTTTAAATATGCTGTTGGTATGATAACGGATGTGGTTGATGATTGTTTTGCAGCTGCAGGTATGGATTCTTCACAACTAGATTGGTTTGTACCTCATCAGGCTAATAAGCGCATTATTGAAGCATCTGCTAAAAAGCTGGGAATTTCACTAGATAAAGTTGTGATTACCGTTGATCAACATGGTAATACGTCTGCTGCATCAGTTCCGTTGGCTTTAACAACAGCTGTTTGCGATGGAAAAATAAAAGAAGGAGATCTTATCATGTTAGAAGCCATGGGAGGTGGATTTACATGGGGAGCAATTCTTATTCGTTGGTAAATTATGGCTACTTGACCATATTTTAAGAAAACGTATAAGTCATTTTGTAATTTTTAATATTTTAATAGGTGGTTATAATGACAAGTAAGACAGTAACGCGTGCAGATTTAGCGAGCGTAGTTTGTAAAAGAGTGGGCTTGTCACATACTGAATCAGCAGCTTTAGTCGAATTGGTTTTGGATGAGATTTGCAACTCACTTGTAAGAGGTGAAGCGGTTAAATTATCTTCTTTTGCAACTTTTCAGGTTCGCAGTAAAAATGAACGTGTTGGACGCAATCCAAAAACAGGTGTTGAAGCACCTATTCCGCCGCGACGTGTTGTGACGTTTAAGGCTGCCAATGTTCTTAAACAGAGAATTTTAGATTCGCATCGTGCAAAACAGAAAAAATGATATCTCATAAATAAATGCCATGGTATGTTTGGTATTTGTTAAAGAAATGTATAAAATAAAAGTCTTTGTTTTTTAGAAAAAGACTGGTGAGTAAGGTGTCAATGATGGTCTTATTTTTGACTAATTTTGTTGAGAAATTGAAACAGAATGAGTCATTGTAAAGTAATTTATTTTGTTTTAAATAAGGTGTTACAAAATGGATAAAAGCTCTGATGCTTTTCGCACAATTAGCGAAGTAGCGGAGTTATTGGAGCTTCCGCAGCATGTCTTAAGATTTTGGGAAACACGTTTTAGGCAGATTAAACCAATGAAACGTGGGGGAGGAAGGCGCTATTATCGTCCGGTCGATGTTGATTTGCTCAATGGTATTAAGCAGTTACTATATGATCAGGGTTATACGATAAAAGGTGTGCAACGCCTTTTGAAAGAAAATGGTGTTGCTTTTGTGACTGCATTGGGTAATGGTGATCTTGATGCTATGAATGTGGTCATAGAGAAGAAACATGCAGGACAAACTTCTGAAAATGCAAGCAATAAGCCTAAAAAATCTTCTTTTGGGCTTTTGAGCTTCATGAGGAATGAGGGAGAAACATCTGTCGGTTCTGTGAATCTTTACAAAGACAAAACTGATAAAGCATTGTTACAAGAAATTTTGTTTGAACTCATTGAATGTAAGCGTGTTCTTGATAGAGCACGATAATAATAATATTTTTTATTTTATATGTGTTTCGTAGATATTTAGACGTTTTATGGATGTGCTCAGAGTTTAATACGTTCAACGAGAGGTCATGTATCGTATGTGTATATTTAACGAGTTTTTTATAAGAGTTTTTAATTTGGTAAAATATGAAGAGGAAAAAGAATAAACGCTGAGTTTTGCCATTTTTCTTTGATTTAGCTTTATAAAAATTAAGGCAATATCTCATCAGTGTAGATTGCGGGATGTAGAATGCCGTTGGCTTACCGGTTCATGTGCTTGTTTTAAAGAGATGTTTCTTAAGCTTATTTTGCCATGATTCCTCGTGAATGATATAATGGTAAACTCTGCTGAATGTCGCTATTTTTACATTTATGAAGGAGCAAGTCGGCATCATCATTATAGTTATAGTCTGTCCTCAATGATTGCAACGATCCTTAGCACTTTAGGCGGTTCATTGTAGGCATTTTAAAAGTCCTTTCTCAATAATTTTTATCCACACATTTATTCCGCTTGTTTGGTGCAAGCAAATGATTTTGATAGATTCAACATAAACATATTTAAAATAAGAGAATCCTATGATATTCAAAGCTTTATTTAATATGAATAACGATATATTATGATTATAAATCAATATCTTGTCTTTTTTATAAGGGCTTATCTTATGAATAAGACATATCATTGTTCAGGTAATTTTACATATTTTTTATTAATAAATATAATCTTGTTTCCAGTTTTCTTGCTTGATATTGCTATCATTATTGTAATGATCTATCCATGATAATAGCAGAATCTTTTCATTATAAAGGTAAAAGATTAATGTTATTATTAATATTCAATTGGCTATGATTTTTTCATTTAAACAAGCTCATAGCTTACATTCAATTTTTTCACCAATCTACCTTGTAGAGAAAGAGCACGTTATTCTTTCTGATGATAGGTCATTGTGCATGAAACAAAAACACACTACAATATCAAATTATTTCATTTTGTACAAAAACTGAAGATTTATAGTAAAAAATTAACGTATTACAATTTTCTGTGATATTACGCATTTATTACGCGTTGCAAATCTGGAGGTGTTGCCTCATTTGAGAGTTGTTTAATTACATCTTCTACAGATAAAAGGGTTTGATTTGTACTTCCTAAGCGGCGCATATTTACGCTATTTGTTTCAGCTTCACGTTTGCCACATACCAAAATTACGGGGACTTTTTGTAAAGAATGTTCTCGTATTTTATAGTTAATTTTTTCATTGCGGAGATCTATTGTTGCGGAAAGCCCAGTAGCTTTAAGTTTTGCTGTTATTTTTTGGGCATATTCATTTGCTTCGGATGTAATTGTTGCAACAACAATTTGTTCAGGAGCAAGCCAAAGTGGCATATGTCCAGCAAAGTTTTCGATTAATATACCAAGGAAACGCTCCATTGATCCAAAAATAGCACGGTGGATCATAACAGGTTGACGTTTTTCTGAATCTTTATCAATATAGAATGCACCAAAACGTTCAGGGAGATTAAAGTCTATTTGTGTTGTTCCACATTGCCATTCACGACCGATAGCATCCTTTAATGTATATTCAAATTTTGGACCATAAAATGCTCCTTCACCTGGAAGGATGCTTGTTTTGATTTGTCCTGCAAATTTTGTTTCAATCGTTTTAAGGACAGATTCCATGATACTTTCTGCGTGATCCCATAATGCATCAGATCCAACTCGTTTTTCTGGACGTGTTGAAAGCTTAAGACTGATTTCTTTAAAACCAAAATCAGCATAAGTTGATAAAATAAGATCATTAATACTGAGACATTCATCGGCTAATTGTTCATCAGTACAAAAAATATGCGCATCATCTTGTGTAAAACCACGCACACGCATAAGACCATGTAAAGAGCCTGAAGGCTCATAACGATGAACAAGTCCAAATTCAGCAAGTCTAATAGGCAAATCACGATAAGATTTTAAACCATGTTTAAAAATTTGCACATGACCAGGGCAATTCATTGGTTTAAGAGCATAAACATTCCTATGATCTGAATTTTCTACTGCTGGAATTGCTTTGAACATGTTCTCCTTATACCAGCCCCAATGGCCAGATATTTCCCAAAGTGACCTATCGAGAACTTGTGGCGCATTAACTTCAGCATATTGATGATCATCAAGGCGCCTACGCATATAGTTGATCAAATTTTGGAACATTTTCCAGCCTTTTTTGTGCCAAAAAATCATTCCTGGCCCTTCTTCTTGAAAGTGAAATAAGTCCATTTCACGTCCCAAACGGCGATGATCACGTTTTTCAGCTTCTTCTAGCATATGGAGGTAGGCTTTTAAGTCATTTTCATTTGCAAATGCTGTTCCATAAATTCTCGTGAGCATTGGATTATTGGCATCGCCACGCCAATAAGCGCCTGCAACTTTCATTAATTTGAAAGCATTCCCAATTTGCCCTGTAGATTGCATGTGCGGTCCGCGACAAAGATCAAACCACTCTCCTTGATAATAAACTTTTAAATCTTGATTTTCAGGAATGCTATCAATAAGTTCAACTTTATAAAATTCCTTTTTCTCAGAAAAAACTCTTCTCGCTTTTTCACGAGACCAAATTTCTTTTCTAAAAGATTTATTGCGTTGGATAATTTCACGCATTTTCTTTTCAATGACAGTGAGATCATCTAATGTGAAAGGTTGTTGGCGTGCAAAATCATAATAGAATCCATTTTCAATGACAGGACCTATTGTTACTTGCGTTTCAGGAAAGAGCTCTTGCACTGCTTCAGCAAGGACATGGGCGCAATCATGCCTTATGAGCTCAAGAGCGCGTGAGTCTTCTCGGGTAATAATCTCTACTTGACCAGATTGTCCCAATGGATCCGATAAGTCTCGCGTGATGCCATCAAGACTATAGGCGACTGCTTTTTTTGCAAGTGATTTAGAAATAGATTCTGCTAATTCCAAGCCTGTCATTTCGGGGGGGTAATTATGTTTTGAGCCGTCAGGAAAAGAAAGAGAAATAGAGCAAGACATAAAAACACCCTTTAAGTCCAATTCCGCCAACGATTGCGGATGGTTTCGTGACTAAGTAAAAACTTATAGACTAATCTTTCTATCAGTACATACAAAAAAAGAAAAGGATTATTTATTGTGTTTGTCAGAAATTTTCCAGTAACGCCAAGGTTTATAAAAACAGCAAGAATTTCCAAGTGATGGAGGGACTGGATCAAAGCCATCTGTTCCAAAGGGCCCACAACGCATGATACGAAAGAGTCCCATCCATGCACCAGCCCAAAGCCCATGGCGTGCAATCGCTTCATATGTATATTCTGAACAAGTCGGGGCATGGCGACATTGATTGCCTATAAGACTCGAAAGTGTTATTTGATAGAAACGTATTAAGAAAATACCCAATAATCGTCCGGGTGTCTTTTGCCAAGTGCCTGTGTAATTCCGAGTCAATTTTTTTTGTCTAGATTGTGATTTGAACATTTATTTTTCTTCAATTTTTTGAATGCAGTCTATCGTTGCATCAAAGGGTAGTAGTGTTGCTGCATGGCGCACTTTATAGTCTTTAATGGGCTGTAAGCAAGAAAAATCCTCAAATGGAGCTTGAGGAGAAGGACCATTTTGCGTTAGCATTTGGTAGATAACTTCACGCAATATTTTAAGATCTTGAGTTGTTTGTCCGATGATATGAGATGCTAAAAGTGAAGCTGAAGCTTGCCCTAGCACACATGCATGTATTTCGTGAGCAAAATCGGTAATAATACCATTTTCCACTTTTAAATCTACAGTGATTGTCGAACCACAAAGGTGTGCATGTTTTCTTGATGTTGCATCAGGATTATTAAGACGCCCAATTTTGCCTATATGTGCAGCATATTTAAGTATTTTATCATTATAGATAGTATCAATCATGCGCTATTGCCTGAAATTTTGAGAGTCGTGATTGTTTAAACTTTTAATTCGCTTATATAGAGATTATACAAAATGAGATAGGTATGGAGCAAATGCTTTGTATAGAATAAGCTTGGAGTTTTTGAATGCGTAATGTTGTTAAAGAGGACACAAATTTATCTGAAGAAAAGCGTCCGAGTATTGAAGAGGTGGAAGAGGCGATTCGTACATTACTCTTATGGATAGGGGAAAATCCAAATAGAGAAGGGCTTTTAGATACTCCAAAACGTATAGCCAAGGCATATCGCGAGCTTTTTAATGGTTATAGTCAATCGGTTAAAGAAACCTTAGGTACAGTTTTTGAAGAGGTTTCAGGATACAATGAAGCCGTAATCGTAAAGAATATATCTTTTTATTCACACTGTGAGCATCACATGATCCCAATTATTGGGAAAGCACATATAGCATATCTTCCTAATACAAAAATTGTTGGTCTTTCAAAAATTGTACGTGTTGTAGATATTTTTTCTCGTCGTTTACAAACTCAAGAAGCTATGACAGCGCAAGTGGCTCACGCGTTAAAAACGTATCTGAAGCCTCATGGTATAGCAGTATTGATTGAGGCTGAGCACATGTGTATGGCTATGAGAGGAATCCAAAAACAGGGCTCTACAACAATTACAAAAAACTTTCATGGTTATTATGAAAAAGATCAAGCGGCACAAGAACATTTTATGATGATGGTTCAAAGGTCATAGTAAAGCCCATATTTCTCGTAATCTCTATTAAGTTATAAAACATCCGGATAAAATAAATTATGAGAAAAAGAAAATTGGCTTGTACCTTTCTTTATGATTTGTTAAAGGCTAAAAACCAAGATTTTTTCTTTCCACGTGCGGTCGTGGCGGAATTGGTAGACGCGCAGCGTTGAGGTCGCTGTGGGGCAACCCGTGGAAGTTCGAGTCTTCTCGACCGCACCAGTTAGCAGTGAGTTTCTCCATAATGAGATGAAGTTATGTTAGAGAGAGGGGATTTATAGGCATTATAGAAAAATCTTTTTTGTATGTTATTTGTTGGTGTGTTGCCAATAATGTTTCGTTTTTTATTACTTTATCTATGCATTTGAAATGTTATATTTTTATAAGGTGGGGTTAAGTTGCAGTGAGAAGTATAATGATTCTGAGATATTTAACACTTCTTATTTGTATTTCTTTATTATCAGCCTGTAGTGATTCACGTGCTGTACTTTGGCATGGGGTACATGCAACACCTTCTATGACTGCCGTAGAAAGGGAAGTTGAAGGGAAACCAGTTTCTCCAAAAGCCATCGTTCCAGTGTATGTTGCAACAAGTCGTATGATGCAAAATAATTACGCTCAACCTTATGGTGCAGAGCGATCAAATAAAGTTCATTATAATCGCGTTGACGTAGGAATTCCTCAGCAACATGTAAAGGGAGTTGTTGAAATAAATGCCTATAAACCTACGCATGATAAGTATTTTGCAGCAGTAGCATTGCAAAAATACGATAATAAAGAACAGTTTAAACAGCAATTAAATGCTGCTTTAGCAAAAAAGCCAAAAGGAAAAAGAGAAATTTTTCTTTTTATCCATGGGTATAATAATAATTTTGCAGATGGTACATTTCGTACAGCACAGTTTACACACGATTATTCTTTAAATGTTGTCGCTGTGCATTATTCTTGGCCTTCGGCCGGATCAGTTCCTCTTTATATTTATGATCGTGACAGTGCTAATTTTGCCCGTGACGGATTGATAGAGCTTTTAACACTTATTAGTGAAACCAATGCTGATCAAATTTCGGTTATTGCACATTCTATGGGCAATTTTGTTATAATGGAAGCATTTAGAACGTTAGCGTTACAGGGAAAATATAGGCCTATTCGTCGTATTACAAGTTTATTAATGGCTGCACCAGATATTGATGTTGATGTATTTGAGCGCCAACTTAATGATATAAAAAAACTCCCGCAGCCAACCGCTATTTTAGTATCCAGAGCGGATAAAGCTCTTGCCGTTTCAGGACGTCTTACGGGTGGACATCATCGTGTGGGCGATGGCTCAGATATCGAAATGTTGCGTAAAAATGGAATAGCTGTTCTTGATTTTTCTCATGTGGATGGGGGAGCACACAATGTCTTTGCATCTTCGCCAACGTTGATGGCTCTTTCTCGAGAAGGTTCTTTGGCTTCCACAATTATGCAAGGTACAGAATTGTCACCTAGTCAAGCCCTTCTTGCTGATGGTAGTAGTGTGTTGGAAAAAACAACACATCTTATCCTTTATACACCTGTACGTTTTCTCTCTCCACGGATTCCACGTTGATCGTGAAAAGAGAGAAAGGGCTCCATCGAATAATGTATTGGAGGTAATATTTTTTAGCACTTTCTTTAGAATGGTCTTGTAAAATGAAAAATAAATAGCGGGATGAATGTAAAAAACAGTCATTAGGTGAGTTTGTGATGATTGCACGGAAACGCTATGTTAATACGCCTACAGTTGTTGATTATTTATCTCATTCCGCAATTAAGTTATTAGACATTCATGCTATGCTTGTGAAGGTGAGAAAAGGTGATATGGGGGAAAAACCAAATTTATTGCGTCAAATTGATTCTACAAAAAAACAGTTAGATGAAATAAGCCATGCTCTTATTTTAGAATATCGTAAACGCCAAGAAAATGAGCGTTTTTTAAAACAAATTCTGCTATCTATTTCTGATCAACTTTTTGCACTTAATAATGGTTTTAAGGAAACAGGACGTCTTTTTTTTCAAGAAGTTAGAATACTTCAATCTCAGATGCAATGTTTATATGAGGGAAAGGAGAGGCTGCATTTGTTGAATAGCCAAGAATCTTTTTGTTCTCCGTCAAAGATTGATGAAGTCATTAAACAGTTACAAAAAGCACGAGAAAAGCTTATTCTTGAAAGTCCACATCTCTTTGAAAAAAGCACAAAAGCTAAACAATAAAAGTTCTTTAGTTGAGCAGATAGATAATTTGAATTTTACAGCAAAAACGCTGTTAGATAGAAGGCTACAACCTTTTTAAAGAAAAGAATTTGCTTTAATAAATGAAACACATGCCTTATGTCTTTGCTAAAGTTAAGGCTGATGAATTAGGTGGCTTTATTGAAAAAAATGTTTGTGGAAAGAATTTTACAAAAAACTTTCTGATTCTTTTAATAATAGCCCGCCGGATAATTTTACCAATGTTATGAAGTTGTTAGTATATTCATTAGAAACTTAAACTTTAATATTTTCCTTGGTAGAAATTAGCTGAATTTAAAGTATTAAAAAGAAGTTTGATAAAAATAACATATTTTGTAAATTCACGCTCACCTCTACCTTCTCTTGAATTTAAAAACACTCGGAAAATGAAAAGCTACACGTAATTAAAAAAACATATGGTGCCCCCAGAGAGACTCGAACTCCCGACCCCCTGATTACAAATCAGGTGCTCTACCAACTGAGCTATAAGGGCGTAACCATGTAGGAGTTAGCACAAACTAACAAAAAGGAAAACAGAAAATTATTAAATTTTATGCATATTAAAAGAAAACTATATAAAAAATAACCAATTTATTTCCTTTTTTCCACTTTTTACAGCAAGGTTGGAACTATCCTTATGTTGATATCTTATAGAATCTTTTATAAGAATGCACCGTTTTGCTATCGAATTACGAATCTGAAGACTTTGATTGATGAGCAAGGTAATTTTCTAGCCAGTGAATATTATAATTACCATCAGCAACATCTTGATTATTAATAAGATCGCGAAAAAGAGGTAGTGTAGTTTTTATCCCATCGACGACAAATTCATCTAAAGCACGCCGTAAACGCATCATACATTCTAAACGGGTACGTCCATGAACAATCAGCTTTCCAATCATGCTATCATAGTAAGGAGGAATACGATAACCTGAATAAGCGCCTGAATCAACACGAATCCCTAAACCTCCAGGTGTATGAAAATGTGTAATGGTTCCAGGTGATGGCGTAAAGTTAATGGGATCTTCTGCATTAATACGGCATTCAATGGCATGACCAGAAAAACAGACTTCATCTTGTGTCACTGAAAGTTTACAGCCTGATGCAATATGGATTTGTTCGTGGACTAAATCTATACCTGTAATTGCTTCAGTTACAGGATGCTCGACTTGTAAACGTGTATTCATTTCAATAAAATAAAATTCGCCATTTTCATAAAGAAATTCAATAGTACCAGCTCCACGATATCCAAGTTGGGCACAAGCATTTGCAACAATACTTCCAATTTTTTTCCGTTCAGTTTCATTAAGTGCAGGTGACGTAGCTTCTTCCCATACTTTTTGATGCCGTCGTTGAAGTGAACAATCGCGTTCTCCTAAATGAATAGCATTTCCCGCACCATCACCTATGACTTGAATTTCAATATGACGGGGTTTTTCTAAATATTTTTCTATGTAAACAGCGTCATCACCAAAAGCAGCTTTCGCTTCTGAACGCGTTGTCTTGAGAGCTATAGAAAATTCTTGTTCAGAATGAACGACTTTCATACCACGTCCGCCACCACCGGCAGAAGCTTTTATAATAACTGGATAACCAATTTCACGAGCAGTGCGTAAAGCATCTGATTCTTCAGTGACTGCTCCATCTGAACCTGGAACTACAGGAATACCAAGTTTTTTGGCGGTTTTCTTTGCTTCGATTTTATCGCCCATGATTCGGATATGAGTAGCTGTTGGACCGATGAATGTAATATCATGGGCTTCTAGAACATCTGCAAATTTTGCATTTTCAGAAAGAAAGCCATAACCTGGATGAACAGCATCCGCTCCTGTAATTTCACAAGCAGCAATAATTTGCTGAATACTCAAATAAGAATCGCGAGCAGGAGGAGGGCCAATACAAACACTTTCGTCAGCAAGACGAACATGCATTGCATCTGCATCAGCGGTAGAGTGAACAGCCACGGTTTTTATGCCAAGTTCTTTACATGCACGTAAAACGCGAAGAGCAATTTCTCCTCGATTAGCAATGAGGATTTTTCGAATCATGGTTGCCCCTCGCTTTATTCAACAATAATAAGTGGTTCACCAAATTCAACAGGTTGACCATCTTTGACAAGAACAGTGGTTACCGTACCGGAGCGCGGTGATGAAATTTGATTCATTGTTTTCATGGCTTCAATAATAAGTAATGTCTCCCCTTCAGAAACATTTTGTCCTACTTCTACAAAAGGTTGTGCGCCTGGTGAAGGTGCAAGATAGGCTGTTCCAACCATTGGAGAGGTTATTGTGTTTTTTGATTTATCTTCTTGGATAGAGTGTATAGGAGATTCAGCTGTTGGAACTGGAGAAGATGTTACAGAAAAAGTAGGAGTAGAAACAGGAGCATAGATCGCTTGCTCGGAAGAAGTTGAGGTATTTTGGCGTGAGACACAAATACGAAGCTCCCCTTGTTCAACTTCAATGTTCGTTAAATTTGTATCATTCAAAATTTCAGCAAGATCACGAATAATGTTCGTATCAATTGCGGTATATTTTGCCAAATCCATTTTTTTTGTTGCCATTTTATTTCTAACTCCTTGATCAATGAAGATCGTCATTATTTCGTTTTATGACAGAATATCTCTAGATTAGGGATGATATCTTTTGAAGCTTTAAAGATATTTATTTCCTTTAAATTCATTATATTTTGCAATTTTAAACTCGTATCTGCTTTACGCAAAATTGCATTTATAAGCCTGTTGTCAAAAAAGAGAAAGCATAAAATTACCTCATTTACAGTATTCTTCCTAAAACTAATCAGGTATAGAATAGGGTATTTACTGTGTATTATCTATCGCTTGTTTTAGAATGTCTTGTCTGGCTGCGCCGATGAATATTTTATTACCAATGATATAAGAAGGTGTTCCCGTAATATGAAGTGTAGAGGCAATGTGAATATTTTCTTTAAAAGCTTTTTGCAGATTAGGGTCTTTTATTGCATTACGGAGTTTTTTTTCATCTGCTCCTAATGAAACAGCTATTTTTATAGCTTTAGCTTCATTTGCGCGCCCTTGATGCATTAAAAGCTTTTTATGAAACTGAGGATATTTTTCTGGAAATTGTTTTCGAAATGCGTAAGCAACGGTATGAGCCGCCATAGAATCAGATCCCAAAATCGGTAAATCCTTGATAATAACCCGTAGATCTGGATATTCTTTTATCAAGTCTTCTATATCTGAATAGGCACTTTTACAAAATCTGCAATTGTAATCAAAAAAATCAACAAGTACTTTTTTACCATTTGGATTCCCCAAAACAGCGTCATGAGGAGAGTGAAAAATTTCCTTTTCTAATAAATGAATAATTGAGCTTTGACTTTCGTCTTCATTTTGTTTTTCCAGCTTATCTTGAAGGATAAGCTGCATTTCAATCAAAACTTCTGGATGAGTAAGAAGATACTCTCTAACAATTTGTTGAATATGCTGAGAATCAGTATGCGGTGTCATTTTTTCTTTAAGCTTAGATAAAAAGCTAGAATCTTCTAAAAGTTGTGCTTTAAGTTTTTCTAAGCTTAAATGATTGGTTACTGTCTGCTGTGATGTTGCGTTTGATAAAGAAGGTAAAAAGGTTAAAATACTCAACATAACTGGGACTAAAATTTTTGAAACAAGTGTTATTTTCGAGTTTTCAGGTTGATGAGTCATCTGTATACCTTTACATTTTCTATTGTGTCATTGAGTAAACTATATGAAAAGCGTTCTCTATGTGCAATAAAGCATTTAGCTATAGTATGTATTCTCAAATGGTAAAAAACATTAATTTTTCTCTAAAAAGCTTTCATATGATGTACATTTGCAAAGATTATATTGCCTACAGGATAAAAAATCCTCTCTTTAATTTGTCAAATGTTGTTTTGATGTATAAGGGTATAAAAAGCTTTTTGTGCGTGTTTATTTTAGGAAATAAGTACGTTGATAATACAATGAAGAACACTTGTATTATTTTTTCCTGTTGCTTTATTGAGGACTGAGAAACAAAATTAAATAATGAAAAGTGAAATTATGAAAACCACAACACATTATGAACTGTTTATCATTGGGGGAGGGATAAACGGGTGTGGATTGGCAAGAGATGCAGCTGGACGCGGTTTTAAAGTAGGATTAGCTGAAATGAAAGATCTTGCATCAGGGACTTCAAGTGCATCAACAAAACTTATTCACGGTGGTCTTCGTTATCTTGAACATTATGAGTTCAAACTTGTTCGTGAAGCACTCAAAGAACGCGAGATCATTTTACGTATAGCTCCACATATTGTACGTCCTTTACGTTTTCTTCTTCCTTATCATAAAGAATTGCGTCCTGCTTGGATATTGCGTTTTGGACTTTTTATTTATGATTATTTAGGGAACTGGAATCAGAAATTGTGGCGCAGTAAAACGATTAATTTTTCAAAAAAGTTTTGCTCTACACTGAAAAAAGAATATCAGAGAGGTTTTGAATATTCTGATGCAAGAGTAGATGATGCGCGTTTAGTCATTGCCAATGCTCGTGATGCAGAAAAGTGGGGAGCTGATATAAAAGTACGGACAAAAGTTCTATCTTTAAAAAGAGAAGACAAAAAATGGCGTATCTTTCTTCAAGACAAGTTAAGCGGTAAAGAATATAATGTCACTGCTTCTTATGTTGCGAATATGACAGGACCTTGGATTGATCATGTTTTGGCAAGCGTATTAGACTGTAAAGAACATACGCCAATACGGCTTGTTAGAGGTTCTCATATTTTGGTTCCCAAACTTTATACTCATGATCGTGCTTATATTTTTCAAAATGGTGATGGGCGTATTATATTTGCTATTCCATATCAAGAAGAGTTTACCTTGCTTGGAACAACAGATTGTAATTATCAAGGAGATCCGGCTGACGTTCATATTACTGATAAAGAAATTGATTATATTTGTGCAGCAGCCAGTGAATATTTCATACAACCAGTATTACCTGAAACGATTGTCTGGTCTTACTCTGGAGTTCGTCCACTCTATGATGATGGAGCTTCAAAAGCACAAGAAATTACGCGCGATTATGTTTTAAAAGAAATGGGAACAGGAACGACACCAAAGATACTTAATCTTTATGGTGGAAAGATTACAACTTATCGTAAGTTAGCTGAAGATGCGATGAAATTTGTTGAAAAAGCACTTGGTAAAAAGGGAGCATCATGGACGGCTAAGGCAGTACTTCCAGGGGGAGATTTCCCCTATAACAAATTAGATACAATCGAAAATAGGATTGCTCTTTTAATGCCAGATTTAGATGTTTTTACACATCGCAGGCTTGCACGCTCCTACGGTACGGAAGCATTGCTGATCTTTGCACATGGTAAGGCAAATAAAGGAAAAAATTTTGGACATGGGCTTTATGAAGTAGAAGTAAAATGGTTGATGGAAAAAGAATGGGCTAAAGTATGTGAAGATGTGTTATGGCGTCGTTCAAAACTGGGGCTCCTATTTAATGAACAAGAGGTTGATACTCTTTCTTCCTATATGCAAAGCCAACAAGAGATTGAACAACGTTTATGATCATTTCATTTTACAGATTTTATCTGCAATATTGTAAATATTTTCCTTCAAGAGATACTGATATCAGTTATAGATATTAAAAAGGCAATGGCTGTCTATACCCTGATTTTAGTTTTTTTTTGCAAGAATCACAAAATGGCAAAATTAGATAGAATATTTAAGATGAAATTTGTCTATTTTATAAAGTGAAATCTAAGAATATTACCAAAAAGAACTCATTGATAAAAAATGATTTATAATTAGATTCGTATGAAATAAGGTTTTTTTCTTCTTTAGGAGAAGATAAAGCTACTTTCTTTAGCGTTTATTTGCACAATGAGTTAAAAAATCTAAAGAAAATTAAATCGATCATGAAAAATTGTATAATGTGTTAGTTTAGCATTTATTATCTTAAACGCTGTACTAAATCATGTAAGGGGAGAGACTTGAAGAGCGTAAGAAGAACTTATAAATGAGTTTTTTATATTATAGTAAAAATCTTCTTTTTTCATGTTTATATACCTGAACACTAATCTATGAGAAATGCGATATTGTGTTTTGGCATGATTGATTGTAGTAAACCTTGATATCAATTGAAAATAATGAGCTGTTATTATACTCATGATAGTATAAGAGAATAAAATTTTCCGTAAACTAAAAGTAAGTATTTTTCTATGTATAAAGAGAGAGCTATAGGGACATGAGAGTAATACCCTCATGATATTTTACAACCTTCCATCGCCTATAAAATTTGCAGTAGCACCAATGTTGGACTGGACAGACCGACATTGCAGGTTTTTTTATCGTCTTTTAACGAAAAAAGCTCTCCTTTATACGGAAATGATGGTAGCAGATGCTGTCATTCATGGTGTTCGTGAACAATTGTTGGCTTTTAGCGACAAAGAACGTCCAGTTGCATTACAATTAGGGGGGGCAGATCCGAAAAAGTTAGCAGAAGCTGCACGAATTGCTGAGGATTTTGGCTATAACGAAATAAATCTCAATGTTGGTTGTCCATCAAATCGTGTTCAAGCAGGTGTCTTTGGAGCTTGTTTGATGCTACATCCAGACATTGTGGCAAATGCTGTGGAAGCGATGAAACGAGTGGTTACGATACCTGTAACTGTCAAATGTCGGATTGGAGTGGACGAACAAGATGAAGAATTAGCATTAGATCTTTTGGCTAATCAAGTTTGGAATGCTGGATGTGATGCGCTCTGGATACATGCACGCAAGGCATGGCTACAAGGATTGAGTCCGAAAGAAAATCGCAATATTCCGCCCCTTAATTATGAAAGGGTTTACAAATTAAAACGTCAATATCCTCATAAATTCATTGGGATAAATGGTGGAATTAAATCGATTGATGAGATCAAAGAACACTTAACTTTCTGTGATGCTGTGATGGTTGGTCGCCAAGTTTATCATGATCCAACTTTGTTAAAATATATTGATTTTGAACTCTATGGTGAGTCGCAGAATAGTCTAAGTGAGAGTGATCTTATTGAGGTTATGTGTGATTATGCAGCTCGACATATTGCATCGGGGGGACGGCTTTCTCATGTGACGCGTCACATGATTGGTTTATTTCATGGGCGGGGTGGGGCACGTCGATGGCGGCAAATACTATCAAATGATGCGATAAAACCAAACGCAGATATATGTACTTTAAAAGAAGCTTTTTATGCTCTCATTTAATAACAGTCAGACAATTAACATATATTGAAGTTGAGATCCTTTGCGTTTTGATTTCTTTGCGATAATTTTGATCCCTTTAATTTTATAAGTTTTTGAAAGTTTATAACTTTTATTATGAATAAGAATGTTAGAATTTATATATTAAACGGCATGCTGATTATGCCTATTAAATAAAAAATAGTTTAAGGGTATCACTGTAAAGGTAGTCATAAGATATTAATAACATTTTGAATCTTGCACGTTTGTTATTGGGGTAAAAAATAGAATGTAGAAATTATTGCTTTCATAGTATTTAACATTTTTAAAGCACTGTTAAAAAAACAATAAATTATTCATATCCTGTATATATGACGTGATTTTCATAAACATTGTAGATTTTAAAAGGTATCCTTATGATCGCTAGTCCATTTGATGATTTTCGTGCTTTGTTTACAAATTTACCTGTTGCTGATGAGTTTTCTATAATTTTGGCAAAAAAACGGCAAAAAAACTTAACAAAAGAGCAAGGAACATTGGGAAAACTAGGAGATATTGCTGTTTGGTACGCGGGGTGGAGAGGTACAGAAAAACCTATAGTAACGCGACCTTTGGTTGCTATTTTTTCTGGAAACCATGGTATTGTAGAGGAGAATATTACACCATTTCCACAATCTATGACACAAAAAATGGTACAAAATTTTGCATCTGGCGGTGCTGCTATCAACCAAATTTGTATCGCTTATGATCTGGGATTAAAAATTTTTGATTTAGCATTGGAATATCCAACAATGAATATTACCAAGGATGCTGCAATGGACGAGAGAAGTGCAGCTGCTACAATGGCATTTGGAATGGAATCCATTGCTGGTGGAACAGATCTTTTATGTATTGGTGAAATGGGAATTGGAAACACAACAATAGCTTCAGCTTTATGTTTAGCATTGTTTGGTGGAGACGTTGAAGAGTGGACAGGACATGATATGGAATCGGAGGGTGATTTTTATCAGCGTAAAATAGCAGCGGTTAAGGCAGCAGTTTCCTTGCATAAGGAGCATTTAAATGATCCTTTTGAGATAATGCGTCGCTTAGGAGGACGTGAAATTGCTGCTATGGTTGGTGCTATTTTGGCGGCAAGAATGGAAAAGATACCCGTTATTTTAGATGGTTTTGTGGCAACAGCAGCGGCAGCGGTCCTTTATAAAATGCATCCAAAAGCTCTTGATCATACTCTCGTTGGACATGTTTCTTCTGAAAAAGTCCATCGTAAACTTTTACAAAAAATTGGCAAAGAACCACTTCTAGATTTTGGAATGCGTCTTGGTGAAGGAACAGGAGCAGCTATAGCAGCTGGAATTGTCAAAGCTGCTGTTTTAACTCATGCACAAATGGCGGTTTTGGAACAAGAAAGTTTGAACACTTAAAAGATGATGAGACGGATATAAAAAACGCTTAAGAGTTATGTTCATTTACCTTTTCATGTAATTTAATATAATTCAGCGGAAGCTCCGTTGTATATTTAATCTGTTCCATTGCGAAAGAAGATGAGACATCACGGATATCAATTTTAGAAATTAATTTTTTATAAAAAAGATCATAAGCTTCAATATTGGGAACAACAACACGCAATAAATAGTCAATATCTCCACTCATTCGGTAAAATTCAATAACTTCACGGAACTCCTGCACAATTTGTGAAAAACGCTTAAACCATTCATGACTATGTGTATTTGTGCGAATAGACACAAAAACAGTGACGTGTGCGTTTACTTTTTCTGGAGAAAGAACAGCAACACGACGTTGAATGACGCCATCTTCTTCAAGTTTTTGAATCCTACGCCAGCAAGGAGTGGTCGAAAGTCCCACTTTTTTAGCAATATCAGCAACAGAAAGTGTCGCATTTTCTTGCAAAAGATGTAAAATTTTTCGGTCAAGACGATCCATATTTCTTCTCAATATCTTAATTTATAAAAATTTACGCACTAAACGACGCAGATATACAATAAGCTCATCGTTAAACCATGGATTTTTCTGTAACCAAGAAGTATTTCGCCATGACGGATGAGGCAAAGGCATAACATTATAGCCTCGAGGTTGAGGAATGGAAAGAATATTTCTCCAATCACCAACAGTTGCAGAAACGGTTTTATGTTTTAATTCTGTAATGTGCCACTTTTGCGCATAACGACCAATGGCAAGAACAAGCTTTATTTGAGGCATTGCCTGAAATATCTTTTCATGCCATATTTCTCGACATTCACATCTTGGTGGTAAATCAGCTTTATTTTTGTCATAACCTGGAAAACAAAATCCCATAGGAACAATAGCGAAGAGAGATTTATTATAAAATTCTTCTTTTGTAACACCCAGCCAATTACGCAATCTTTCGCCCGAACGATCATTAAAAGGGATAGAAGTTTCATGAACACGCAATCCTGGTGCTTGGCCTGCAATTGCAATCGAAGCAGTATCGGATAAATAAACGACAGGGTTTGGTTCATGAGGAAGAGGAGGAAAATAATGGGGTTGTTGGACGCAAACACGACAGGAATAGATCTCTTTTTCAAGTTTGATAATTGGGCTACATTGTTTCATTAGTAAATAAAATTAAAAAATATTTTTCTTATTCTGTGCGAGGATTTGCTTTGCGCCATTCTTTTGGTCGTTGAAAACTTGATGCCCATATTCCTTTCTTTTTCCTTCTCGCTTCTTGCTCTTCTTTGGGGTATTCATAATAATTTACAGCCCAACCATTCTGTACAAGTGTTGCGTTGATATTGCTAACTTGTTTTGTTTTACATGTTGCAAGAATACGGCGATATTTATCTGTTTTTTGCCAGTGACATATAACAGTTTGATTTTTTAATAATTGTTCTAAATATTTCTTTGCCTCAAGCCCACAAGGGTAGCGTGCTTCCTTTTTTCCACAAAATTGGTGGAGTTCAGGAGCATCAATTCCAGCTAGTCGAATCTTAATTGAAGAAATCATAATGGTATCGCCATCAATGATTAAAGCATTTCCTTTAACAGAGTTTTGAGAAGAAAATTTTTCTTTTTGAGGCAACTGCTGAGTTTTCTTAAAGTAAGTTGACATAATGATAAGAATGCTGGCAGCGACAAAAATACTGAAACCGATAACTTTTAGATTAAAGATTCTTAGATTAAAATGAGAAAAAGATTTTTTCATGAAATAAAGAAACTGCTAACATTACTATAACTCTATTTTAGTATTGTTTATAATTCATCCGAGAAGCTTTATTCATATGACGAAACAATGTCTCGTTTTAATGACAAAATTTTCGTTAGATATCACAATAATCAAATACTCATGCAGAATATATGTAAGCAACTTAAATAATAAATCAACTTAATCCAAATCCGTACAAAACGTACAAAGTTTAAAGTAAACTTTTTAAACTTAAGGAAATAAAAAAACACCCCTCAAAAAATAACTTTGAAGAGCAATACTCCCACATTTCTTTTGGAGTATAAAATCTATCAATTCAATAATAATTTTATTTATTTAATTTTTGTTTCTTTAAATTCAACGTGCTTTTTTACAACTGGATCATATTTACGCTTGCTCATTTTATCTGTCATTGTGCGGCTGTTTTTCTTTGTTACATAGAAAAAACCAGTATCTGCAGTTGATAAAAGCTTGATCTTAATGGTTGCTGCTTTAGCCATAATGTAAATACCCTATTTATACTGAAAAAATATTATTGCTTTCAAAACTTATTTCCGACATCATCAGATTTTCCGGCAACACTACGGATGTTCTCAAAAAAGTCAAGAGCTGATTAATTTTCTCATCAGTTGGATAAATACCAAAATGACATATAAACCGAAAAAAACAGCCATAGCTATTGAAAAACCAAAAGGATTAAAAATATCCATGGATTTTCCAATAAAGGTTGGCCCGATGAGCATACCAATTCCATAGCAAAAAATAAAGGCAGAATTAGCAGCAGCAAGTTCTTGGCCCTTAAGACGTGCTCCTAGATGTGCCAGAGCAATTGTATAAAGGCTAGCTGATACACCACCAAGAAGGAACAGATCAAGCATTAGAACCCATGGATATTGAGTGATCCATGGTACCATAAAAGTTCCCACAAGACCTAGGATAGCACAACTTATTAGGGGATAACGTCGATCTTTGGCATAGTCGCTTATAATGCTGATAGGAATTAAGAGCAAAACATTCCCAAGTGCAAGCGTTGCCATAAAGTGTGCTGCTTCATGCTCATTATAGCCAATGGATAAAGTAAAGGGTGTTATAAGAGTTAATGCGCCCATTTGAATAGCACCGTAAACAAACACTGCCATCATGGCACTTGGAACATAAAAAAGATAACGAAAAAATGGCGTATATTGGCTTTTTTGAAATTCTGGACTTAATTTCCAAGCCGCAAGAATTGGGATAACAGCAAGTATAATAAGGCTATAGCCAACAGCAAAAGGAATAAAGCCTTGTGTTCCCACTTTTGCTAGCAACGTTGGACCTACCGCAAACCCTAATCCTAAAACAATAGCATAAATGGAAAGAACCAAGCTACGTTTTTTAGGGGGAGCACAACTGTTGATCCAAAACTCTGACAGGATAAACATAACTGTCATAGTGAAATGTAATATAAACCTTAAAATGAACCAAACCCATAAGGGGTCGAAAAAATAGAATCCTAAAAAACTTAAAGATCCTATAGCCATCATAAGCAATATTGTTTGAGAAATTCCTAAGCATAAGGCGATTCGAGACGTAAAAATAGCTGCAATAATTGTGGCGATTCCACCAACAGTTCCACTATAGCCGATTGTACTGTTGGAAAGTCCTTTTTCTGCCATAAGAAAAGAGACAAGTTGTGTTCCCATTCCCAATGCTGTTCCAACGGTACCAATGGTTGCAATAGCTGCAATAATGGCACGCAAAGAATTATTTTGAGAGTCAAAAGCTTTTTTTTTCATGAGAATGACTTAAGATACTTTTGTTTATTCGAATAATAAAAAGGTGTGCTGAAATGAAAAAAGCCCAAGCTCTCTTTTGCAGATTTTCTCACCTATTAAGTATAAAAAACCTGCAAGATTTTTATAAAATTACTATATTTATAAAATAAATCACATACCTTTATATACTAAATAAAACATAAAAATAATATAAATACTACATATTATAGGTCTTTTCTTAGCTTTAAGTCATTATTATTTATATGCTTTTAAAGAGAGAAACAAGAGGTTTAATTATTTTTAATAAAGATTTTTAGACTTTAAAATAAAAAATAATACAACGAAAATTATAAAAATGTTTTTTACTTTTTATTTTTAATTAATTTTTTCTTTTCCCATAAAAAGTATATTTTTGTTTTTTTAATTTGTTTTTATGGTAGGATGTCGGTGAAAATTTTATTGGACGAGGTTTTGTTAAGAGCTCGAAGCATAAAGCGCCAGCAAAAGGTTGTACCGTTATAAGTTTTACTTCTACAACATCACTGAGTTGATAGCCTTTATGGCTACGCTGTCCTACAAGAACATGTTGTGCTTCATCAAAATGATAATAATCATTTTTAAGTGTAGAAATATGGACAAAACCATCTGTATTGAGTTTATCAAGTGAGATAAAAAGACCTGCTTTTGTAACTCCGGAAATGCGACCTGTAAAAATACGACCGATTTTATTCGTTAAATAGTGAGCAACAAGCCGATCAATCGTTTCTCTTTCAGCTACCATCGCACGGCGCTCATATAAAGAAATTTGCGTAGCAATTTCTGCAAGATTTTGTTCTTGTGTCTCTGTTAATTGATCATTTCCTAATTTGAGAGCTTTAATGAGTGCTCGATGAATAATGAGATCAGCATAACGACGGATTGGTGATGTAAAATGTGTATAGTTCTGCAAGTTCAAACCAAAATGGCCACTATTTTTAGGGTTGTACTCTGCTTGTGATTGTGAACGCAAAATAACTTGATTGACTAGTTCTTGTTGTTGAGTATGAGCGACCTTTTCTAAAATTCTATTAAGACGTGCTGATGTCAGTTCTGCACTTCGAGCGAGTGATATTCCTAAACTTTGAAGAAAATTCCGCAATATTTCTTGCTTGGCAAGAGAGGGTTTCTCATGAATACGGTAGATGAGGGGCTGATGATGTTCTTTTAAGGTTTCAGAAGCTGCAATATTTGCTTGTATCATAAACTCTTCAATCAAACGATGTGCTTCTAGATGTTCTTCACTCACAACATCTTGGATGCATCCATTTTGATCAAGAATAATCTTTTTTTCTGTTATTTCTAATTCTAGTGGTTGTCGAAGATTTCGCGCAGCTTTAAGGCATGCATAGGCTTCCCATAAGGGGTGTAAGATATTCTCAAGTAAAGGTACATTTTTTTCATTGATATGTTCTTTTCTTGCCAATTGCACTTCTTGATAAGAAAATTTAGCTCTTACCCGCATCATAATACGATGAAAACTATGTTTTCGTTTATTACCGTTTGCATCAAAAATCATACGAACTGCTAAAGCTGGCCGTTCTTTTCCTTCACGTAGAGAACATAAATCATGAGAAAGGCGTTCAGGCAGCATTGGCACAACAGTATCGGGAAAATAAACAGAATTTCCGCGTTTCAATGCTTCTTTATCTAAAGCACTTCCTGTTTTGATATAGTAAGAAACATCTGCGATGGCTACAATAATAATCCAACCATCATTGTTTGCTGGATCCTTATCCTTGGTTGCATAAACTGCATCATCATGGTCTTTTGCATCTGGTGGATCAATTGTAATAAAGGGTAATTGTCGCCAATCTTCACGATTATCCATATTGGCAGCTTTGATATGTTTGGCTTGCTCAAGAACACTTTCAGGAAAAATATAAGGAATTCCTTTCGAAAGAAGCGCTATCATTGAGAGTGTTTTCTCACTCTTAATGTGCCCTAAAACATTCTTTATTTTTGCGCTCTTTAATCCGTAACCAGTATTTTTTTTTATTTCGACTTCAACGAGATCACCCGTTTCAATCTTCATTTCTGGAGACATTTCAACAATAAGTTCATTGGTTTTGCGGTCTATAGGATCAAGGCGCCATTGATTATTTTCCAATTTTCGTACAATAGCAAATGCGCTTTTGGGAGATACATCAATTTTACGAATAATTCGTCCCGTATAAGGATGGCTTGAGCTTTCAGAATTTTTATTTCGAAAAACTTTTACAAGAATATGATCTCCAACACCAATATTACTTCCTTTTATGTGATGAAAAGAGTGTATTTCAATATTGGGCTTTGGAGAATCTTCCCATTCAAGAGGTTGTGCAATAAAACTTCCATCTTTATCACGTCCGCTAATTTTTACTAAAGTAACAGGAGGTAATTTTCCTTTGTTTATTGCTCTTTTGCGGTGTTTAGATATAAGATTTTGATCCTTCAACTCACGTAACATATCTCTAAGCAAAATACGAGAATCACCTTTTAAGTTAAAAGCTTTGGCGATTTCTCGTTTACTTGAGTGGTTAGGATTCTCAATTATAAAGGAAAGAATTGCTTCCTTATTGGGAAAAGTTTTCCCCTTGAATGAAGAGAGATATTTTATGTTTTTTTCACCTTTAGCCAAAATTTATATCTCTTTTATTTTTGCTTTTGTTTTAGAAGAAGCTCTTTTTGAAGTTGTTTTTTTACTCGATGCTTTAGCCGATATAAGTTCTAGTGCCTCTGGAAGTGTTACACTAATGGGATCTTTATCTTTTGGCAATGTTGCATTAATTTTACCCCAATTGACATAAGGACCATAACGCCCGTTGCGCACGGTAATGGTTCCTCCTTCGGGATGCTCTCCTAATGTTGCCAATGCTTCAGGTGTTGTTCTGCTTTGCCTGGTTTTGTTTTCTTGTTGTTCTGCTAATACTGTAACAGCGCGATTGATACCAATATCAAAAACTTCATCTGCATGAAGAAGGCGCGCAGATTTTCCGTTATGGCTAAGATAGGGACCATATCGTCCAATCGTAGCCGTGATTGTTTTTCCGGTTTCAGGATGAATGCCAATTTCACGGGGAAGGGATAGTAAAGCCAAGGCTTTATCAAGGGTTACATTTTCTGCCTGCCATTCTTTTGGTAGTCCTGCACGCTTAACTTCTTTGCTTTCACCAAGTTGAATATAGGGACCAAAGCGGCCATTACGAAGAGAGATCTCTTTTCCTGTTTCAGGGTCAATACCAAGTATAACAGGTTCATCATTGCGTATAGCTTCATTCTCTTCTCCAGTATCTGTACCAAGTTGGCGTGTGTATTTACATTCGGGATAATTGGAACAACCAACAAAAGCACCATAACGCCCAAGTTTTAATGATAATTGACCATTTTTACAAAGAGGACAGGAACGTACATCACTTCCATCTTCGCGTTCAGGAAAAGCGAGAGGTGCTAATGTTACATTTAAAGCATCAAGAACATTAGTTATACGGAGTTCTTGGATATTGATAATAGATGCATTAAATCCATCCCAAAAATCTCGCAATACGTCTTTCCAAGAAAGTTTGCCATCAGAGATAAGATCCAGCTTTTCTTCAAGATCTGCTGTGAAACCATATTCTACATAGCGATTAAAAAAATTTTCAAGAAAGGCTGTAACAATACGTCCCTTAGCATCGGGAATAAGCTTTCGTTTATCAATGACAATATATCCACGGTCACACAATGTCGCCAATGTGGATGCATAAGTTGAAGGACGACCAATTCCTAACTCCTCAAGCTTTTTAATTAATGAAGCTTCAGAATAACGAGAAGGGGGCTCTGTGGTATGTTGTATAGATTCAACTTTTTCTTTTGTCAGTGCTTCACCAGTGTTTATTTGTGGTAAACGTGTTGATTCATTTTCTTCATTATTTTCTTCGTCTCGTTGATCCGTGTAGACGGAAATAAAGCCATCAAAGCGAATAACAGATCCTGTTGCTCGTAGATTTGCATGGTTTTCTCCTTGTTGTGCTTCAATTTCAACAGTTGTACGTTCAATTTCAGCAGAGCGCATTTGGCTGGCAATAGCACGCTTCCATATTAGCTCATAGAGCTTTGCTTGATCGCTATCGAGAAAATTACGGACTTGACTAGGATTGCGTTGAAAATCTGTTGGACGGATCGCTTCGTGTGCTTCCTGTGCATTTTTTGCCTTTGTTGAATAAAAACGTGGCTTTTCAGGAATATAGTCTTTTCCGAAAGTTTCATGAATAACTTTTCTTGCTGAATCAATAGCCTCAGGTGCTATTTGCACACCATCGGTACGCATATAAGTAATAAGCCCTGCCGTTTCACCGTTAATTTCAATGCCTTCATAAAGCTTTTGGGCAATTTGCATAGTGCGAGAAGCTGAAAATCCTAATTTTGAAGAAGCTGCTTGTTGTAGTGTGGAGGTTGTAAATGGAGGAAAAGGATTTCTCTTTGTAGGTTTTGCTTCAACACTGAGTGTATGGTATTGGGCTTGCTCCAACATAAAGCGAATTTGGTCTGCTTGTTCTTGAGATTGAATATCAAGCTTGCCTATTTTTCTTTGATTAAACATTGTCAATCTTGCTTGGAAACTATCATTTCGGATGGTTTTTAACTGTGTTGTAATGGACCAATAATCTTCTTTGATAAAATGTTCTATTTCTGATTCACGATCACAAATAATACGCAAAGCAACCGATTGAACGCGTCCTGCTGAACGCGCACCAGGAAGTTTACGCCATAAAACAGGTGAAAGTGTAAAACCAACGAGATAATCAAGAGCACGACGCGCAAGATAAGCATCTACAAGCGATGTATCAATATCACGTGGATTGTTCATAGCATCAAGCACAGACTTTTTGGTGATGGCATTGAAGACAACTCTTTTAATAGGTTTATCTTTTAAAACTTTTTTTTGACGGAGAACATCCAGAATATGCCATGAAATAGCTTCCCCTTCACGATCAGGGTCTGTTGCTAATATAAGGCTATCGGCTTCTTTAACGGCTTTTGCTATTTCATTTAAACGTTTAGCGGCAGCAGAATCTATATCCCATTTCATAGAAAAATCTTGATCCGGTAAAACAGAACCATCTTTTGCAGGCAAATCACGAACATGTCCAAATGATGCGACAACTTTGTATTGAGACCCAAGATATTTATTAATTGTTTTTGCTTTTGCTGGAGATTCAACGATAACGATATTCATAATTTTATCCAAATATTGAAATAAAAATTTTTTTATAAACGCCTTTCACGCGAATAGCTAATGCCAATTGCTTAAGAGCACATAAAAAAATATTAGCCATATAAAAAACATGAATATTGTACAACTTATGATTGTCATTATTAGAGTACACCCTATATAGAATTACACGATTTATTTTCCACTGTTATTACAAAAACATACGGCGAAATACTAAGATAACGTCTATTGAGAGGTAGGAGGGGAAATGCTCAAGGATAGAGGATTATGTTTATAAATCATTTAAAAGTTATCCAATATATTACAGACATGTCAAAACAAATGAATCAGATGGCGCGTCAGGCGCACAGTCCGCTTTTAGCATTGCTTTTGGATATGGTTGCCAAAGAAGGGCAAAGCATTATTAATAGTGCTGAGGCTCTTGGGGAAGATCAAGATTCGACAATGACACACAACCACCAGAGTGTCGAATAAGCTTTCCAGCAAGGTCGAGTTCTACCAACAAGAGGTAGAGAGCTGGGAGTGAAACACCTGAGTGGATACTGAGTGTGTCTAAATCGATTGGCGTTGTTGAAAGAGCGGAGAGAACTGCTGCGCGTGCTGCATCATCATCTGCTAAAGAGAGGCTGTTGTTTTTTTTATCTGCTAAATTAAAATTCTCCTTTTCAAGTTGTAAAGAGGATGGTTCCTCAAAAAAATTGAGTTGGGAATTTGGAAGCGGTGAAATTAATGGCGTAAGTGTTTCTATGATGTCAGAAGGATGTGTGGTGAGTAGAGCTCCGTCTTTGATAAGATTGTTGGTACCAACAGATCTTGGATCAAGTGGAGAACCGGGAATGGCAAAAATTAACCGTCCCATTTCAGCTGCTTGACGTGCGGTAATTAAGGACCCTGAGCGCAGGGCTGCCTCTACAACCAAGAGACCAAGTGACAAAGCTGCAATAATACGGTTTCTTCTTGGAAAATCGATAGCACGCGGCTGCCAAGAAATGGGCATTTCGCTGATGATGGCTCCACCGTTGGCAATAATATCTTCATGCAACTTTTTATTTTCAGGAGGATAGATATGATCAATTCCTCCAGCCATAACTGCAACAGTTCCTGTTTTTAAACTTGCTTGATGCGCAACACTATCAATTCCACGAGCAAGCCCAGAAATTGTTACAAAGTCTGCTTCTCCGAGAAAACGCGCAAATTGAGCCGTAAGCTTTTTTCCCGCAGCTGAAGCATTTCGAGAACCTATAATTCCAATAGAAGTTTTTTGAAAAATTGCAACATTACCTTTGATAGTAATAAGCGGCGGAGGGGCTTCTGTAACCTTAAGAAAAGCTGGATAATCTGGTTCTCCTATACCGATAAACCGGACATCTAATCTTTCAGCTTCTTGCATTTCTTTTTCTGCATCTTCTAAGCTTGCTATTTTAATAGATACAGAACCACCACCTTTTCTACTAAGCTCTGACAGCGCTGCCAGAGCATTTTCTGCTGTTTTATAATGATCAATGAGATTGCGAAAACTAACAGCTCCAATATTTTCACTGCGCAATAACCGTAACCAGCTTAGACGTTGACGATCAGTAAGCAGGATTCCTTTATTTATCTCCGTTTTTCGTACCAATCTTATTTTCTTCCCCAATTAATAATCTACCGATATTTGCATAATGTTTTATGAAAACAAATATGCTCATCATAATCAGCATACAACAGAAATAAGAAGCGGAAAAATAAAAAACAAATACCGGTGTGATCGTAACAGCAATAAGCGCAGATAATGAAGAATAACGCATGAGAAGAAAAATCGCACTCCATACAATAATAAAAATAATTGCTGCAGGCCAATAGATTCCTAAGCACACCCCTAGATAGGTAGCAACACCTTTGCCGCCTTTAAATTTAAGCCATACGGGGAAAAGATGTCCTAAGAAAACAAAAAAGCCTGCTAGAGAAATAAGAATACTATTGTCTAGCGGATCACTAAAAAATTTTGTAACGAAAACAACGATAGTTCCTTTTAACATATCACAAAGAAGTGTTAGAGCAGCAAGCTTTTTATTTCCTGTTCGTAAAACATTTGTTGCTCCAATATTGCCGGAACCGATTGTTCTTATATCACCAATTTTGAACAATTTCGTAAAAAGAAGCCCAAATGGAATCGAGCCAATGAGATAAGATATGAGAAAAATAAACCATGGAGTGAACTGAAAAAATATTTCTGCTTCATTCATTAAGAATCTCATTAAGTTTGTTGATCAAGTTTAAAAACGTTTTTCCCTTTCACAAAAGTCTGGAGCACGCGTCCTTGAAAACGTGCATTCTCAAAAGGGGTATTTTTTGAACGTGAATAGAGCTTCTCTTTTGAAACAACCCATGGTTCTTCAAGATCAACCACAATAAGGTCTGCATGAGTACCTTTTTTGAGTGTTCCTGCATTGAGTCCAAAGAGCTTTGCAGGCGCCGTTGACAAAAGTTCCGTTATCCGTAGAAGAGATAGGCTCTCATCATGATAAAGGCGTAAAGCTGCGCTCAATAAGGTCTCCATACCAATAGCGCCAACTGCCGCGTCATTAAATGGTAAATGTTTTTTGTCGATACTCTGAGGATCATGAGAAGAGACAACAACATCTATAGTCCCATCCTTTATTGCTTCAATCATTGCTATACGGTCTTCTTCTGTACGCAATGGGGGCATTAAGCGAAAAGAGGTGCGATATTCACCAATGTCATTTTCATTGAAAGATAAATGATTAATAGATACACCCGCTGAAATTTTCTCACTGCGTTTTTTACCTAAACGAAGTGCATCAGCAGAGAGTGCTGTCGATATTTGAGCAGCATGATAGCGTGTTTGCGTTAATACTGCTAATCGCAGATCTCTTTCAAGTGGGATAACTTCTGCTTCGCGTGGGATGCCAGAAAGACCAAGCCAACTGGCAAGCAGTCCTTCATTCATCACACCTTGCCCTGTAAGATCTTTATCTTGCGTTTCATGCATCAATGGAACATCAAAATCGCGTGCATAACTCATTGCCCGTCGCATAACAGATGAATTTTGAAGTGTTTTTTTTCCTTCACTAAAAGCAACAGCCCCTGCATCCTTGAGCAAACCAAATTCAGTTATTTCTTGTCCGTTGAAACCTTGTGTGATGGCAGCAACAGGATAAATATTGACCGATGACATTTCCTGTGCTGTATGCGTAATAAATTTAATCAGAGCAATATTATCAATGACTGGGTGCGTGTTTGGCATCATAAGAAAGGAAGTAATACCACCTGCTGCGGCCGCTTGACTTGCTGATGCAATTGTTTCACAATGTTCATTCCCTAATTCTCCAACAAAAACGCGCGCATCAACAAGTCCAGGGAGAATTGCTTTGTTTTGTGCGTTAATAACTTCTGCTTCTTCAGGAAATCCTTGATTCAGAGCTTCTTTTCCAGCGGCTATAATTCTTCCATTTTCAATAATAACTGTACCAATTTCATCGATTGCGCGCGAAGGATCAATAATACGAGCATTTTGAAAAACAACTGGTTTTATCATTTTTTTTCTCCACTGATCTTTGCGCGTGAATCTAATAGAGCCTCCATGACAGCCATACGCACTGCAATTCCCATTTCTACTTGTGTATGAATCATACTTTGTGGTCCATCTGCTATATCGGATGAAATCTCCACACCACGGTTTATTGGTCCAGGGTGCAGAATAATAGAATCATTTTTGGCATAGGCTAAATTTTCTTTATGTAAGCCAAAATAATGGAAATATTCACGCGTAGAAGGAATAAAAGATCCTGTCATCCGTTCATGCTGTAAGCGCAACATCATGATAACGTCAGCATTTTTAAGACCTTCTTTCATCGTGTTAAAAACCTCAACACTCATATGAGCGATTTCTGCGGGTAAGAGTGTTGAAGGAGCAACAGCACGAACACGAGCACCCAAAGCATTGAGACACAGGATATTGGAACGGGCAACACGTGAGTGTAAGATATCTCCGCAAATCGCAACAGTTAATCCTTCAATACGACCTTTTGTCCTTTTAATGGTTAGAGCATCTAATAAAGCTTGGGTTGGATGTTCATGAGCACCATCACCTGCATTAATAACACAACAATCAACTTTTTGTGCTAATAAAGCTGCCGCTCCTGCACTGTTATGGCGAAAAACCAGTATATCTGGCTTCATCGCATTGAGAGTTATAGCTGTATCAAGTAATGTTTCTCCTTTTTTTACAGATGAGTTGCCGATCGCAAGACTCATCACGTGTGCACCTAGCCTTTTACCCGCTAATTCAAAAGAAGATTGTGTTCGCGTAGAGGCTTCAAAAAAGAGATTAATTTGAGTCCGTCCATGCAAAGTAGATTTTATTTTATCAATTTTGTTAGAAAGGATAACATTTGCTTCTGCACGATCAAGCAATGTATTAAGATCTTGTGCACTTAGATCTTTAATAGCTAAAAGATGTTGATGAGGGAAAAGTGGAAAAAAATTATCTTGCATCATAGCATTCTTCTTTATCTCTCTCTAAACAGGTTAAACAAGCATTTGTTTGAATATGATAAATGTTTCTTAACTCTAAAAAGACAAATAGTCTATGATATGAATGATTTGAATGTAGGAATATACCTATGAGTGCTGTATCTGCGCAAAATACTCGTCGAAAAAATACATTTCTTAGCGATACGCTTATGTTTCGTATTGCTTCTACTTTGCCTAAGTTTTTGTTAGCAAGTTTTGAAGAAATAGGGGATTTTGCCGCGAGTCGAGAAGCATGGAAACTTTCTTGCTTAGCGAATCATTATAAGCCTTTACTATGCTATAATGATGAATGGGGGCAACCAACAGAAAGATTAGAGATCCATTCTTCCTATCAAGCTCTTCAACAATATTCTAGACAAGCAGGTTTGGTTACCTCGCTTTGGGAAAATACGAGCTCAGAAAATGGAGTACGCTATCAAGCGCGTGCGATTCGTTTAGCTTTATCTGCTGGTTTAGAAACAGGACATTTGAATGAAGTTATCATAACGAGTGCAGCTATTGCTGTTTTAATTAGTGATATTGAGCTCTTCAAAAAATGGCAACATGTCCTTTTATCACGCCAATATGATTCCTCATCAAAGCCTATTCATCATAAAAAGGCTGCTTCTCTAACTTGTGCATTTGACGATATTGAAAAATACGCTTTCAATTTTCCAAGTGTTAAGAAAATTTCTTTCGATGAAAGTATGGAACGTGATCTATATCGTTTAAATGTTGTAAAAACCAACGTTATTAATCCTACCGCTGACGGATATCTTGTTAGTGCAGATTTAGATGGTCATTTAAGTTGTTTTTTTATTCCACGCATACAAGAAAATGGCGCATTAAATGGATCTATATCGATTCGTCATTTAATTCAGCGTTCTGGAGAACTTTTAACACCAGAGGGGGTTGTCGACTTCCAAGGCAGTTATGGCTGGCTTTTGGGAAATGCTGGAGAAGGGCTTAAAGTTATTAAAGATATCGAGACGATGATGCGTTTCGATCAATCTGTCATATCGGCAGGTGTTTTACGAGCGGCTCTTCAATTTGGTATGGATTTTTTCCGGAAAAAAATGCCCAATCAGCCTTTACCTCCACTGACAGAACGTATTTTTGCAGATATTGCATTAGATATAGCTGCCTCACAAGCATTGGTTTTGCGTTTAGCAAGAGCATTTGACAATGCAGCAAATGACCGTTCTGAAGCAGCTTTTGCCCGCATTATGACACCTATTATTGCTTATCATGTAAGTCAATTGGTTGTGCCTATTATTGGTGAAATTATTGCACAACTTGGTATTGAAAGTTTTATAGAGAATAATCCATTATCACAAATGTTGCATAATGGGCCTGCGCGAATTGTGAGAAATAGTTCTGCTAATCAATTGGTAAAGGATGCCATTCTTATTGGTGAAAAAGCACCGGGATTGTTTCAGAAATTGTTGGAAAAAATTGCTCTTGATATTGGACCAGCGGGACCCCGAGCAATTGAAATTATTAAATCAGCAGGTGATATGGCATCAGCAAATGAAGGTGCAGGAAGATTTTTTGTTGAACAAGTAGCTTATGCAGCAGCAGCAGCAGCATTACGTTCTACGGACATAGAACATGTTGCGAATGCCTATATGGAAAGCCGCCTTGGGGGACAATGGAGATCTTCTTACGGGATGCTCATTGCGCGATATAATGCAGGGCATTTGCTCAATGTCCTCTATCCTTCCATATGATGAAAGTTTTGAATTCTATTGAGAGCACCTTGCAATATAAAAGCGGCGGCTGCCGAATCAATACGGCTTACTCTTTTAGCGCGCGATACATTCATTTCTAAAAGAGACCGTTCTGCAGCAATTGTTGATAAACGTTCGTCCCAAAAAACAAATGGAATTTTTGTATAAGCTTTCATATTGCTCACAAAAGCTCTGGTTGCTTGAACACGAGAGCCACTGCTTCCATTCATGTTAAGAGGTAAACCAATGATAATAACACCTACATTTTCACGGTCAAAAATTTTAATAAGTGTGTAAGCATCTTCTGTAAATTTTTTTCGCTGTAATACAGGACGCGGATTTGAGACAATCAACCCCCTATCAGAAATCGCAATTCCGATCGTTTTTGTCCCTAAATCTAAGCCTGCTATCGTTTGTCTAGGCAAAAGATGTGTTATAACTTCATCTATATTAATAACAGTCATAAAGGTATAATACGTTTTTTAATGTTTCAGATCTATAGTTATATTCTTTATTCATGTTATCTAATATTCTTGCACTTACAAGTGCAGCCTTGTATAGCCAGAATAAAGATCAATAAATAAACAAAAAAGCAGAAAGGCGTAAAGAGTATGTCTGTTGATCAAGAGACAGTCAAGCGGATAGCACATTTAGCAAGGATTGCTCTCCACGATGATGAGATAGAACCTGTGACAAAAAAATTCAATGCTATTTTAGGTTTTGTAGAGCAATTGAATGAAGTTGATGTCAGTGGAGTTGAGCCATTAACTTCTGTGATGCCGATGACTCTACGAATGCGTGAAGATAGTGTTACAGATGGCGATAAAGCAGCAGATATTGTAGCCAATGCCCCTGTTACAGAAGAAAATTTTTTTCTTGTCTCAAAAATTGTTGAGTAACTTTTTATATTTTTGAAATTTGAGAACCAATATGACTGATTTAACAACTCTCACAATTGCGCAAGCTCGTGATGCTTTAATAAAGAAAAATCTCAAAGCAACAGAATTAACGGAAGCTTATTTACAAGCAATAGAATCAGCTAATCCAATTTTGAATGCTTATGTAACAATAACAGCAGAACAGGCAATGAAAATGGCTGCTGAATCAGACAGTCGCTTAGCGAGAGGGCAGGAAGGGCTTTTGGAAGGAATTCCCTTGGGGATTAAAGATCTTTTTGCAACCTATGGTGTTCATACTCAAGCCTGTTCAAATATCCTTGATGGTTTTAAACCGCACTATGAATCAACTGTCACGGCTAATTTATGGCAAGATGGTGCTGTGATGTTAGGAAAACTTAATATGGATGAGTTTGCTATGGGCTCATCCAACGAAACATCATATTATGGTCCCGTTATTAGTCCATGGAGAAAAAAAGGCTCAAATGAAAAACTCGTACCCGGTGGTTCTTCGGGGGGATCCGCAGCCGCTGTTGCGGCACAAATTTGTGCTGGTGCAACTGCAACCGATACAGGTGGCTCAATACGTCAACCCGCAGCTTTTACTGGAACTGTAGGAATAAAGCCAACTTATGGACGTTGTTCGCGATGGGGCGTTGTTGCGTTTGCTTCATCTCTTGATCAAGCTGGACCTGTTGCTAGAGATGTTCGTGATTGTGCTATTTTACTAAGATCAATGGCCTCTTTTGATGAAAAAGATTCTACTTCCGTCAATTTACCAGTTCCTGATTATGAAAGTTATCTTGGTCAATCAATCAAAGGAATGAAAATCGGTATTCCAAAAGAATATCATGTAGATGGAATGTCTCCAGAAATTATTGAGCTTTGGCAAAAAGGAATAAATTGGTTAAAAGAAGCAGGTGCTGAGATTAAAGATATTTCTTTGCCCCATACAAAATATGCTCTACCTTCTTATTACATTATCGCTCCTGCAGAAGCCTCTTCTAATTTAGCGCGTTATGATGGTGTGCGTTTTGGTTTGCGCATGCCTGGAAAAGACATCATTGAGATGTATGAAAATACGCGTTCTGTTGGTTTTGGAGATGAAGTCAAACGGCGCATTCTGGTTGGAACTTATGTTCTTTCATCTGGGTATTATGATGCCTGTTATTTAAGAGCTCAAAAAGTAAGAACACTCGTAAAGCGTGATTTTGACCAATGTTTTGCTTCAGGCATTGATGCTATTTTGACACCAGCAACACCAACACCTGCTTTTGGTATTGCTGATGAAAAAATAAAAAATGATGCTGTCGCAATGTATCTTAATGATATTTTTACGGTACCAGTTAATATGGCTGGTTTACCAGGAATTTCTGTTCCTGCTGGTCTGTCATCAAATGGTTTACCGTTAGGACTGCAATTGATTGGTAAACCTTTTTCTGAGGAAGTTATTTTTCAGATAGCGCACATTATTGAACAAGCAGCAGGAGTATACTGTGCAGAAAAATGGTGGATATCATAGTTAAGCGCAAAAAAGCATTTCTCATTAAATAGAGAGATGCTTTTTTAAAAGGAGGAGGGGAGAACTTTATTTCCTTAATTTGTAGCCTTTATCCACCAAGATAGGCTTCTTTAACACGTGGATCAGAAAGCATAGCTTTACCTTCACCGTGAAATAAAATATGCCCTACCTCTAAAATATAAGCATAGTCAGCTATGGAAAGTGCAGCAAATGCATTTTGCTCAATAAGAAGAACAGTTTTTCCCATATCATTAATTTTTCGGATAATTGAAAAAATTTCCCGAACGAGAAGGGGCGCTAATCCCAACGACGGTTCATCTAATATGACCATATCAGGATTGCTCATGAGTGCGCGGCCTACAGCAACCATTTGTTGTTCCCCACCTGACATTGTTCCTCCCAACTGTTTTGATCTTTCACGTAGGCGCGGAAAAAGATCAAATATCCATTCAATATCACGAGAAATTCCCTGTTTATCATGACGGATATAAGCACCTAGATGGAGATTCTCTAAAACAGTGAGATGAGGCATAATACGACGCCCTTCAGGACTGAGAGCAATCCCTAAACGCAAAATCTCTTCTGGTGACTTTTTAATAATTGATTTGCCATTATAGGTAATTTCTCCATACACAGAGCGATTGAGTCCTGTAATAGAACGTACAATACTGCTTTTTCCTGCACCATTGGCGCCAATTAAAGTGACAATACTTCCTTTTTTTATGGACATAGAAAGATCTTGGACAGCTTTAATGGCACCATAATGAACGTGAAGATTTTTTATTTTAAGAATATCCATACACATCTCCGCCAAGATAAGCTTCAATAACTTTAGGGTTATTACGAATTTCATCTGGTGTACCATTGGCAATGCAACAGCCATGTTCCATGACTAAAATATGTTGGCAAAGTCCCATAACCACTTTCATATCATGCTCGATAAGAAGAATTGTAAGATCAAAGTCTTTTTGCACTTTTGTTATAAATTCTTTAAGATCTTCGCTTTCTTGTGGATTCATGCCAGCAACAGGTTCATCAAGAAGAAGCAATTTGGGCTTTGTGGCTAACGCACGTGCAATTTCTAGACGTCGCTGCACACCATAAGGTAAAGCTGTTGCCGATTGATTGGCAAGGTGATCAAGTTGTAGCCGTTCAAGAAGCTCCATAGAATTTTTATAAATTTCTTTTTTTTCTTTCATTGCTTTTGAAAAAAATAGAGCTGAAGAAAACCAAGGATATTTTTGTCGAACATGCGCCCCCACCATAACATTTTGCAAAACCGTTAACCCTGAAAAAAGACGAATATTTTGAAATGTTCGGGCGATATGGCGTCTGCAGATAATATAAGGAGGTGCTCCAGAAATTTTTTGCTCATCAAAAAAAATGATACCGCTCGTAGGGGCATAAAATCCCGAAATCATATTGAAAACTGTTGTTTTTCCAGCACCATTGGGACCAATTAATCCAGTAATACTTCCTCGTTTAATTGCCATATTAATATTATTTACAGCAACTAATCCGCCAAAACGCATGACGATCTCGTTGAGTGAAAGGATGGTGTCGTTCATAGATTTCCCTCAGTATTAGAAAGTTTTTTGCGTATCAGAAAGCTATAAATTCCATTCCATGAGAATTCACGTTGTCCCATCAAGCCTTTTCTCCAAAACAAGATAATTACCAGCAATAAAAGAGAAAAAACAACCATACGAAGTCCTGGTGTTTCTGGAATATGTATAAAACCTAAGTCAAATGGACTTTCAATAATACGAAGCCATTCAAGCATAACTGTAATAACAATGCTACCAATAATACTCCCTGTAATTGAACCCAAACCACCAGCAACAACAATCATCAAAATATTAAAAGTGAGAAGAAAATTAAACATTTTGGGATCAATGGTTGAAATAAGAGCAGCCATTAATGCTCCACCTATACCTGCAAAAAACGCTCCAACAGTAAAAGAAAAACTACGGTAGAAAAAAGCGTTAATTCCCATAGTTTTCGCAGCTATTTCATCATCACGAATAGCACGTAATACATTACCAGTATTGCTTCGCAGTAAGAGAACAATAAAGAGAACTGTGAATGCTAGCCAACCATAGTTCCACCATAATGTTGCATTTTGAGGTATTCCTTTGATTCCTAAAGAGCCATTTGTGAGCGATGTTGCATTTGTAATGACAATGCGAATAATTTCTGCAAAACCCAATGTTGCAATTCCAAGATAATCACCACCAAGACGCAATATTGGCAAAGCAATCAATAAACCTACAACTGCGGCACACAAACCACTTACAACAACAGCAATGAAAAAAGGTAATTGCAGATGATACAATGGTTCAGCGATAGGCTCAAGAATCCACATCATCTCTTTTTGTTCAGGAGAAAGCAGTAAAATTGCGCAGACATAAGCACCAATAGCCATAAAGCCAGCATGTCCAAGAGAAAACATACCTGTAAAACCATAAATCAAATTAAGCGAAATTGCCAGTATCGCATTAATAGCAATCAGATTTATGATACGAAGCGTATAGTCATTAAAATGGCTATCAGCATAAAATAAAAAACCTATGAGAACTAAAACACTTATACACGATAAAATAGTTGTCACTGACTTTGCCATTAGATTTTCTCCTGACTTTTTTTACCCATTAATCCTGTGGGCAATATCAATAAAATCAGAATCAATAAAATGAAAGCGAAGGCATCTCGATATCCAGATAGCGCGGGGAAAAATGCGATAATCATAATTTCAATAAACCCTAATAACAATCCTCCCAACATTGCTCCTGGTATCGAACCAATCCCTCCGATAACAGCAGCGATAAATGCTTTGAGACCAGGAAGAACACCCATATAAGGCTGAATTTGAGGATAGCGCAAAGACCACATAATGCCTGATATAGCGGCAAGTGCTGAGCCTATTCCAAATGTAAATGCAATGACTTTATTAACAGATACACCCATCAAACGCGTCGTTTCAATATCATGGGAGATTGCACGCATAGCAAGACCCGGTTTCGTTTTATGGATAATCCATAACAGTAATACAATAAGAATTAATGACACAACAGGAACAATCAGAGACATAGGAGCAATTCTAATGATACCATCTGCGTCTGATCCTAGATGCCATAAAAATGGTGTTACAAGAAAATCTGGTTGTTTTACACCTTTCGGAATACCACTAAAGAGTACAGTAGCAAGATTTTCAATAAAAAAAGAAACACCGATCGCACCGATCAATGCCGAGATACGTGGAGCATGGCGTAGAGGTTTATAGGCAAGTTGATCAACAGTAACACCCACTGCACTTGTAATAAAAATGGAAAAACAAAGCGCTAAAACCCAAATCGGAGTGAAATCCTGTGGAGAAATTTTAAAGTAATAAACAAACCCTAAAGCAAGAATTAAAAAAACAGCAATCCAATAAATTGGAGGACGCCTTTTAAACCCTACAAAGACCGAATAATAAACAAGAGCAGCGAGGAACAAAAGAAGAAGGGCTGCCCAAGCAGGCATAAAGCCAATTGTGGAAAAGAAAACAAAATATGCTCCCAGCATAAAAATATCACCGTGAGCAAAATTAATGAGTCTCAGTATACCGTAGACCATAGTATAACCAATAGCGATAAGTCCATAAAGAGATCCCAATGCCAGTGCATTAAAAAAATACTGGATGAACATTTCAGTGCTCATCTCTCATCCTTCCACATTTGTTAATTTACATAAGACAACAAGAAACCTTTAAGTTTTTGGTTGAGAAAAGATCCTCAACCAATTCTTGTATTTTCATTAGTAAAACTTCTTAATTAAAAAGCAGGTTTAACTTCTTCTAAATAAACACGTTTTCCATCCTGTATTTTAATGATACCAATAGGAATTTTAGGATTATGATTTTCATCCATGGACATATCACCAAAGGGGGTTGGAAAATCTTTTAATTTGCTAAGTGCGATAGTAATTTTTTCACGATCAGCGCTACCTGCATTTTCAATAGCCTTCATAAACATCATATAACTCGTGTACCCTAAAACAGAATTGATATTTGGCTCTTTGTCAGGGTAAGCTTCTCTCCATTCTTTTGTGAATTCTTGCGCAGCTACTGACATATTTGGCATATCCTCACTATAGGGAAGTGTTGTATGTAAGAAACCTTCTGCCGCTTTTCCTGCAATCGTAATGGTTTCTGGATTATCCATAGCATCTCCACCCATAATTTGAAACTTCGCTCCTAATTCTCGTGCTTGTTTCATGATGATAGCACCTTCAGAAAAATAAGATGGAATGAATAAAATATCAGGTTTTTGTGCAATAATTTGCGTAAGAACAGCTGAAAAATCCTGATCTCCGGAATTATAGTTTAAATTTGAGATAACTTCACCACCTAATTTTTTGAAAGCACGTGTAAAATAACTTGCAAGACCAATAGCATAATCGTTTGAAATATCTTTGAGGATAGCAGCTTTTTTTGCGTGTAAAGTTTGGCTTACATAAGTTGCGATTCCTACTCCTTGATAGGAATCAATAAAGCAAGCGCGAAAGTAATATTTTTTACCCTGTGTAACAAGGGGACTCGTTGAGGACGTTGCAATGGTTGGAGTCTTTGCTTTTTCAGATATTTCACCACCTGCCAACGAAAGCGAAGAGCCATAGCTGCCAATGATTCCACTCACTTTTTCACTTGCTGTTAAACGCATAACAGCATTAGCTGCTTCTACTTTATCAGACTTATTATCAATAATAACAAGTTCCACTTTACGGCCTAAAATTTCTGGAACTTTTTTATGGGCTAATTCTATACCTCTAATTTCAAGCTGACCTCCAAATGCATTTTGACCACTTAATGGAAGATAAACACCAATTTTGATAGGTTCACTTGCATACACATTTGCTGTAAATGCCATGAATGCTGTGATTGTCGTAAGGATTTTTTTCAATTGCATGCGCATTTTCCTTAATTGAATTGTCGTTTTTGCACCTTATATTGAACTTCTTCATCATGCAAGTTACACATTAATGAAAATATCATTATGTAAAAAAACCTTTTATATGATCTCTTTTGTAGGGCATTCCTTGTAAGATATATAAAGCGTACAATCAAATAGTTTTATAAATATTCATGTTGATATTCTCTGATGTTAACATAGAAGATACGACAATATGGGGAAATCTTATCTTGGGACTTGCGTGTTGGTACAAGAGCAATGTTTACTTAAACTTAGAGAATCAATATCGTACAATTTATAAAAGCTACAGGATCACGTTATTATGACGAGTAAGGATGCATTAAAGGATTGTTCCCTATCTGAGGAGAGTATAGGTGCTTGTGGAGAGATTATTGAAATAAGTGGTGTCATTAAGTGGTTTGATGGTAGTAAGGGGTATGGATTTATTGTACCTGATTTACCTCATTTTCCCGATATATTATTGCATGTTACAGTAATGCGACGGGATGGTTTTCAAACAGCGATGGAAGGAGCTAAAGTTATTTGTGCTGTGGAAAAAACTGAACGAGGATTAAAGTGCGTTCAGGTGAAATCCATAGATTGTTCTTCAGCTGTTCACCCATCAGAAGTTCCAGCCCGTACCCATGTTGTTGTGACTCCAGAAAGTGGCCTAGAACGTGCAATTGTTAAATGGTTTAATCGTGATAAAGGTTTCGGTTTTCTTAGCCGTGGACAAGGAACAGAAGATATTTTTATTCATATGGAGACGTTGCGCCGTTTTGGTTTAGCAGAGCTTCGTTCGGGCCAAGTTGTTCTTGTGCGTTTTGGAAAAGGGGAAAAAGGTTTAATGACAGCAGAAATTTATCCAGATATAGGTATTCCTTTTTCTACGCATTAAATTATTATGCATTGAATTTCACTAGTAAAATCAGTATGTTTTCTGTGTTTTTTAAAGGTAATTATTGCATAAAAAGCTAGAGAGGTAAATATATTTCAAGAAAATATGACTCTCGTGAATCGATAAACCAAATGGAAAAATTGCGCCTATTGTGTTGAGAAAAAAAAGAAAAAAACAAGGAAACAGCTCTCTTTTTTTGATTTTTTAGCACTTTTTATTTTAGAAACAAAGTTTGAAATTTTTCTGTGGTGGAGACAAGAATGTTAAAGCCTTTTAAAAAAGAGCATGTCATTTTATTGGCGATACTTTTTATGTTAAACGTGCATGTTGTTTTAGCAAAGAAGCCCATAGAGATTCCCGTTCATCCAATTCCTTTAGAAATACATACAAAGCAAGGTGCGATTTATTATAAGGTAGAGCTTGCTTTTACACCATCTCAAGCAGCAGCTGGTTTAATGTATCGGACTGATTTTCCACGCGATCGTGCAATGCTCTTTAAGCAGCAAAAAGGTTATCTATCGGGAGATGAGCAGAAGTTTTTTATGTGGATGGCAAATACACCTTTACCTTTAGATATGATTTTTTTAAACTCTGAGGGAATTATTGTATCGATTATTGAAAATACTTCTCCATTTTCAACAAACACTATTTCATCAGGAGTTCCTGCAGCTTTTGCACTTGAAGTTAATGCTGGTGAAGTTTCTGAAAAACAGATACAAAAAGGGCAACGTGTTATTCATCCTGTACTTTGTGGAAAGTGCAATAAAAAATGACCGCTGAAGATATTCGTTTTTTTGAATATGATGGTTTGCGATTTGCTTATCGAGAAGAAGGGCAAGGCGCTCCTGTTTTGTTGATCCATGGTTTTGGATCTTCTGCACGGGTGAATTGGTATGCGACAGGTTGGTTTCGTATTCTCACGGAAGCAGGATATCGTGTTATTGCTCTTGATAATCGCGGTCACGGAGATTCAGTTAAAAGTTATGATCCTGCTTTTTATACACCTCAAGCTATGGCTGGTGATGCGATAAAGTTACTACAGCATTTAGAGTTATCTAAAGCCCATGTTATGGGATATTCTATGGGAGCTCGTATTAGTGCTTTTATGGCTCTTTTGCATCCAACATATGTGAACAGCGTTATTTTTGGTGGTTTAGGTATTGGTATGGTAACGGGAGCAGGAAATTGGGAGCCTGTGGCTGAAGCTCTTTTAGCGGAAGATATTTCTACCATTACCAATACGCGCGGTTTAATGTTCCGTAAATTTGCTGATCAAACGAAAAGCGATAGACGTGCTCTGGCTGCTTGTATTATCACATCAAAACAGGAGTTAACGGCATCTGAAATTTACAAAATCGAACAACCTGCACTTGTTGCCGTTGGTTCATTAGATGAAATTGGTGGCGCTGCAGAGCCATTAGCAGCCTTGTTGCCTTATGGTGAAGCTTTATCAATTCCTGGTCGTGATCATATGCTTGCTGTAGGCGATAAAGTTTATAAAAAAGGAGTTATCGATTTTCTTTCTCGTTATCCTATAAAATAAGCATTCTTCATAGGTTTTAGTATTTACAAAAATACCTAATATTCTTCTATATAAACTGAAAGCTTATTTAAAAATTTCCCATTATGAAATGAATTCTTATAAAAATGGAGAGAAAAATGAACTCTTATTAGCTTATTTTGTATATTTTTTAGAGATGTAATTCTTCTAAGGTTAGACAATATCTACTTTAAAAAGTCGTTAAAAAGAATTATTTTTTAATGATATAATAATGTTTTTTGCTAAAAACTGTAGCTTTAAATAAAAAAGTTTTGTTCTTTGAATTTTTTATAGAAGGAACAAAACTATAAATGGTTGATCAATTTTTCTCCCGAATAGGAATCTGTAAATGCAGATGCTAAAATTAGAAATAAAGTAAAATTATTAAAAATATACAATTTTCTGCCGTTTTTTAATTTATACGGGTATATTTAATAATGAGGATTCCTTTTGTAGAAGTTTTTTATGAATGTATAAAAAGCAGTGTAAATATATGTAATATTAAGTGAATATTCAGATTAAGCTTTTTTACTAACTTTATAGAATCATAGGTGTGTCTTATTTGCATGACACGCAATTGTTTTAATTGTCTCAAAAAATAGGAGAGTATAGTGAATGCTGATGAAATAAAAAAACTTAATAATTATTTAAAAAATATATTCCAAAACTCAGCATTGCACGTCAAAGCACGGCCTAAGAAAGATGATTCTTGTGAGGTTTATATGGGGGATGAGTTTTTAGGTATTATTTATCGAGATGAAGATGAAGATGAGCTGTCCTATAATTTTTCAATGGCTATATTAGATATTGATTTAGAAAATTGATTCGTTATTCATTGTTGAATGAAGCCTTTTTTCATCCTATAAGGTTTATATAAGCTTTAATGCTTTAAAGCTCGTGTGGTTATTTCGTGCGATAATAAGGTGATCGTGGATAGTAATGCCTAATGCATTTGCTGCGTCTTTTAATCTGTATGTCATTGTTATATCTGCGTCAGATGGTGTGGAATCGCCAGAAGGGTGATTGTGGACTAAAATCAATCCTGATGCGGATAACTCTAAAGCTCGAGAAATAACTTCACGAGGATACACAGGGGTATGATCAATAGTTCCAGTTTGTTGCACCTCATCAGCAAGTAAGCCGTTTTTCTTATCAAGAAATAAAATACGAAATTGTTCACGGGTTTCGTGAGCCATAACAGCTTTACAATAAGCTAACACTTTATCCCATGATGAAAAAATATCGCGTTTAAATAATTGTGCACGAGCAAGACGTCCAGCAACATCTGAGATAATTTTTAAATCAATTGCAGTTGCGGGACCACATCCTTGAACTTCTTGAAGCCGGTGAATATCAGCTCCCAATACATCAGCTAATGAACCAAAACGTGCTATCAAATTTTTAGCTATGGGTTTTGTATTTGCGCGGGGGATTGTGCGAAAAAGCAATAATTCAAGATATTCATAATCTTCAATTGCATTTCCTTTTGACTTTAAATAGCGTTTCCGAAGACGTTCACGATGTCCTTGATAATGTTTATGAAGCTGTGTGTTTTTCTCAGGCTCTTTACTTTTTCTTTCAGATACTGGGATGAGTGGAAAACTTGATGTTAATGCAAAGTGATTACTTTGAATATCTTCCTTTTGATTTAATTTTTTAGCCATAACATCTCTACAGTGCATTAGGTATACGAATTGGGAATATAAAAAATATTTTTAGGAGATTGTGTAAATATTTCACACCCCTCATTTGTGACACCAATCGTATGTTCATATTGTGCTGTCAAAGAGCGGTCGCGGGTAACGGCAGTCCAACCATCAGATAAAATCTTAACTTGTGGCTTACCAAGGTTAATCATAGGCTCAATTGTAAACATCATACCTTGTTTTAATTCGACTCCTTCTCCAGGGTTTCCATAATGGAGGATATTGGGTGCATCATGAAAAAGCTGACCGATACCATGTCCGCAAAAATCTCTCACAATTGAGCACCGTTCAGATTCTGCATACTGTTGAATAGCAGCACCAATATCACCTGTGGTTGCTCCAGGCTTAACAACAGCAATTCCTTTCATAAGACTTTCATAGGTTATTTGTAAAAGGCGTTCTGCAGCACGTCTGATTTTTCCAACAGGATACATTCGACTTGAATCTCCATGCCAACCATCAAGGATAAAGGTTACATCAACATTCACAATATCGCCTTCTTGCAAGGGTCTTTTATTGGGAATACCATGACAAACAACGTGATTGATGGATGTACAGCATGAATGGCTGTATCCATGATAATTTAAATCAGCAGGAAGAGCTCCTCGCTTAGCACCAAAAATGAATACAAAATCATCAATTTCTTGCGTAGTAACACCTGGCTTAATAATATCCGTAAGCGCATCAAGGCATTCTGCAGCAATACGACCAACTTCACGCATTTTAGCAAAAGCATAATCATCAAAAATGCGGATTTTCCCATTAAATTTTAAAGGTATTTCATTATATTCAATATACTCAGTCATTGTTTCTTCTGTTTTCTATTTTCACTCTCTGAATCGGAAAAATGCCTTCTACACTTACATGACACTTTACAGCATAACATTCTACTCCTGATTTTAATGCTAAATCAAACTTACGTCCATAGAGTGGATCAAGATCATGACAAATTGTAAAAGCTGAGCAATCTTCTCGTTGAATAATATAAAGCATAGCTGCTCGTTTTCCTTGTTGTACAACCCCTATAAGTTCTTCAAGGTGACGTGCACCACGTTTTGTTTCTGTATCAGGAAATTCTGCTAATCCTTTTTGACGAATAAAATGAACATTTTTAACTTCTAGGTAACAATCAGGAAGAATGTCATCACGTAAAAGAAAGTCAATTCGTGATTGTATCCCATAGCGTTGTTCTTTTAAGATTGTTTTATACCCACTTAATTCTGGTAGTAATCCGTTTTGAATTGCTTCTAGTGCGAGTTTATTAGGTAAAGTGGTATTAATGCCAACCAAAGTATTATCGGTTTCAACAATTTCTAATTGATAGGCATATTTTCGCTTGCTGTTGTTATGATATGAAAGCCAAATATTGGAGTTGGAAGCTGTTAATCCAAGCATTGATCCTGTATTAGGGACCGACACGGTGAAAACATGTTGATCATCTTGTTTAACATCCGCAAGAAAACGTTTATAACGACGGATAAGCTTTGCAGGAAAAAGTTTGGGAATAAAATACATATTCCTTTTTTAGGATTTATGATTTCATAATTCAACTGAGATTATGACGGGTAGGAGTTGTCACCTACTAAACAAGATAAAATTAATGTAAAAAATGTTACGATATCTTATATAAATTGTATAAACTCCATAGTCTACTTTGAATGGCTTTTAAAATTTATTATTAACAAGCATTGGTGTACTTTGAAGAAGATTGCTTTTAAAAAAACAGCGAATGGAGCATAAGTTAAGTGCAATTAGGGAGTATTGATGGCAGGAACGAATAAGAATCGTGAAAATTTAACAAATGGTCCCGTTATTATTTTAGTTGAACCGCAGCTTCCTGAAAATATTGGTATGGTCGCAAGGGCAATGGCGAATTTTGGGCTTTCTAAGCTTCGATTAGTCAATCCTCGAGAAATGTTTCCAAATGAAAAAGCTAGAGCTGCTGCAAGTAAAGCTGATCATGTCATTAACAACGCTGTGATTTTTGATACATTGCGTGATTCAATTGCAGATTTACACTATGTTTTTGCCACAACAGCGCGTGAAAGATGTGGATTTAAAACTGTAAAAAGTGCTGTCGAAGCAGCAAGCGTATTACGTCAGCGTGAAAGTATCGGACATAAGACAGGTATTGTCTTTGGAAGAGAGAGATGGGGACTAGAAAATGATGAAATCAGTCTTGTTGATGAAATCATCACTTTTCCAGTTAATCCTGCTTTTGCATCTCTCAATATTGCGCAAGCGGTTCTTTTAATGTCTTACGAATGGATGAAAACAGGTCTAGAGAATGTCAGCGATACGGCATTTCGTGCCGCAGAGATGGAACCTGCAAATAAAACAATATTTCATGGTTTTTTATCTCAGTTAGAAGAGGCTTTGGATATTCGTGGATATTTTAGACCCCCAGAACGCAAAGAAGTGATGCTTGCAAATTTACGCTCTGTTTTTACGCGTGCTAACTTTAGTGAACCTGAGGTTCGTTTATTGCGGGGCGTTATATCTTCACTGGATTATTTTTCACCACAATATCCAAGGGGGAGTGGAGCACCTAAAGAGCGCGACCGTAAAAAATTACAAACAAGTGTGAAAACTGATGGATGAACAGCCTGTTCTTTTTTTTGATAGTGGTATTGGTGGTTTAACTGTCTTAAGGGAAGTGCGTGTTCTTATCCCTGAAAGGCAATTTATTTATGTGGCTGATGATGCGGGATTCCCTTATGGCAATTGGGAAGAAAATGTTTTGAAAGACCATATTTTAAAGATTTTTACAAATCTTTTAACACGTTATAATCCCGCCTTATGTGTCATTGCTTGCAATACTGTTTCTACACTGATGATGGCAGATTTACGACAAAATTTTCCTCATGTTCCTTTTGTAGGAACGGTTCCTGCAATTAAATTAGCTGCTGAACAGACGAAATCTGGTTTTATTTCCGTATTAGCAACCCCTGGAACAGTTAAACGTGCTTATACAAATGAATTAATCAACTCTTTTGCTGGACAGTGTCATGTTCAGCTTGTGGGAAGTGAAAAGCTTGCTGGATTTGCTGAAAATTATTTACGGGGAAAATCTATCGATTCGAAAGAGATAAAGAAAGAAATCCTGCCATGTTTTGTGGAAAAAAATGGCAAATATACTGATATTATTGTTTTAGCCTGCACACATTATCCTTTTTTGATTAGCTTCTTTCGTGAACAAGCTTTATGGTCCGTTAAATGGATTGATCCAGCAAAGGCTATCGCTAAACATACCAGATCATTATTGCCATTGTCGGAAAAAATACAGCAGCAACCTGTAAAGAAATATCAAGATTTTGTGTTGCTAACATCAAAAAAAGTCACTTCTTCAACGGAGCGTTTATTAAAAGGATTTGGCTTAAAGCTCATGAAAAGAGTTGACTTTGGGATACGAGATCAATAGAACTGTTCCAGCTTTTTCTTTCAAGAAAATGGCATTAATTGACGTGTCCCGTGGATAACTTTGCATATTGATATGTTAAGGTATTCTGTCAGTCTTTAGTATTTAAAGGCAGAGGAGGGCGCGTTTCCTTGGGGTCTTAAGATCTCGTGTTTTATTTTAAAGGAAATGCGATGAGTAAACGCGAAACAACAAAGTATAAAATTGACCGTCGTATGGGAGAAAATATTTGGGGTCGTCCAAAATCTCCCGTCAATCGTCGTGATTATGGTCCAGGTCAGCATGGACAGCGTCGTAAAGGAAAACTTTCTGACTATGGGGTGCAGTTGCGCGCTAAACAAAAGCTGAAAGGGTTTTATGGAGATATTTCAGAAAAGCAATTTCATAAAACTTATGAAGAAGCCGCTCGTCGACGGGGTGATACTGGTGAAAATCTTATCGGTCTGTTAGAGTCACGTTTGGATGCTGTCGTCTATCGCGCAAAATTTGTACCTACAATTTTTGCTTCTCGTCAATTTATCAACCACGGTCATGTTAACGTAAATGGGCGGCGTACAAATATTCAATCTTATCGTTGTAAGCCTGGTGATGTTATTGAGGTTCGGGAAAAATCAAAACAACTTGTTTTAGTTTTAGAAGCAGTACAATTGGCAGAACGTGATGTCCCTGATTATATTGAAGCTGATCATAAACAGATGAAAGCAACCTTTACACGTATTCCTGCTTTTGCAGATGTTCCTTATGCTGTGCAAATGGAACCTAATTTGGTTGTTGAATTTTATTCTCGATAATTTTTTATGAGGAAACATGTTTTCCTCTTTCTGTGATTATAACTTCAAAATAGTGTGTTTTTTATAATCTTTGAAGTTAACAAGTGTTTTTTGTGAATGGTTCTATATTAAGTTTATTGCTATGTTTTAGAGCGATAAACTTATATAGTTCCATTTCTTTTTTATGTATCTAATTTTATAAATTCAAAAAACATAAATGTAAGTTTACTTTATATTTGTTTCTGTCTTTGCAAAACGAGCTATTACTTGTGCAGGATATGGTATTATGAATGATGTTTCAGTTGAATATCAGGCAATAGAGGAAAACGAAGAGAGAGATGATCTTTTGGAAAGAGAAGCAGATGAATGTCATCCAATATTTCGGGTTGCTCCTTCCAGCGTAGAATTTAATAAATTGCGCAAACGGCTTTTGCGTCATATGCGGCAGGCTTTGGATGATTTTTCTATGCTCTCTACGGGAAAAAAATGGCTTGTCGCTTTATCGGGTGGAAAAGACTCTTATGGTTTATTAGCGCTTCTTTTAGACTTAAAATGGCGTGGTCTTTTACCCATTGAAATTCTTGCTTGTAATCTTGATCAAGGACAACCAGGATTCCCGAAACATATTCTTCCAGACTTTTTAAGTTCTTATAAAATTCCCTATCGTATTGAATATCAGGATACTTATTCCATTGTTACAGATAAATTGGCAAAGACGCAGACATATTGTTCCCTTTGTTCTCGTTTACGACGAGGAAATCTCTATCGCATTGCACGTGAGGAGGGCTGTTCTGCATTAGTTTTAGGTCATCATCGTGATGATGTTTTGGAAACGTTTTTCATGAATTTGTTTCATGGTGGTCGATTAGCCGCTATGCCTGGAAAACTTAAAAATGATGAAGGTGATCTTTTTGTATTACGTCCTCTTGTCTATGCTGCTGAAGAAGATATGGAAAAATTTTCTCAAGCAATGCAATTCCCAATTATTCCTTGTAATCTTTGCGGCAGTCAAGATGGGTTACAACGTAATGCAATGAAAGAAATGCTGAAAAACATTGAAAAACAAATGCCAGGACGTAAAGATACGATGATTCGCGCTTTAACAAATGTGCGCCCAAGTCATTTGCTTGATAAGAAATTCTTTGATTTTAAAACGTGTTAATAAAAATTAGATATTAAAAAAAATAAGTTTAAAGAGTTTAAGATAAGAGACTTATTTATAATGATAATTTATTTTTTTCATTTAAATATCGTCAGATTGTTTTGTTTCAAATTCTCTTATATTGCATCCATAAAAAACATCCGTTTGCATATCACAAAGGAAATTCTTGTGTGCATAAAACACTCTTGAAAAAAGTTTCCTTTCACTAACCAATGACTGTCGTAATATGAAAAATGAAAAAATAATACGGCTGTCGATTTGCTCTTTTGTTAATTAAAAATGGGAAACCTTGTGGATTTTATTCTTTTGCGCCGCCGTCACCGTCATTTAAAGCTCATTTATAAGGTATTAAATTAAGAGAATATATAACTGCTTGGTATTTTGGGAGTGTATAGCAAACATTCAGAGCAAAGATTGCTCGTAAATTCTCATGAAGTAAGCTATATAAGTGATCAAGTTCGATTGTGAGTAGCTGATCTTTTTACAAACCGATGCTAATAGAAATCTTCATCATTGAGGATAGGGAGGGAGTTAATTTTTTAAACTGCTATACCATAAAGGTCATAGGCATCCGATTGTTCGATTTTAACAGTGACAAATTCACCAACACGCAGTGGACGTCGTGATGATATATGGACAACACCATCTATTTCTGGAGCATCGTATTGACTACGTCCTTTGGCAACTTTTCCTTGACTTTCATCGATAAGCACTCGGAGTCTTTTTCCAATTTTTTTCTTTAAAAGATGTGTAGAAATTTGTTGTTGTTTTGCCATAAAACGATGCCAGCGGTTTTCTTTCACCTCCTCAGGAATATTTTTTAATCCCAAATCATTTGCGGCAGCTCCTTTTACTTCTTCATATTTAAAGCACCCAGCGCGTTCAATTTTTGCTTCTTCTAGCCATTCTAGAAGTATATTAAAATCTTCATTCGTTTCACCAGGAAAACCAACTATAAATGTTGATCGCAAAGTAAGATCTGGACATATTTTTCGCCATTTTTCAATTCTACGGTTTGTTTTTTCCATAAGTGCGGGACGCTTCATGTGACGCAAAACAGTCGGTGATGCATGCTGAAAAGGTATATCCAGATAAGGAAGAATTTTTTTTGCAGCCATAAGTTCGATAACTTCATCAACATGGGGATAAGGATAAACGTAATGCATACGTACCCAAATACCCATATCGCCTAATTCGCGACAAAGATCAAAGAATTTGGTTTTGATTGTACGATCTTTCCAAGAATTTTCGAGATATTTAAGATCAACACCATAAGCACTCGTATCTTGTGAAATAACCAAAAGTTCTTTTACACCCGCTTGCACGAGTTTTTCAGCTTCACGAAGAACATCGCTGATGGGACGTGAAGTGAGATCACCACGCAAAGTAGGTATGATACAAAAACTACACCGATTAGAGCATCCTTCAGAAATCTTTAAGTAGGCATAATGGCGAGGAGTTAAACGAATACCTTGGGGAGGAACTAAATCAAGAAAAGGATCATGAACAGGGGGAATTGCTGTATGAACAGCTTCTATAACGCTTTCATAAGCTTGCGGTTTTGTAATAGCCAATACATTAGGATATGTTTGGCGAATAGCATCAGGATCAGCACCAAGACACCCTGTTACAATAACTTTTCCATTTTTTTTAAGAGCTTCATCAATATTGGCTAATGATTCTCTCCTTGCCGAGTCAAGAAAACCACAGGTATTCACAATAACGACATCAGCTCCTTGATGTTGACGTGAAATCTCATACCCTTCAGAGCGAAGGCGTGTAATAATTCGCTCAGAATCTACGAGTGCTTTTGGGCATCCGAGAGAGACAAAACTAATACGAGGTGCAACCATAATAATCCTATAATGACTATGAACAATTGAATGACTCTTTTATTGGCTTAAAAAGAAAAAATGTTCTTTATTTTTATACATATGCAATACAATCTGTTACAAATTTATTTGATTTTTTTCTACAATATTTTACGTGATTTTATACATGCATATGATTTTATCTTATTATACTGTAAAATACCATCGTTGAGAGCGATGATATAAAGCAAACTCCTTAAAACATTCAGTACTTTAGAGCGTGTAATGAATATTTCTAAGCTTACTTATCAAGCCTTGCGTAAGTGAAGCGCGTAAAAGGGAAGGGAAAAAAGAATTCATTCAACAAGAATCTGAATTATTCTCAGATCAGATTGGGGGAGGATGTCTTTTGAGGAGTGAGAAGAAAATCAATTTCTTGTGGCACAATATTAAAAATGTCCAACGGTTTTTTTTACTGTATTTTATTGGCGTATGTATAGCGTAATATAAAATGCGATTGTTATTTAATATTATTGTTATTTAATATTTACGAATAAGTCCAGTAAGCTTGCCTTGTATCTCTACACGCTCGGATTTGTATGTACGTACTTCATAGTGAGGATTCGCAGCTTCTAATGCAATAGAGGCTCCTTTGCGTCGATAACGTTTTAATGTTGCCTCTTTTTTATCAATAAACGCGACAATAATTTCACCTGATATTGCTGTATTTTGGCGTTTCACAATGATCGTATCTTTATCAAGGATACCAGCCTCCACCATAGAATTATCTTTAACTTCTAGTGCATAGTGCTCACCTGTATTAACCATATCGTGTGGAAGAGAAAGTGTGCTTGTTTGTTGCAGTATAGCAGAAGCAGGAACGCTCGCAGAAATGCGTCCCATAATGGGAATGGTGGTATTTTTTTTTTCTTCTACTTCAAAATTACTCAAGTTTTTTGATATTTCTCTTTTATTTTTTTCTATCATACTGGGAGAAATCTTACGTGCTAAAGAAAGGTTAAATGTTATTTTCTCAGGGAGTCGAATCACCTCCATTGCACGCGCACGATTGGGCAAACGACGTATAAAACCTCTTTGTTCTAAAGCTATAATAAGCTTATGAATACCAGACTTTGAAGAAAGTTCTAATGCATTTTTCATTTCTTCAAAAGAAGGAGAAACTCCTGTTTCTTTTATATGATTGTGAATAAACAAGAGTAACTCATATTGTTTACATGTCAGCATTCAATGTTCCAATCAAAATAATAAAAAGGAATAAAGTAAAAATACGTGTATACATAATAATTATGCAAGTTTTTTTCGCTAAATCAAAATTATTTGCTTTATTTTTGATCTTATAAGTGAATTTAATAAGTTAATATGTTTATTTATATTTAATGTATTATAAATATAAAATTATTTATTTAATAACATTATTAAAATATTATTTATACATTATATAAATACATTAATATTACATCATATATAAAAATATTTTATAGCTCTGAAATAAACTGAATTATTCGACACTAAAGTTTATGATCAGTGGTATCTTTCTCTTTTAAAAATATATATACGTATCTTGTAATTTCTGATATAAAAAGTGAATTAGAAAACATTATTGTCAATAATAGAACTGATCACTCAAGGTGTATCGAGAATCATTTTGCATTATTATGTCTGCTTTATTTTATAGAATAAATTGGCTTTCATTATATAGCCATTGTGCATGAATAAAAGTCATCCCTCTAGAATGCTATTGTCGCTCATTGGTACATTTGTTTAAAAAAGTATCTCTCAATGTGCTTGCTTTCATCAAGATTTTGTGATGAATAATATAAAATCTATTGGATTGCCGCATTTTTATATCAAACGTGCTAACACTATCATACTATTTTGCTATCCCCTTAATGTTTCGATAATTTTTAGTTATTGAAAGAAGGCATAAGTATCATTTTCATTTCTTTTTTTATATAGTTTTATTCCCTCACTTTTATTGGTCGAGCAAATGCTTTTTATTGTTTCAATATAAAAAAGATTTGAAATGAGAAAAATTTACAGTATTTGAGAATTTTCACTCAAGTAAAAAATGATAAATTATTATAAATCAATATATTATCTTATAAATCTGTATTCATATTTGAAAATTGAACACTAAAATATAAAAATAATATTATAATAAAAGGTATTTTTCTTCTCTACCCATTATGCTCAACAACCCATGTGAGGGGAAGGGGGGATTTCTCATAATTTTAACGCTTCGAATCTATGCAATATTTTGCAGTGAAATTTTTCCTTTATTGAAACTTCAAAAAGAAGATTAAAAAGTACTTATACAATGATGAAGTAAAGGAGCGAAAACGGAAAATTATTGATAACTGCAGAAAATAATAATATTTTTTCCAAAAGGTGTTGACCAAATGGAAAGTCAACCGTATGTTCCCTTCACTTTCTGCAAACTACATAGTATGCAAACTAGATAGCTTGTGTGGGAGCGCGTAGCTCAGCTGGTAGAGCAACTGACTTTTAATCAGTAGGTCCAGGGTTCGAATCCCTGCGCGCTCACCAAATTTAAGTAATATCAATAGGCTATAAAAATTTAAGAATCTTTTTTGTTTTGATTCTATAGTCTGTCATTTTCTATCAGCTGTTTTGGAATAGAGCGATGCTATGCTGTCTCCTTCCCAACAAAAAAGAGCTTTAAGCTTACGGATAGGGTTGTACCTGCGTTGGCAGCACATATAGTTTCTAATTTTCTCAATCCATAGGTGGTTTTTTAATACTCAATACATTACATGATTCGCAAAACAGTTGCTAAAATCACCACTTATTCACACTTTAATATTATGAAATGAATTTTCTATAAGATGTTGATTTATTTAACTTTTAATCTTTTTAACATCTACTATAGTACATTTATTTCGTATGAAAACCATAAAAAAGTTAACAATACGTTAATTTCTTGGTAAAAGAAGCCAATTTAAGAGTGGTATATACGCGAGGGGAATCATTAAAAAACGTAAATTCTTCCGTTGCGTACAAAAAGCGTGATGTGGTTTTTACAGTATTACTTAACAGAAATAAGTGGACTGAATAGATGCCTTCAAATAGAAAAAAGAAAATTACTTTTATGATTAAACCAACACTTCAATTGTTTTCTATGATTGTCATTTCTCAGTCACTGGTATCTTGTTGTGCAAGCCAAACTATGAATTTTTCAATAAAAGATTCCTATCATAATAAACCAATTAACGTAAACACTTCTGTACTACCTCAACAAGTCTCCAATAAGAAAAATCAATCGGAAGAAAAAAAGCGTGGACGAGCGATTGTTGGTAAACCTTATCAAATAAAAGGAAAGTGGTATTATCCTCAAAATGATCCAACTTATAAACGTGTTGGTGAGGCATCATGGTATGGTTCAGACTTTCATGGACGATTAACAGCTAATGGTGAAATTTATGACATGAATCTTTTGACTGCCGCTCATCCTACAATGCCTTTACCTAGCTATGCTCGTGTTACTAATTTGAGAAATGGATCTTCAATCGTTGTTAGAGTGAATGATCGCGGACCTTTTATGAAAGACAGAATCATTGATTTATCAAGGCAAGCTGCGACAATACTTGGTTATGTCGATAAGGGAGTAGCAGATGTTAAGGTGGAATATATCGCTGAAGCACCCATTGGCTATTATGATGGTGCATATTTAATGGCCTCTTATACTCCAGGAAACGCCGTGTCATATTCATTAGCGTCGGAGAATGTTTCGAAAAAAAGAGAAACTGTTTTGTTAAAAGAGCAGCGCAATATAGGGAACAAAAAAGAATTAGCTAAAGCAGCTGCTGTTGAACAGGAACAACGTAATAAAACTGTTGCAGTTAAATTGCCGGAAATTGGTCCTATCATGGTTGATAAGCCGATGCCATTCGATCAAGTTGCTTCTATAAATAAGCTAAACAAAAAAACAAAGGTCAATTGGCTACAACTGTTTTAAGAAAAAATGCGTTGATTTTTTATCAATATAATTTTCTAGTAAAAAAGATAAGAACTTACGGATTTAGTGTAGGGGTTTCATCTTAAGGCGCGTTGTCCTTTTCAAAAAGCGTGGTTGGGTGCTATTATTATAAATTCAGTACGGGCCTTTCCACTCCATTGCTAGTATTTTCGTCGTTTTATGATATTGCTTGCTTAATAAAGCGTGTACTTTTCTTGCTGTAATAGCTTTTGCTAGATGAAGGTAGATTATTGTGTCAGTCTGTTTGTGTAATCTCTAAAACAACTGTACAATCGATTTGAGAAGAATAAAAAGCTTAACAAGTAAAAAAATATTTTCTTTTGATTCGGCCTTGCATCTTTCTAAAGTATCTACGGTAATATCCTATGAAAAGATTATGCATTATCTCATGCTTTTGTTTATCATGTTCTTTAATGGAGTAAGTTCCCTCACGAAAAACAGAGCGTCTCAAACAAAATACACTTACATTGCCAATTCATGGACTTATTTAAAAGAGATATATTTCAACACGCTACAAGCCTATTTTACGACAGCGCCTGTGAATGGCATAACTGTAACGCCTTTAGATATCACCATCTTCACACTTATGAAGATATAAACCGACAACGTCATAGACTTTGCAAGCCCCAATGTTTTGTGCGATAATTCTTAACACTTGAGAGGTTGATAAGAAGTATTTTACTCTCTTTTTTAATAATTTTTATCCATATACGAACCCTGCTTATGACGCGTAAGCAAGTGATTTTATTGAATTTAATATGAGAGGAGGGGATGAGAGAATCTTACAGTATTTTGAATCAAATCCACGTTAAAAGATTATAATTTATCATAACAAATCAAAATACTATCAATAAAAATAGGAAAAAATATTTTGTCTCTCATACTTTAAAATTAAACTGAACCTACATGGAAGATAAAAAGCGTGTCATATTATTTTTTTCTAAAGCTAAATGAAAATAAAATCTTTTTGTGAGTTGTAAATAATTCCTCAATTTGCAGCAATCAAAAAGTTTTTTCCTATATAGTAAATTCTTTATGCTGATTTTTAGATGGGAGGAGCGGCTATGTATACAGTATTAAGGATCTTATTAATATTATGGGGAGTATTGGCATTTGATACATGGGGGAGAGCGCAAGATTTTCAAACTCCCGCATCCCAATTGTTATTACTCGATGATGATACAGAGACAGTACTCTATGAAAAACAAAGTGCTATTCCTTTTTTCCCTGCTTCATTAGTAAAATTGATGACAGCAGAAGTTGTATTTCATCAATTAAAAAAAGGATTATTAAAAAGTACGCAGAAATTTAAGGTCAGTGAAAATGCTTGGCGCAAGGGTGGAGCACCTTCTGGTACAACCACTATGTTTGCAAAGATAAAAACAGAAATCAGTGTTTATGATCTGTTGCGTGGTTTAATTATTGTCAATGGAAATGATGCTGCTATTATTCTTGCTGAAGGCATATCAGGAGATGAAGCTCATTTCGCAAAGTTGATGAATCAGCGCGCTAAAATGATTGGATTATCTCAGAGTCATTTTGTTAATGCAACAGGGCTTCCCGAAGAGGGACAATTTGTAACAGTGCGTGATATGATTATATTAGCACGTTACATTACTCAGGAATATCCAGATTATTATGCACTTTATCGTGAACCTCATTTTACGTGGAATAATATTTTTCAACGTAACAAAAACCCTCTTATTTCTAAGGAAATTGGTATAGAAGGATTTGGTTTTGGCTACAGTAAAAAAGAAGGTTTTTCAATGGTTGCCACCATTTCTAAAAATCATCAACGTCTTTTTTTAGCAATCAATGGTTTGCAAGATAGAAAAAAATATACAAAAGAAATAGAACGCATTCTTCAATGGGGAATGACGGCATTTGATCTCAAAACGATTTTCACAAGAGAAGAAACGGTTGGTCGTGCTCCTGTTTATGGTGGTAAGCAAAATTTTGTTCCACTCATTGTTAAAACACCAATAAGTTTTATGCTTTCGAATGAAAAAAAAGTAAATGTTAAAGCAAAAATTAAATATCTTGGTCCATTGAAAGCCCCCATCGTTTCTGGGCAATCAGTTGGCGTTATTCAAATTTTAGAAGATAAAAAGGTTCTTCTGGAAAAACCAGTTTTTGCCGGAATGAATGTTCAGGAAGGAAGTTTCTTTGCAAAAGTAAAAAATGCATTCTATGAAATCACAATTGGATGGTTACGGAAATATTTATAGTTACGCGCTAATAAGGTTAAGGTCATACGTGTCAGGTTATTTTATTACATTCGAAGGAGGGGAAGGAGTAGGAAAAACAGTACAGATTTCTTTGCTTGCTGAGTATCTCTCTCACAAAGGTTATGATGTTGTTACAACACGAGAACCAGGAGGAACGGCAGGAGCAGAAGCAATCCGACATATTTTATTGTCAGGGAAGATACAACAATATGGACCATTGATTGAAGCTGTTTTGTTTACAGCGGCACGTGTCGACCATGTTACTGAGGTTATCGCACCTTCTTTGCAAAAAGGTAAAATCGTTTTATGTGACCGCTTTATTGATTCTACACGCGTTTATCAAGGCCTCAATGATACCGTCAGTTCTTCTCTTCTTTCTGTTTTAGAGTGTATTGCGCTCAATGGTATTTTGCCTCATTTAACATTTTTATTAGATATGCCAGCAGTGTGTGGTATGAAGCGTGCAAATTTGCGAAGAAAAAAAACAGAAGAAATTGATTATTTTGAAAAAGATCAGTTGGAAATTCAAGAACAAAGGCGTCAGGCTTTTCTTCAATTGGCCAAACGGGAACCCCATAGATTTCGAGTCATTGATGCCACTGGCTCAGTGGAAGCCATTGCTCATCAAATAAAAAATATTTGTCATCAGGTATTGTTGGAGCAGCTTTCATGAGTAATGTAAATACCTTACGCCAATATGATGATATTGATACAATTTTATCACCATCCCAGAACAATGTTCTCTTTGGTCATGAGGATGTTCGTCATTTTTTGACACAAATGCTTAAAGAAGAGCGTTTGCATCATGCATTATTATTTGAAGGAGAATATGGGATTGGAAAGGCTACATTAGCCTTTCATCTTGCTTGGAATATTTTAAGTTTTCAACAGAGTTCTTTCCTGAAACCCGATCCTTATTCTACCCCATGGCGCCAAATTACACAAGGAAGTCACCCTGGTCTTTTGTATATTTCACGTCGATTTGATGTGAAAACGCAAAAGTTTAAAACAGGAATACTCGTTGATGATATCCGTGATATTATGCATTTTTTAAGTCGAACATCGCAAGATAATGGATGGCGTATTGTTATTATTGATTCTGCAGATGATATGAATAGAAATGCAGCAAATGCAATTCTCAAAATACTTGAAGAACCACCTACAAAAACGTTATTTGTTATTATCGCACATTCTTCAGGAAAATTGCTTCCAACAATCCATTCACGGTGTCAAAAAATTTCTTTTCGTCCGTTGAATAACGATGAAATGAAAAAAGTTATTATACATATTTTCGCCGATCAGGATTTACCTGATGAAAAAACAATTGAAATGATTATTAAAAAATCTAAAGGAAGCCCTCGAAAAGCCGCTTTACTTATTTGCCATGGCGGTCTTGAAATTATTAAAACAATTGATGCTTTCCTAGAGAAACCTGTTTGTAACGCAACGATTGTACATACTCTTGCACAAACATTTTCATCTGTTTCTTCTACATTCCAATTTCAACAATTTTGTGATGAAATTCTTAATAAAATTCAAAAAAAAGCTATCATGCTCGTTGAAAAGGGAGACTTATTTCTCTCAAAAAAATATGCGGGAAAATGGCAGGAGATTCATCAAGAAATAGAGGAAATACAACTGTTTAATCTCGATAAAAAGCAGTTTGTTATTAACTTACTTTTTAAAGTTCATAAGATCATTCATGAGAATTAGTTTTTCCGTGACAATGCGATGAACAAACGCTATGTCATAATATCTTCTATTTATAGCGTTTTACAACGAGTATGACATGCGTGACACATATTACATAACAACTCCCATTTTTTATCCTAATGGTGCTCCACATATTGGACATGCTTATAGTGCCATTGCAAGCGATGTTTTAGCCCGCTTTCAACGGTTAAACGGGAAAAATGTATTTTTTCTTTCTGGTACAGATGAGCATGGTCTCAAGATGCAACAAACCGCAGCTGCATTAGGCATGACACCTCAGCAACTTGCAGATCGTAATAGTGCGGTATTTCAAAAAATGCTTGCAGTATTAAATTGTTCTAATGATGATTTTATCCGTACGACAGAAGAACGCCATTATCAAGCGTGTCAAGAAATTTGGAAAAAGATGGAAGCAAATGGTGATATTTATCTCGGCCGTTATACGGGGTGGTATTCGATTCGCCAAGAAGCCTATTATGAAGAGAAAGATACGGAAGTTGGACAAGACAATATCCGTCGCGAGAAGGAATTAGGCTCTCCAGTTGAATGGAATGAAGAAGAAAGTTATTTTTTTAGGCTTTCTCGTTATGAAAAGGCTCTTCTTGAATATTATGAAAAACATCCTGATTTTATTGCTCCACTTGAGCGGCGAAATGAAATTATAAGTTTTATCAAATCGGGTTTAAAAGATATCTCTATTTCACGCACAAGTTTTAATTGGGGCGTTGCTGTTCCTGATAATCCAAAGCACGTAATGTATGTTTGGGTTGATGCACTTACAAATTATCTATCAGCAATTGGTTTTTTCAATGAAAATTCAACAAAACGTGATTTTTGGCCTGCAAATACGCATATTATTGGTAAGGATATTATTCGTTTCCATGCAGTCTATTGGCCAGCATTTTTAATGTCTGCTGGAATTGATTTGCCTAAGAATATTTTTGCACATGGTTTTTTACTTAATCGTGGTGCAAAAATGTCAAAATCTATTGGAAATGTCGTTGATCCTTTTGAAATGGTTGATCATTACGGTCTTGATCAGGTCCGTTATTTTCTTCTCCGTGAAGTGCCATTTGGACAAGATGGTAGTTATAGCCATGAGAGTTTAGTGAACCGTATTAATGCTGATCTTGCTAATGATCTTGGTAATTTGGCACAGCGCTCTTTATCTATGATTGCCAAAAATTGTAATGCACAAGTCCCAAAACCAACTTCATTCTTAGTTCAAGATAAACAGCTTTTAGAACAATCTCTTCAGGTGCTGGAAACTGTACATCAAGCAATGTCTTCTCATAGTATGCATTTAGCCCTTTCAGCTATTTTTTCAATTGTAGCAGATGCCAATCGCTATTTTGCCAACGAACAACCTTGGAGTTTACGTAAAAATGATCGAGATCGGTTTTCTACAGTTCTTTATATAACTGTAGAAATCTTGCGGCGAATAGGAATAATGCTTTTGCCTTTCATACCTCAATCAGCAGCAAAACTTCTTGATAGCCTTGCGATTGCTGAAGATGATCGGTTTTTGTATCATATAAGCCATGCGAAAATTCAAGAAGGACTTGATCTTCCACCACCAGAACCAATTTTTCCTCGTTATATCTTGAAGAAAGAAGATACTCATCATGTTGATTGATACACATTGTCATCTTGATTTTGAAGATTTTTCACAAGATTTGGATAATGTTATCCAACGGGCTTTAGATGCTAACGTTAAACGTATGATAACAATTTCAACCCATGTTCATAAGTTAGATAAGCTGTTAGCTATTGCGCAAAGCTATGATCAAGTCTTTTGTTCCGTTGGAACACACCCCAATCATGCGCATGAAGAACAAAATATTACAGCGGAAGAGCTTATACAGCTCTCGAATCATCCTAAAATTGTTGCGTTTGGGGAAGGGGGGCTTGATTATCATTATGATTACTCTACACCAGAAGAACAAAAGAAAGTTTTTCAAGAACATATCATCGCTTCTAGAGAAACACAGATTCCTCTTGTTATCCATTCACGCAATGCCGATATCGATATGGAAAAAATATTGCGCAAACAGATAAAAGAAGGAGCTTTTCCCTTTATCCTTCACTGTTATTCATCTGGAATGCAACTTGCTCGTGCTGGAATTGAGCTTGGTGGTTATATTTCTTTTTCAGGTATTCTTACTTTTAAAAACGCTCTTGAAATCCGTGAAATAGCAAAAATTGTGCCCCATGAACATTTGTTGGTGGAAACAGATGCACCATTTTTAGCACCTACCCCTCATCGGGGGAAAACAAATGAACCATCTTTTGTATGCTATACAGCAGCTGTTTTGGCTGAAACAATTGGTTTAAGCATTGAAGAAACAGCTCAAATAACAACCCGTAATGCTTTTCGTTTATTTAGCAAAATGAAATAAGGCAAAAGCTATGTGTGATCAATACCGATTTACAATATTAGGGTGTGGTCCTTCTCCAGGAGTGCCAAGACCTAATGGTGATTGGGGAATATGTGATCCGAATAATCCTAAAAATAAACGCTACAGAAGTTCTTTATTAGTTGAACGCATTAAACCATCAGGGAAAAAAACAACAATCGTTATTGATACGGGGCCGGATTTTCGCTCACAAATGATTGAAGCGCATGTGGACCATCTTGATGCTGCTCTTTACACACATTCTCATGCAGATCATATCCACGGTATTGATGATTTACGCAGCTATGCACTTGCACAAAAATGTTTAATAGATATCTATGCTGACAGATTTACACTAGAACATCTCAAAAATGCTTTCGGATATTGTTTTCAAACACCAAAAGATTCATCTTATTCTCCTATTTTAAAAGAGCATCTTATCAATGAAGATAGCCAATTTATTATTCAAGGGGAGGGTGGAGCAATAAGCGTTAATACGCATTTACAACACCATGGAAATATTCATTCTTTAGGTTTCCGTATCGGAAATGTTGCCTATTGTACAGATGTTAGTGAGTTTCCTGAAAAAACATTATCAAAATTAATGGGTTTGGATGTTCTCATCATTGAAGCCCTTCAATTTAAACCTCACCCAAGTCATTTTTCTGTTGATCAAGCATTACAATGGATAAAATATTTAAAGCCAAAACAAGCAATACTCACACATATGGATAGATCGCTGGATTATAATGCAGTCGTAAATTACGTTCCATCCTCTGTAAAGCCTGCGTATCAGGGCCTTACTTTCGAAACAACTGCATAAGTTTATTCATACAATATTTTACGTTAAATAAAATTTTTTGAAGATTATCCTTTATTTTGTTTTATTTTTGACATAAATGTCACTTTTTTATGTTTAAAATGAGGTTTTTATGTATAAGAATTTTAAGCGGGGTGTATGTATTGCCGTTTTAGCAGTTTCCTTAACAGCATGTGGGGGGCGTTTAGAAAAAAATATTGCAACGACAACATTACATGATGGATCAATGAGTTGCACCGATATTCAACGGGAGTTTTTTGCTAATAAACGACAGATTAATGATACAATTAGAGAGCGTTCTACAGCAAGAAATAAAAATGTAGCTTTAGCAGCGGCAGGTGTTGTATTTTTACCTGCTCTGTTTTTTATGGATCCTAAATCCAGTGAAAGCAATGAAATTTCGGCTTTAAATAATCGTAATGCTGTTTTAAGTGATCTTGCACGTATGAAACGTTGTAAAATAGTACAGTAATTTTTTTTATTTATTATATGTAATTTTATTATCACTATTTTTGGTCTTTAAGGAATATACTTTAAAGACCAAATTTTATTTTAAAAGTAAATTGTATGATATAAATATGATGATGTTTTAAAGTAGGGTTTTCTTTTGGGATAAAGGATTTATCTTCTGTATCATGTTATCGCATAATATATATTATGGAACTTTTTTAGAAAGGGCGTATTTTAATATATAAGAATAGAAGTTTGATAATTGAGGTGAATATCTTTTACTTATTACTTAAAAAACTTTTTGATGACTTTTCATAATGGTTTTTTATTTTTTACTCTTTTTAAAAAAATCATCATAATTTGTAAGATAATAAAAGCTAAAAATAATATTCCATGAAACAATGGTACAAAAGGCTGATAAATAAAATCGGAATAATATATTGCTATTGTTTCAATCAATGCGGCAACACACCATAAAATAATGCCCCATAGTGAATACATCCAAAGACCAATTAAAGCAATAGGATAGAGAATAGCCAATATAGCTGATGCAAATTGCCACTGCCAAGGCATAAGGTCAAAACGCCATAAAACACCTGGAAAGACCCCCACAAGGCGTATCCAATAAAAAATACCTAGAACTAAGCAAATAAGTGCCAAAAACCGTAAGTAACAGTTATAGATTAAATTGATTTTTGAAATCTGTTTGTGTGAATTATTTTTCACAATAATAACTCTTGTTCAACAGGTTGGAAGTAAGAATCTACCATTTCATCTGTCACATTTGAAAGTTTATCTGGCTGCCATTGAGGTCTTTTATCCTTATCGATTAACATAGCACGTATACCTTCATAAAAATCATGTGAATGAATCATATGATGCGCTATGCGGTTTTCAATTTTCATACAGTCTTCCAACGTTTGAGATGAATTTTGTTTCATTTGTTTCCAAATAACTTTTAAACTTGTCGGAGAACGTGACTGCAAAATATCATAACATTCTTTAGCAAATAAAACATCTTCATTGCTTTTTTTATGTAGCAACTCAAGACATTCTTCTAAGCTGTGGGCACTAAAACAACTGTTAATAATACAACGTATCTCATGACTCGTTTCATAATCTTTTGTAATTGCTCGCTGGTTTAAAGCTAAAGTGGGATCTCCTTGCTCAATAACAGCTTTTCTAACCCTATCGAATTCAATTTCAGAAACTGCATGTGTTGCTAATCCTAAATTTAAGCAATCTCCCCACTTTATGCGTGCGCCCGTTAATGCAAGATAGATGCCAAAATGATTGGGAAGAGATGGTAAGAAAAAACTTGCACCTACATCTGGGAAAAACCCAATCGCACCTTCTGGCATAGCAAAAACTGTATTTTCTGTAACAATTCGATGCGAACCATAGAGAGAAATACCTACCCCTCCCCCCATCCAAATACCGTTTAAGAAAGAAATGTAGGGTTTTGAAAAATGTTTGATATAAGCATTTAAGCTATATTCATCCCTAAAGTATTGACAAGCAGAGGCACTTTTCCCCATATGATGGATTTCCACAACATCTCCACCAGCACAAAAAGCACGACCCTCCCCTTCAATTAAGACACAAGAAACATTGTCATCTGTTTCCCATGTTCTGAGAGCTTTTCTTAAAGCTGAAACCATTCGTTGATTAAGAGCGTTTAATGCTGAAGGACGCGTGAGCTTTATAATACCAGCACATCCTTCTTTCGTAAAAGAAATATCATCACCTGCTCCAAAGTCAATTTGCATCTTACACCCTTTTAAAAACAACTATTTCATTGTTTTTTTATATTCCCCCCCCCAAGTTGAGGAAATATTTGCATGATTGCACCAATACAATATATATAAATTCCTGTCACCGAAATTCCTATTTTAACCCAATACGGAGCCTCTAGTTGATAAAAGAAGGCAGAAACACCAAAAACACACCATAAGAGAAAAATGGGAAAATTAACTCTACGTAAACGAAGGACTCTTACTGGATGAATAAAATAAATTGGCAAAAAAGATATAATCGCCGATAAAACAATAATGATAAAAGTAATCCACTCTCCTGGCCTGACGACAAAAAGCGTAAAAATCATCATATTCCAAACAACAGGAAATCCTTTAAAAAAGTTTTCTTTGGTTTTCATACTAGTATCTGCATAATAAATAGCAGATGAAATAACAATGATTGCACTCAATGAAAATGATAACCCTACCCCCATAAAACCACTTTGATAGAGTGCAAAGGCAGGAATTAAGACATAAGTCACGTAATCAATAATATTATCTAACAGCTCTCCAGACCATGTTGGAAGAACGTATTTAACATCAAGTTTGCGTGCAATTGGTCCATCTATACCATCAACGAGAAGGGCAAGCCCAAGCCAACAGAACATAGCTGTCCATTCTTTTTGAGAGGCTGATATAAGAGAAAGAAACGCTAAAAATGATCCCGAAGCTGTTAGTAAATGAACGGAAAAGGCCTTTGCTTGTGGCATTGTTACTTTTTTATGGCGTAATAATTTAGCATTTGTTTTGATTTTCTTTGTTAGTTTACGTTTCAAGGTTTTCTTATCCTCGTTTTTAAAGTCTTCAATCATCTATCAATACGCCATTTTTTACCGATGATATAACTCAACATTTTAAAAAATCATAAAAAGGTTACTTTTTTATATCGCATTATTTATTACATACTATAATAATAGAAGAGCTTCATATAATAAAAAGAGAGTGATCATTTGGAAATGTTAAAATATTTTCTCAATGGAGAAAGGTTCGAACAGTTGTGATCTTTGAAAAAAACGAGCATAAAGATATTGCTGTTATTGGTGCAGGTCCTGTCGGAATGTTAGCTGCGCTGAGTCTTGCACATGAGGGGCTTTCTGTTTTTCTTGTTGGGCCCCCTGCTCATACAGATGAGTTACGAACAACTGCTCTTATGATGCCTGCAATACGCATGCTTCAAAAACTCAATATTTGGGATAATCTTCAAAAACATGCAGCTGCTTTATCGTCCATGAGAATTATAGATATAACTTCTAGAATTGTGCATGCTCCTACGGTACATTTTTCTTCTGCTGAAATTGGTGAAAAAGCTTTTGGCTATAATATACCTAATGTAAAATTAAACAGTGCTTTAGTCGATGCTGTTACACATACGCCTAATATTACAAGATTTGTTTCTGCAGCCAAATCTGTTCATCATACAAAAAACCATGTATGTATTACTCTTGCTGATTGTAGAGTCATTCAAACACCACTTGTTGTTGCAGCCGATGGGCGTCACTCTCTTACACGTGCCGCAGCAGGGATAAGTGTCAAACAGTGGAATTATCCACAAAAAGCACTTGTTCTCAACTTTTCTCATGAGTTTTCTCATCAAAATACATCAACTGAATTTCATACAGAACACGGTCCATTTACACAGGTTCCACTACCAGGACGAAGATCTAGTCTTGTATGGGTTGTTCATCCTTCCCTTGCTGAAGAATTATTGAATATAGAACCAAAAACAATTGCAAAAATGATCGAAAACAAAATGCAATCAATGCTTGGAAAGCTAAGCTTAGAAACATCAATTCAAGCATGGCCGCTTTTCGGACTTCTTTCTCATCATTTTGCTGCTAACCGAACAATTTTAGTCGGTGAAGCCGCTCATGTTTTCCCCCCTATTGGAGCACAGGGATTGAATTTAGGATTGCGTGATGTCCAAACTTTAATTGATATTTTACCCAATAAAATATCCAACTCTAACACTGAAATGATTGTTGCACATTATAACAAATGCCGCAAACCAGATATATTAATCCGAAGTGGAGCTGTTCATACACTGAACTCTGCTCTACTTTCTCATATGTTGCCTGTTCATATCATACGAAGCATTGGGCTTGGTTTGTTACATAGTTTCCCGCCATTACGTAATTTATTTATGCGCGAAGGAATGTATCCCGGTTATGGATTCAAGGAAATTATGCAAATATTTCCAACAAAATCATCTAAACAACTCTACTAAGCAATAATGGATAATAACGTAAAATAAAAAATAATAAATTGCATTTTTAATCATATCTATTACTGATGTAAAAATATATTTTTGTTCTTTCTAAGAATTAACAAATTATATTAAAATAATTAATTATATTTATTTAATTTATTTGTAATAATAATATGTATAATTAATATAACTATACATCTATTTTTTATTAAATAATTATTATATATATTAGTATATTGATATGAAATAAGAGAAAACTGAATTATATACTACAAATTAAATAATAAATATATCTTGCTAAATCATAGCTGTTAAATTTAGAACTATAAAGAAAATGAAAAATAAAAAACAGTTTTATTTAATCAATATATTTTCAAAACTTTTTATTGTTAATTATAATATTAAAAATAAAATCATCTTTGGAACCTGTTAGTAACACAGAGGTTAATGAAGTGTTGTTTCAACAAATGGTAATAAGATGACACTAAATAATTTTTTGAAATTAAGTACTTTTTTTATAATGATTGCATGTGTCTCGTTGATAGTCACGACTTCAATAAGTGAAGTTTTTCACCTTCCTTATTGTCAAGCCTTTACCTATAGCTCTACTCAAAAGGTCACTAAAATAGGTCAGAACTCATTTACTGCTTCACAAGTTAAAAATTGTCTTATGCAAAATGGTTTTGAGAATATTAAACGATTACGCTTAGATGACAATGGTATCTGGCGTGCTTTGGTAAAATTTAAAAAGTCCCATTTTTTCGTATCCGTTGACTATTCAGGAACAGTTAGCATTCAAAATGAGAGAAAAGAATATGATTGATTTTAAAATTTACAGCAACGTTTCTTTTTACAGCCGTAAGAAAAAAAAATTAAAAAAGTGCCGCCATTCTATTAAAGAATTTGCTTTTATTGGCGGTTTAAATGGTAGCCTATCAGGAGCAATCGCAGCAACTCTTGCAGCTTATGGTTATATTGCTCTTCCAGGATTTGGTCCAATTATTGCAATGGGTATAAGAGTAGCACTTTCTTCCGGAATAATAATAGGAGCACTGATAGGATCAGGAATGGGAGGGAGTGTCGGTATATGCTGTATTTTATGGGAAATTTATACGAATCATAATAATTCTTTCTCTTATAAATTTCATAATAAATAGAAACTCCTCGTCATTTTTTCTATGAAAAACAATTAAATCATCAACAAATTATATGTTATTTTTTTTGATGAAACGATCATCATATTATAAATGAAATAATAGCTAATTTACTAGAATTCCTTATTTAATTTCTCATTATATCTCAAAAAGTAGATTTTTTAAAAGCATCTCTTGAAGAAATGTAAGTGAGATATAATTATTCATCCATAAAGCTGTATTTTTTATAGATCAAAAAATAAAAATTATGTTCAGAAATATATAAACATATTTTAATTTATTTGCTCTTTATAAGAACTAATATTTCTATGTAAATTATTTTTCTTAAAGTTCAATTTAAGACACTTATATAAGATATAATTAGTATAGATTATTATTTATAGATAATAATCTATTTAAAGATAAGTATAAAGGTATTTTATGAAAAAAATATTATTATCATTATTGTTTTTTATGGCATTTTTAATTCATAAAAATTCTGCATTAGCACTATCAAAACAAATAAATATTTATAAATTAGAAAATAACAATTCCAAAAAGGCTATTGGTAGCATTAAAATTGAAGAAAACATACACGGTTTGATTTTTATCCCTAATTTATCTACTTTATCAGAAGGGATTCATGGTTTTCATGTACATGTAAATCCTTCATGTGATACAAAAGATGGCATAATAGGTGGAAGCGCGGGTGGACATTATGATCCAGAGCATACTGGGAAACACTTAGGACCCTATAATGTCAATGGTCATCTTGGTGATTTACCGGCACTTTATGTTGATAAGCAAGGAAATGCCGTAATGAGCGTTCTTGCTCCACGATTAAAAACAATCTCTGAAATTAAAGGGCGCTCTTTAGTCATTCATTTAGGGGCTGATAATCAATCAGATAAACCATTACCGCTTGGCGGAGGTGGAGCACGTTTAGCGTGCGGTATTATTGAAAAATAAATAGAATATTATGTTACACACACTCTCTTGAGCATAAGATATGATAGAAATTTATTTTTTAAATCCATTTCAAGAAATGAAATAAACTATGTGAATATTTTATAAAATTGATATTTCTTTTTAAATATTTAATGCAGAGAATAAAGAACTTAATAATAATCAGAACGAACAGAAATCGGAAACAAAGAAAGAGCAGAATAAATTTTCTGTAAGAAACTTCAGTATGAGGAGAAAATTTTTTCAATGCTTGATGTTATGTTAAACAGAAACAACAAAGTTTAATTTTACTTTCTACAATACAAAATATGTAATGAATTATAATCATTAAATCTAGTATCTAATGGGATCACATCTCTTGCACAAAATAGAACACTCCAAACAGAATTTCCACACGCCCCTTCCCTATCGCCTCTCTCGTGAGATGCACGAAAACAACCTTGATTGATTAACACCAATATAAGATAGTTTAAAATGATTGAATGCTATGATATTCAGACTTTTCATTTAAGTCAAAAATACCAATTATCATTATAAATCAATGTATTACCTAAATATAATCATCAAATAAAACCATGAAAGTAATTTTTTATCACTCTACAAAAAGAGCCTTTAAACAATAGAGCTTTTTTAATACTCCTCATGGATCCATATAATCCCAATCCAATGGACGCATTTCACCAGTTTGATAAAATTGACGAATGAGTTTAATATAATCAAAAAAGTCCTTGTTTTCTTTCACTAATCTATTAGCAGTATCCCAATCAATATCACTACGTTCTTTCGCTGGAATTATGATCTCACTCTCAGAGGCGTTTTCCTTGTCGAGTCTTATAAATCCAATTCCATGCAAGCTTGAAAGCATCCGAAGTTCTTTTAATGTATCAATACCTTCAATTTCACTCGCAACTAAATAGCTCAAATTAGCCCATGAAGAATTGCTAACTGTTTGAAAAAATGCTTTCCGTAAATTTGAACGATTAATGAGAATTTTAACTTCAAAAGACCAAAGTTTCGTCTTTTTATCAAAATATTGCAAAACACAGTCTTTGATTTCACGATTCCATTCCCTGCTTAAATCTTGTATCCCTACGAGATCCGGATAAAGCCATTTATTGCCGCCTGCACCATGTTTATTACGAGAACATTTCTCATTAATGCGCTTGCTGTAAACTGCAAGCTCTGACCATAAAAATTTAGATACTAATGGATAAAGATCACGCTCTTTAACAGAAGAATCTCTACTTTCTTCATTGTCCTCTACTGCATCAATTTCAGCGCTATCTGTTTGTTTAGTAAAATAATACTGCCGTGGTCGTCCTTCAGTGGTTTTAATTTCTGGATAACGCTTTTGTAATTGAGAGCGCAGAGACCCTATTTCAGCGACAATTTGCTGAATAAGAGCTGCATCACTGTTAAGGGGAGTGATTATTGCGGTTGAACGCTTTTGTTTTTGGTGGCATTTTTCTGGATAATTCTCAAATATCCATTGAGCAATTTCTCGAGCTGTAAATTTTTTTGTCGGGTTTTTCTTTAAAAAATTAAAAACAGTGTTTGTTAAATTCAAAGTCATATGTAAAGTAGCCTACTTTTATCTTCTGGATATTCCATTATATTCAGATATTTCAAAAGAGAACACAACAAACTGTCTATTTTTTTGAAAAAAGCTGTCTATAAAATTAAAATATTTTTTCTGAATTTGTGACTACAAATTCAAGGTTTTGTTTCATATAAAGAAAGTAAGCTTCTATTTTTATCAAAAATCATAAATGGGCTGAAAATCCCCATAAAAAAGCATAATATTGTATAATTTCCCTATAAATTTTTCCTTTTACTTTAAGTTAGTTAGAAAAAAATAATAATTTCATGATTTAAGAATTAGCTCATATTCTTAAATTAATGGTGCAACAGGGAACAAAATTAAAAATAATATTCAAACATTTGATTATTTCTCGCATCGACCAGTTAAAAAACTTATGTTTTTTTTAAAGCAAAAAGTTATGTGCTCTCAAGTATAGATTCTGAAATGGTAAATTCTGCACACAAACCTTCAAAACTACTATTTGCTTTAATAGCATCATGGGGAATAAGAACATAATACCATTTTTTACCACCGTAAGTAGCTGCATAATGCGTTGCATGACAACACCATTGAACTGCAGCTTGTTTCTTTTTTAAAACAATAGCGTTTTGTATTTCAGAAGCTTTTTTAGGTTCACAAAGATATTTGGCATCCTTCGTTTCTACAACAAAATCTGGTTCATAGGCTGATCCTTTATCATATTCTATCTTGAAAAAACCTCGAGCGGGTTTCATCCATTTCAATACTTTTGCATCGTCTTCTAATATTTGAGCAAATCGTAATTCCCCTTCTACTGAGTCAAACTTTTGCAAAGGATAACAACATTTCCTAAAGCCGCTGAATATAAGTTTCTTAATGTCTCTTTTAATGGCAGGAATATTACGAAAATCAATAGGAGATGTTCCTTGCGGCAAAACATAATGGATAGGTGTTAAAGTTGTAAAACCTCGTGTAACTTTAATCTCATAATCTTTTTGTGTTTCCCATTGATGTTTTCTTAATTGCGCAACAATAAAAGTATTAATCTTATGCTGATAGTGAATTAATACGTTCTCAACAGCTATATCATTGGGTAAATAAGATTGGAAATGCTCTACCATCTGACAAGCCAATTTTCGTAATAATGGCGTATGGCTATCATAATCGATAAAATCATTATCAATAAAACCACGAATGATGTAATTTTCAAGATGAGGTTCTTTAATATATTTATCTTTAGAAGTGAGAAAAATGCTTTTATGGGTACGCAATTCTCGAATTAAAAGTTCTTTACTAACAGGTTGCAAATTTAAACTTTCTAGATTCTCCAAATCAAAATCAGAAAAACCATAAGTAACCTCACGCGAAGGAATGAGTACAATATTAGGAATATCTATGATCAGTTCTGGTAATTGTTTTGTCAGAATTGTAACCACTTTTGACACAAGAGACTTTTGTGCTAGCGGTATAATACTCATAATTTTATTATTCATTTTTTCTTGTATCGGTGCAGAACAAAGCATTTGAGAACTTGGTAAATTATCATTCTCTTTAATAATATCCCATGCGATAGCAGCAATTTCTTGTTCTTCAGAGGTTAATGTGGGTGAATCTGTATTACGTAACATGATACCGTGTAAATCAGATGTTCCATTTATATCGGAATGACGTGTTACTATCGTTTTTATAAATAAAGCTTCTGCTTGACTTGGAACTGCCACTATATCCGATTTTTCAGAGGATATATCACCCCCTGTTCCAATCTCAATATGCTTTTTTATAATTGAATTCGGATCGTTCGCACGATCAATAATATCTTGAAAACGATCATGCGCAATGATTGTTAAACGATCAATAGATTCTATGCCTGTTCTATGCCCATAAGGCAAACGCAATCCACGCCCAATTGTTTGTTCTGTTAAAATTTCTGAAGCCGATGCACGCAACGGTACGATAGTATAAAGATTGCTAACATCCCATCCCTCCTTTAATTTATTAACGTGAATAACAATTTCTGTTGGCTCATGAGGATTCTCAATCACAATGAGTTTTTGAATATTTTGATCTTCCTCTATATTTGACTGTTTTGTATGAATCTCTATAACTTTTCCCTTATAAGCTCCTGCAAAAAAATCATCTGATTCCAATAAATCACGCAATTTCTGTGCATGATTTGTATCTTGAGCGACAACTAAAATAAAAGGCTTAACAAATTTTTTGTTATAATCTTTGGCATAGGCAATTAAATCTGCTTTCACGTTTTCATGGGCATGAATTGCATCTTGTAATTTAATATGTTCTAATTGTTCAGATGTATAATTTTGAGGATGAAAGTCTTTACGTGTAGCAACAGCAGGCTCTTTTACAAAACCATCTCTCATAGCCTCTGCAAGTGAATAACTGTAAACAACATTTTTAAAATCTACAGGTTTTGCACCTATTGTTTTCGGTGTCGCTGTAAGTTCTATTCCTAAAACAGGTTTTAACTCATTAATTGCTGCTGCACCAGCAGACGCTCGATAACGATGCGCTTCATCCATTAACAAAACTAAATCAGGAAGATTTACGAGATAATCAAAATAACTTTCACCAATCGTTTCTTGTAAGCGTTTAATTCGCGGAATACTAGATTTTAGTGTGCCTTTTTTATTATCCGTTGTATTAATTTTAGAAATATTAAAAATATTGATAAAGGCCGTATCCCGATTTTCAAACAAACGTTTTTGTCCGTAATAGTGGTGTTCATCAGCGCGAATACCTTTACCACTTTCATAATCTTCACCTGTAATAATAATGGGTCTATTTGCAATGAATTCACTTATTCCACTGAAAACATACTTCGGACTTTGAGGACTAAAATCCTGTTTTAATTTTTCATAAATAGTCAAGTTTGGCGCTAAAACAAAAAAATGTCGGCTACGACCTGTTAAATAAAGATAGCTAATAAAAGCTCCCATAAGTCGCGTTTTTCCAACTCCCGTTGCTAAGGCAAAACAAAAAGAGGGAAAGCTTCGTTCAAAATCTTGTACAGAAGGATAGAGACTTTTTATTATTTCTAATTTCGAAACTAAATCAGCATTTTTAGAAAGCTCTATATTTTCTAAAATTTTCACCAAAATATTTAATGATTCACGTTGAGGATCACGCAACGATAAGCGAGCTGAAATCCTTTTTTCAACACTGTTCATAAAAAACTCCGCTTTTTATATATTATTCAAATAGATCTAATTCTTGTTGCGCAATATCTTTATCTTTGTCGCTTTCTTTTACCACAATCATTGGTTCAAGATTGGCTACATTTAAACTATAATCATCCCTTCCCCATTCGCATTTTTCCAATACTGCACGGGGGATTTTTGTAAGTGTAAGATTCTCAAAGGATGATGATTTTGTATCAAAGGCTGTACAACAAATCAGCAGGGTCCGATGAGAGCCCACTTCTTCGCTCATGATACGGAGTTGTTCATGGGTCATGGCGCTCGTTGTGACATAAATATAATCCGTTTCCGTTGAATACCCCTGCATCCAATAATGATTTTCATCCGGCGCATAGGTAAATCCCATATGTTTGCACATAGCTTCTGAAAGCATCGCAGCATTATATTCGCGACTAATAATCCATTGTCCCCATGGATCTTTCTGCAACAGAGAAGGTGCAAGGCGATAATAGCGAAATCCACCGCCACCTTGCCAATTGATACTTTTAGAAATTCCCCCTTGATCAGTTCCATCAATTACTTGTTTTAAACGAGGAATAATGTGCGTATGACAATGTTCACCAAGTTCAATCATAATCCACTTGCGGCCCATTTTATGAGCAACAGCGCCGGTCGTACCAGAACCAGCAAAGGAATCCAATACAAGATCACCAGAGTTGGTGGCAAGTTGAATAATGCGTTCCATTAACCGCTCAGGTTTGGGAGTTGTAAAGACATTCTTAGAATTAAAAACTTTAACCTCTTTTTTGGCATCTTGGTTATGCCCTACTTCCTCATAAAGCCAAATGGTCATTGAAACCATACCATTTTTTACTTCTGATAAAAAACGCTTCAAAGAAGGAACATTGCTTCCTGTGGGGCCAAACCAAATACGATTATCCTCTAACAGCTTGGCAAACTTTTCTTTACTAACCCGCCAACTAGCTCCAGCGGGAGGCATAACTTTGCGTCCAGAAGGTGTGATGATTTCATAAATATCCTTAGGTGTTACTCTTTTTGCAGATAAATTATCTGACTTCCAAGGACCACGAGGATCATTATCAGGATTTTTATAGCGCGCATCCATATCGCTTGAACGAGGAAGTAAATTAGGGCGCCAAATCGTTTTGTCTTTGGCATAAACCATTATAAAATCATGGTTATCGGAAAGCCACTTTGTATCATTCTGTGGGGCATATTTCTTTTGCCAAATTATATTGTTGATGAAATTTTGGCGACCAAAAATTTCATCCATCATCACTTTTAGATAGGCTTGTTCATCATCATCAATGGAAATCCAGATACTTCCATCATCTGCCAATAAGCGATGTAACAATTCTAGCCTGTCTCTCATAAGGCTTAGCCATAGGGAATGCTCCAAACCATCTTCATAATGTTCAAAGGCATTGCCTGTATTATAAGGTGGATCTATGTAGACACATTTTACCTTCCCCGTATATTCTTGCTCAAGTGCCTTGAGTGCGAGTAAATTATCACCAAAAATAAGTTTATTATCAAAAATATCCTGTGATGATATTTGATGCGGGGCATGATAAGATTTTTCAAGATCTTCTAACAATATACGAGGTTCCAGTTTGGGGCGTTTTTCTTTTCCAATCCAGTTAAGTTCTAATTTTTGTTTATTACGGCTCATTCGTAACCTGCCTCGTTGATATTTATCCAAATAGATCTAATTCTTGTTGTGCAATATCTTTATCTTTGTCGCTTTCTTTTACCACAATCATTGGTTCAAGATTGGCTACATTTAAACTATAATCATCCCTTCCCCATTCGCATTTTTCCAATACTGCACGGGGGATTTTTGTAAGTGTAAGATTCTCAAAGGATGATGATTTTGTATCAAAGGCTGTACAACAAATCAGCAGGGTCCGATGAGAGCCCACTTCTTCGCTCATGATACGGAGTTGTTCATGGGTCATGGCGCTCGTTGTGACATAAATATAATCCGTTTCCGTTGAATACCCCTGCATCCAATAATGATTTTCATCCGGCGCATAGGTAAATCCCATATGTTTGCACATAGCTTCTGAAAGCATCGCAGCATTATATTCGCGACTAATAACCCATTGTCCCCATGGGTCTTTTTGCAACAGAGAAGGTGCAAGGCGATAATAACGAAATCCACCTCCACCTTGCCAATTGACACTTTTAGAAATTCCCCCTTGATCAGTTCCATCAATTACTTGTTTTAAACGAGGAATAATGTGTGTATGACAATGTTCACCGAGTTCAATCATAATCCACTTGCGGCCCATTTTATGAGCAACAGCGCCGGTCGTACCAGAACCAGCAAAGGAATCCAATACAAGATCACCAGAGTTGGTGGCAAGTTGAATAATGCGTTCCATTAACCGCTCAGGTTTGGGAGTTGTAAAGACATTCTTAGAATTAAAAACTTTAACCTCTTTTTTGGCATCTTGGTTATGCCCTACTTCCTCATAAAGCCAAATGGTCATTGAAACCATACCATTTTTTACTTCTGATAAAAAACGCTTCAAAGAAGGAACATTGCTTCCTGTGGGGCCAAACCAAATACGATTATCATTCAATAATTCAAAGAATTTTTTTTTATTCATAGCCCAACTTCTACCATTAGGAGGCATTACCTTGCGTCCAGAAGGTGTGATGATTTCATAAATGTCCTTAGGTGTTACTCTTTTCACGGATAAATCTCCCGATTTCCAAGGACCACGAGGATCATTATCAGGATTTTTATAGCGCGCATCCATATCGTTTGAACGAGGAAGCAATTGAGGGCGCCAAATCGTTTTATCTTTGGCATAAACCATTATAAAATCATGGTTATCGGAAAGCCACTTTGTATCATTCTGTGGGGCATATTTCTTTTGCCAAATTATATTGTTGATGAAATTTTGGCGACCAAAAATTTCATCCATCATCACTTTTAGATAGGCTTGTTCATCATCATCAATGGAAATCCAAATACTTCCATCTTCCGCCAGTAAACGATGTAACAATTCTAGCCTGTCTCTCATAAGACTGAGCCATAGGGAATGCTCCAAACCATCTTCATAATGTTCAAAGACATTGCCTGTATTATAAGGCGGATCGATATAGATACACTTTACCTTCCCCATATATTCTTGTTCCAGCGCTTTGAGCGCGAACAAATTATCACCAAAAATGAGTTTATTATCAAAAATATCTTGGGTAGATACTTGGTGCGGAGCGTGATAAGATTTTTCAAGATCTTCCAATAAAATACGAGGTTCCAGTTTGGGGCGTTTTTCTTTTCCAATCCAAGTGAGTTCTAATTTTTGTTTATTATAACTCATGCGATCGCCCTTAAATTTAAACGCTTGTGAAAAGTAAACAGCTTATTCATGAATGGCTAGATTAGAGTCTCTTAACAATACTTTTAGTACCATCCGACAGCAATTTGAGCTTCTTCTGACATACAATCAGGTGTCCATGGTGGATCAAAAGTCATAGTGACTTCAACATACGAAACCCCTTCAACTGCACTAACTGCATTTTCTACCCACCCCGGCATTTCACCTGCAACAGGACATCCCGGTGCTGTAAGAGTCATTTCAATTTTTACTGAACGATCATCTTCAATATCAATACGATAAATCAGTCCTAGCTCATAAATATCAGCAGGAATCTCTGGGTCATAAACTGTTTTGAGAGCAGCAATAATATCATTTGTCATACGATCAATTTCGTCTGCTGGAATTGCTGATATGTAAGATTTTTTATTTTCGCTTACAGTTTCAACGGATTCTGTAGAATGACGCTCTTCAATTGATTCAGCCATTAAAAAATGTCCTTGTTTCTTGCAATGCTTTTACTAATTGATCTATATCCTCTTGAGTGTTATACATGGCTAACGATACGCGGCAAATAGATGCTAGACCAAAGCGCTGTAATAAAGGCTGAGCACAATGAGTTCCGGCGCGGATTGCAACTCCTCTTCTATCAATAAACATAGCGATATCATGGGCGTGAATCCCTTCAATTGTAAATGATATAATAGCTCCTTTATTGGGAGAATGACCATAAATACGCAATGACTCAACCATTTTAAGTTTTTCCTGCGCATAAGCTAAAAGGGACCTCTCATGGGCATGAATCGTGCTACAACCTTTCTCTTGTATATAATCAATAGCCGCTGCTAATCCAATAGATTCAACGATAGGAGGAGTGCCTGCTTCAAAACGGTAAGGAGGAGCATTATAAAAAACCTTATCGGTTGTTACCTCCTCGATCATTTCCCCTCCCCCTTGAAAAGGACGCATTTCTTCTAATCTATCTTCTTTACCATACAGAACACCAATACCAGTAGGTCCATAAAGCTTATGACCTGTAAAGACATACCAATCACAATCGAGATCTTGCACATCAACGGTTAAATGTACTGCCCCTTGAGAACCATCAACAAGAACCGGAATAGAATTTTGATGTGCTCGCTTAATAATCTCTTTAACAGGAGGCACAGTTCCTAATATATTGGACATATGCGTTATAGCAACAAGCCGCGTTTTTTCGCTTAAAGACTTTTGGAAATCTTCAATGTGCAGAACACCATTTTCATCGACAGGAACAAAAATAAGTTTAACACCTTTTTGTTCCCGAAGAAAATGCCAAGGAATAATATTTGAATGATGTTCCATAATCGTTAGAACAATCTCATCACCTTCCTTGAGTTTAGGCATAGCCCAACCATAAGCAACAGTATTAATAGCTTCTGTTGCATTTTTCGTAAAAACAATCTCCTCCGCTTTTTGTGCATTTAGAAAAACACGAACGGTTTCACGAGAATTTTCATAGGATTGCGTTGCTGCATTGGCTAAAAAGTACATTCCCCTATGCACATTAGCATAACTATAGTGATAATAATTATTCATTGCACTGAGTACTGATTGTGGTTTTTGGGCAGAAGCAGCACTATCAAGATAGGCTAATCGCTTTCCATAAACTTGATGGTGCAAAAGAGGAAAATCACGCCGAATTTCTTCTACATTATAAGTAAATGTTTGTACGTTATTTTCCATTTTTTCCACCTTAAACATTTTTTTCAAGCCATTTACCAATGATATTCTCCAAAATAATCTGAATATTATCTTGCTTGATGTCATCAATAAGCTCAGAGATAAATCCTTTAATTAAAAGTGCACGAGCCGTTTTAAATGGAATACCGCGCGCCATGAGATAAAAAAGATAATCATGATTAATATTAGCAACTGTTGCACCATGACCGCATGCAACATCATCAGCAAAAATCTCTAATTCAGGCTTTGCATTAAATTCTGCATCATCTGAAAGAATAAGGCTATTACAAGCCATGCGTGCATCTGTTTTTTGCGCTTTTTGAGAAACACGTATTATTCCTTGGAAAACACCAACAGCCTTATCTGTAACCACATTGCGTATAATTTCGGTTGATGTTGATTTTTCTTCCACGTGACGAACAGTCATTGTAAGATCACTATGTGTTTGTCCTGATAATAAATTTATGACGCGTAATTGAAAGTCAGATTCTTCTCCCTGTAATTCAATATCGATTTCTTGGCGATTTAATTGACTCCCTATATTAATGACATAAAGTGATAACTTCGCTCTTTGATCAAGAACAGCACAAAATCGACCAAATTGTGTAGAATTAAAATCACGATTGCGAATGAGAATCCACGTAACATCACTATCAGCAGCAACATTTAATGAAAATATTGAACTGACAAAGGTATCTTTATCATTGCCAACCTGATGTTCAATAAACATAACTTGACTATTTTTATCAACTTTTATATCCGAAAAAATATGAGATTGTCCCCCCATTTGTATATTTTGTAACTCAATGGGGATATTTAACTTTGTATTCTCAGGGATGTGAAAAAGCCAACCATCTGTAACAAAAGCTGTATTTAACTGTCCAATAAAATCTTCATCAGAAATGTTTTGATTTATCTGTAAAGAATTATCTTCTAATGCATCTGAAAGGCGTTTTACTGCAATATTGTCTATCTTTGACTCTATCGATGTTTTTCCATTGTTTATGGAGAAAACAGCACTTTCTGAAAGCAATGCATCAACCAATTGATTGTCTTGAACTTTTGAAAAATTGCTAATAGACTTCAGTAAGGTACGCAGATTGGTATAATGCCAACTTTCGATTTTACGGGAAGGAAGCCGTGTCGTTTGAAACTGCTCAATAGTTTTCTTGCGGATTTCCTGTACAGCTTTATCACCAGGTAAGTGGTTTACATACTGATTAAAATTACTGAGTATATTTTCTTCAACCGCTAACAAGTTTTGCTGTGCATTCATATTTAATAACCTCAAACCGCTTCCCTAATAAGATCAGCATACCCATTTTGCTCTAAATAAAGTGCTAAGGATTTATCACCGCTTTTGATAATTTGTCCTTTATAAAGAACATGTACCGTATCAGGAATAATATAATTAAGCAGCCGTTGATAATGGGTAATCACCAAAAATGAACGTTTTGAATCGCGAAGTTTATTAACACCATCTGCAACAATTTTTAGCGCATCAATATCTAAACCAGAATCCGTTTCATCTAAAATGCAAAGTGTAGGCTCAAGAAGTGCCATTTGTAAAATTTCAGCGCGTTTTTTTTCTCCACCTGAAAAACCTACATTTAATGGACGCTTTAGCATATCCATATCTATTTCAAGTTTGGCTGAAACTTCTTTAACACATTTTATAAATTCAGGAATTTTAAGTTCTTCGTCACCTCGCGCTTTGCGTTGAGAATTCATCGCAACTTTTAAAAATTCCATTGTTGCTACCCCTGGTATTTCCATTGGATATTGAAATGCAAGAAAAACACCATATGCAGCACGTTCTGCTGGATCCATTTCTAAAAGTGATTGTCCATTATAGAGAATATCTCCTTCTGTTATTTGATAATCATCACGACCAGCAAGCAAATAAGATAAAGTTGATTTTCCGGCTCCATTTTGTCCCATGATAGCGGCAACTTCTCCGTCTTGAACTGTCAAGTTTAAACCACGAATAATTTCTGTATCGGTTTCAGCAATACGGGCGTGCAAATTTTTGATCTCTAACATCATTTAATCCTGTTTTGGCTGTTTTTCAGATATCAATGCGTATTATTTTACCTTAGCATCCATCTACTTTTGTAATTACCATAGAGGTCATTTTTAGCATTATGTGCTACCGTTACAGCCTTGTTACATAAAGTCTTCTATTTATCTCATTAAATAAAATTATCCAACACTACCTTCAAGGCTAATACCAATAAGCTTTTGCGCTTCGACAGCAAATTCCATGGGAAGTTTTTGAATGACCTCTTTTACAAAACCATTTACAATTAATGCGATAGCTTCTTCTTCAGGAATTCCTCTTTGCATAACATAAAAAAGTTGGTCATCGGAAATTTTTGATGTTGTGGCTTCATGTTCAAACTGAGCTGTTGCATTTTTTGCTTCAATATAAGGAACTGTATGCGCACCACAATCATTCCCGATTAACAAACTATCACATTGCGTAAAGTTACGCGCATTTTGTGCTTTTCTATGCGCTGTAACTTGTCCTCGATACGTGTTATTTGAAAAACCAGCAGAAATGCCTTTGGAAATAATACGACTGGATGTATTTTTTCCTAAATGAATCATTTTTGTACCGGAATCAATTTGTTGATGACCGTTTGCAACAGCAATAGAATAAAATTCTCCACGCGCGTTCTCACCGCGCAGTAAGCAGGATGGATATTTCCAAGTAATCGCAGAACCGGTCTCAACTTGTGTCCATGAAATCTTAGAGTTATCACCTCGACAATCTCCACGCTTCGTCACAAAATTATAAATACCGCCCTTTCCATCTTTATCGCCAGGATACCAGTTTTGTACTGTAGAATATTTAATCTCTGCATTTTCAAGCGCAATAAGCTCAACAACAGCAGCATGAAGTTGGTTTTCATCACGTTGGGGTGCTGTACACCCTTCAAGATAAGAAACATAGGAATCTTCAGCGGCGATAATCAATGTTCGTTCAAATTGGCCAGTGTTGCGTTCATTAATCCTAAAATAAGTTGAAAGCTCCATAGGACAACGAACCCCTTTGGGAATATAAACAAATGAACCATCTGTAAAGACAGCTGCATTTAAAGCCGCATAATAATTATCACTTATAGGTACAACTGTTCCTAAATATTCTTTAATAAGCTCAGAATGTTCAATAATCGCCTCTGAAATAGAACAAAAAATCACACCAGCACGTGCCAGCTCTTTTTTGAATGTTGTTACAACAGAAACAGAATCAAAGACTGCATCAACAGCCACCTGCCCCGATACAGACATACTGTCATCAAAAGTGGAGGGATCAGACTGTTTTCTTACTCCTGCCAAAATCTCTTGTTCTTTAAGAGGAATGCCAAGTTTTTCGTACGTTGCTAATAACTCAGGATCCACTTCATCCAAAGATTTTGGTCCTGTATGATTTTTTGGAGCAGCATAATAATAAAGCTCCTGAAAATCAATTTTAGGATATTCAAGACGCGCCCAATGAGGCTCTTGCATTGTCAGCCAACGGCGGTAAGCTTTTAAGCGCCATGTTAGCATCCATTCAGGCTCATTTTTTTTAACGGAAATAAATTTGATAATATCCTCATTTAAGCCTTTTGGAGCTTTATCGGTTTCAATATTGGTTTCAAAACCATATTTATATTGGTCAACATCTATTTCACGTACTTGGCGTATCGTTTCTTGTACTGCCGGCATAAATTTTCTCCATTTTTTGGCGTCAAAAACCGGTAACTAAAGTCTTGTTTTTTACAAGATTAAAGTAAGCAAGTTATCTCCTAGGCTATAGGTAAAGTGCAAAAATTTCAATCAAACTTATTTTATTTTTAAAATAATTCTAATTTTTATAACTTTCTGATGATAAATCTTCTCCTTTTTTCCTGCTTATAATTTGAGAAAAAAACGACAGAAAATCATCAATATCTTCAGAAGTTGTACCACGCCCTAGCGAAATGCGAATGGCACCATTTGGAACATGATACCCCATTGCCTCCAACACTTTGCTTTGTTTTACTTTTCCCGAAGAACAGGCAGAACCAGCTGATACAGAAAACCCTTCTAAATCAAAAGCAATTTGCATCGTTTCAGCTTTTATATTTTTCACGGTAAAGTAAGTTGTATTTGGCAAACGTTGAACTCTTTTACCAAAAATTTCAACATTTCTACTTATTTTTTGTAGTCCATCTTCTAATTTATTGCGTAAATATATTAATTGTTTTCTTTCTTCTTGCGTGAAACAATCAGCCATTGCTGCTCCAAAAGCAGCTATAAGAGGCAATGCTTCTGTTCCTCCCCGTAAACCTTTTTCCTGTCCTCCCCCGACAATAAGAGGATGTGGAGTGAGAAGATTACCACATGAAACAAAAGCACCTATCCCTTTAGGACCGCCAATTTTATGGGCAGACAGTATAAAAAAGTCTCCTCCTAACTGATGAATATCAACAAAATTTTTATCTACATATTGTGTCAAATCAACAACAAGAGTGCCTCCTAAATCGCGAACAACAGCAGCTATTTCTTTTAATGGTTGAACAACACCAGTTTCACTATTTGCAGCTTGAATAGCAACAAGAGGTAAACCTTTTGTTTTATCGTGAGCCGCTAAGAGTGATGTTAATTTATCTTGTTGAATGAGCCCATCTTGATCAACAGCAATGACGCTTATCAACTCTTTAGAAAAACGCCCTCCCTCTGCAACAGAGGGATGTTCAGTCGCTCCAAGGTAAAGATGAGAAAATTTAACTTTTGCTTTCCCAATATTGTAAAAGGGTGTTAACAAAGTCATTGCAGCTTCACTCGCACCAGAGGTAAATATCACGTGATCTGGATCTGTTTTAAGATTTTCAGCGATTTGCCGACGGGCCTTTTGCAACAAAGTTTTAGCCGCACGCCCTTCCTTATGAACCGATGATGGATTACCAAATATCTCTAAAGATTCTAGTAGCGCCATCCGTGCCACTTTTTTGAGTGGTGTTGTTGCGTTATGATCAAAATATCGGCGTTTTATAACCATTTTACATCGCAATCATTAATCTTATGAATTGATTAAAAAAATAGCGCAATTTTCTTGAAAAGTGCACTAAAAAAAGAATATCTAATAATTATTTAAGAGATTCTATGGTAAAAGTCGACCAGGGTCAAAGAGAGCCTTTTATTGCATTAAGGGAGCATTTTATGCCAGAAATTATTTTTAACGGTCCTGCGGGTCGGCTCGAAGGGCGTTATCAACCTTCACAACAAAAAAATGCACCCATTGCGATCATTTTGCATCCTCATCCCCAATTTGGTGGAACTATGAATCATAAAATTGTCTATGACCTCTTTTATATGTTCCAACAACGTGGCTTTACAACTTTACGTTTTAACTTTCGTGGTATTGGTCGTAGTCAGGGTGAATTTGATTATGGAATAGGAGAACTTTCAGATGCTGCTGCTGCTCTGGATTGGGTGCAAACACAACATCCAGACTCTAAAAATTGTTGGGTAGCAGGATACTCATTTGGAGCATGGATTGGTATGCAGCTTTTAATGCGCCGACCGGAAATTGAGGGATTTATCTCAGTTGCTCCTCAGCCTAATGTTTATGACTTTTCATTTCTTGCACCTTGTCCATCTTCTGGACTTATCATTCATGGCGGTATCGATAAAGTTGCCCCTCCAAAAGATGTTCAAATACTTGTCGATAAATTAAAAACACAAAAAGGTATCATCATCACACAAGAAATATTGGAAGAGGCTAATCACTTTTTCAGTGGATGTCATGAAGAACTTATTGAGCGATGTGCCCAATATTTGGATAACCATATCTCCAATGAACTTCTCGCTCCTCCTTCTGAAATACTTTCACTAACTTAGGAAAATACGATAGATTTATAAAAAATTAGCAAAAATCGTCCCTGATCATAACAAAGTATTTTTTCAGTCTATATTAAAACTTTTCTAAATTTTATTTCAGGATAGAAATGAGAGTAACAGAATACCTTTTTTCTATTACTAAGAAGGCTCTTTTTTAGCGTAAAAAAGAAATAATACCTGTGTTATTATCTTTATACTACCAATATGTCTCTTTCTCTTGTGAGGTGTGCGTCAGTTATGATAGATAACACATTAATAACTTATTATATAATCGCCTGTTATATACAATAAATGCACTCTTAAATTAGGAAATTAAATCTGTGTTTGCCTTTAAATCTGATTTTTTACATATTATGAGCGAACGTGGTTTTATCCACCAAATTTCAGATGAAAAAGGCTTAGATGATCTTTTTTCAAAAGAAACTGTAAGCGCTTATACTGGATTTGATCCAACAGCATCGAGTTTACATGCTGGAAGTCTTCTTCAGATTATGATGCTTTATTGGTTACAAAAAACGGGTCATCGCCCCATTGCTTTAATGGGTGGAGGGACCGGATTGATTGGTGATCCTTCCTTCAAAGACGAAGCGCGACGCCTTCTGACACAAGATGATATTGCTGCAAATATTGATGGTATTAAAAAGGTATTTGCTAACTATTTGACATTCGGTGACCGAGAAACCGATGCTTGTATTGTGAATAATGCTGAATGGTTATGCAATTTAAACTACTTAGAATTTTTGCGTGATGTAGGAAAGCATTTTTCTGTCAACCGTATGTTGTCATTTGATTCTGTCAGACTCAGACTTGAGCGTGAGCACTCTTTGTCATTCTTAGAGTTTAATTATATGATTCTGCAAGCTTATGACTTTGTTGAACTTTATAAACGTTATGGGTTGCGTATGCAAATGGGGGGCTCTGATCAGTGGGGCAATATTATTAACGGAATCGAATTAGGGCATCGTTTAGGAACACCGCAATTATATGCGTTAACATCACCATTGCTGACAACCTCTTCCGGTGCCAAAATGGGTAAATCATTGAATGGGGCTGTATGGCTGAATGCGGATAAGCTTTCACCTTATCAATTTTGGCAATACTGGCGCAATACAGAAGATGCTGATGTAACACGATTTCTAAAGCTCTATACTCCATTACCGATGGATGAGATTCTTAAACTTTCTCTATTACAAGGAACTGAAATTAACGAAGCAAAAAAAATTCTTGCAACAGAAATTACAGCAATGTTGCATGGACGCGCTCTTGCCGATGAAGCTGCAGAAACGGCTCGCAAAACGTTTGAAGAAAAAACTCTGGGAGAAAATCTTCCAACTGTTGAAATTAATTCCTCAAAATTAAAAAAAGGTGTTGGATTGCTCACTCTTTTAGTACAAGCAGGACTTGCTAAATCTAATAGTGAGGCACGCCGACACGTTCAAGGTGGGGGCGTACGTGTTAATGATCAAATTATTGAGGATGAAACACACCTTATTATTGAAAAAGATGTGACAGCAGAAGGAATCATTAAACTTTCTTTCGGAAAGAAAAAACATATTTTGATCAAACCGCTATAATCTATTGATTTCTCATTCATTCTATATTTATATCCATGATATTGATCTTTCTTACGCTTTCTTCCCTCATTTTTTAATTTAATTCTTATGACAGAATAATTTTATATGATGGCGAAAAAGTCTTTAAAATAATTCTATTTTAGAGAGTTGAAACTTTATTCCTTCTCTGTATGCTAGTAATTGATCTTTGCGCTTAAAAAGAAAGATAAAAAAATGATAAACTCAATGAAAGGTACTCTTGCTCCTGATTTTAATTTACCACGCGATGGAGGAGAGACAGTATGTCTTTCTGACTTTAAAGGAAAACCTGTTGTTTTATATTTTTATCCCAAAGATGATACCAGTGGATGCACAAGCGAAGCGCTTGATTTTACGAAATTAAAGACGAAATTTGATGAAATCGGTGTTGTTGTTATTGGAATCTCTCCAGATAATGTAAAAAAACATGATAAATTTAAAGTAAAACATGAACTTGATGTCATCTTGGTTTCTGATGAAGAAAAAAGGACCCTTGAAGCTTATGGTGTTTGGGTGGAGAAAAGTATGTATGGACGCAAATATATGGGTGTTGAACGGAGCACTTTTTTAATTGATGCATATGGAATAATAACAGAAGAATGGCGCAAAGTAAGTGTATCTGGACATGCTGAGAATGTTTTAGCTGCTGCAACACTTTTACATCGTAATGGTGACTTGTAAAGAGAATGCTTGATTTATCTTAAAAAGCAAAAGTTTTCCTTCCCAATTGATATTAATTTTTCCAATGGTTTCAATTTTTATAATATATTGCTTTATAAGAACAACTGATTATTCTACATTTAAATTATCCTCCTGAATATCGTAAATTCTTCTTATTTTGAATGAATCAAAATCAATTCACTTGCATCCGTCATAGTGCAGCAGCATGTTTGAGACAACGATTGAAACGAAATGAGAGCTTTGTAAGCAGCGCCAGCTTTTGTATGCCAAATAAGAGCAAGATATTGTGTATCTCTGTTTGTGTAATCTCTGAAACGGAAATACAGCCTAATTGTGGGAGAATTAAAGCCGTAAAGATAAAAACCATTTGCCACCTTTGCCATCATTCTTTAGTTCGGTTTTACAACTTTCAAAAGTCTCTAGAGCAATATCTTTTAAATAATGGAGATTGCTTATTATCTCACGCTTTTGTTTATTGCGTTCTTTAATAGGATCACGCCCCTCACGTAAAACAGAAGCGCCATTAGGGTGCACATTCACAAGCTTGTTTTAAAGAGACATCTGCCTCCAAAATCCATTTCACGACGACACCTCGTGAATGGTATAATGATAAATCTCCCATGAAATAATAAAAAATCCATTGAGCACCCCCATCTTTACGCTTGTGAAGAAACAAGCCGGCACCATCACACACTTTGCCAGCTCGTGGATGATTGAGACCGCCCCTAGTACTTAAGACAGTTCATAAGAGCCATTTTGAGTCCTTTTTTCTATAATTTTTATCCACACACTCATCCCGTTTGTTATGTGCAAGTAGTGATTTTGATTGATTCAACATAAACAAGTTTGAAATGAAAGAATCTTACGATATGCGGGATTCTCATTCAATAGGCAAAACAGTGAATTATCATTATAAATCAATTCGTTTATATAGCAGGATTGGCGTGTGAGAAAAAACTTGAAGAAAAGAAACAAGAGAATACCTCTTTGAACCTCTCAAGTATCAAGAGCTACCGTAAATCACAACCTCAGTAAAATGAACAACTTAAGAAACAAATTTGCATCCTTGAAGGATGATATATAATTAATTAATATCTTCAATTTCTTTATCTTGTCCATAAATGCGTCGAGCAAGCGCTGCTTCTATAAATACATCTAAGTTACCATTAAGTACAGATTGTGGATCAGTATTTTCAATTCCTGTACGCAAATCTTTGACAAGCTGATAGGGTTGAAGAACATAAGATCTAATTTGATGTCCCCATCCGATTTCTGTTTTAGAAGATTCAGCAGCATTGGTTTCTTCTTCTCTTTTTTTAAGCTCTTCTTCATAAAGCCGTGCACGCAACATCGACCAAGCCGTAGCGCGATTTTTATGTTGAGAACGCTCTGTTTGACATTGAACAACAATACCCGTTTTTATATGTGTGATGCGAACGGCAGAATCTGTCGTATTAACATGTTGCCCTCCTGCTCCTGATGCACGATATGTATCAATCCGCACATCTGCCTCTGAAACATCAACCTCAATATTATCATCAATAACCGGATAAACCCAAATGCTTGCAAAAGAGGTATGGCGCTTTGCATTCGAATCAAACGGGGAAATCCGCACTAAGCGATGAACGCCTGATTCTGTTTTTAACATTCCATAAGCATTATGCCCTTTTACAAGAATAGTCGCTGACTTTATTCCTGCTTCTTCTCCATCATGAATTTCTAAAACTTCAACCTTCATTGCATGCTGTTCAGCCCAGCGCATATACATGCGTAAGAGCATAGAAGCCCAATCTTGGCTCTCAGTTCCCCCTGCCCCAGCATGAACTTCTAAATAGGTATCATTTGGATCCGCCTCTCCTGAAAGAAGCACATCAATTTGCTTTTTATCTATCTCGCTTTTAAGATTACGTATTGAATTTTCTGCTTCAGCGATAATTTCAACATCACTTTCTTCTTCGCCCATCGCGATAAGCTCAATGCATTCTTCAAGAGTTTTTGTAAATGATAAAAGGCCATTAATTGAATCATCAAGACGTTGACGCTCACGCATCATATCCTGTGCTCGTTGCGCATCATCCCATAAGGATGGATCTTCCGCTTTTTGATTAAGATATTCGAGACGTTTTAGTGATTGATCCCAGTCAAAGATGCCCCCTTAGCAATTGAATTGCTTTCTGGATTTCATCAACTAATGTTTCTATTTCTGCTCGCATAATTTAACACCGTATTTTTTAATACTCTTTCTGGTTATGTCTCTTAGCATTTTATACAAATTTAAAAGCAGCTATCAGAAAATGGTAGGGTTTTATCATTCTATTTACGGAACCGACATTGTAAAAATAGATAAAAACCATAACTCATGGCAAAAAAATTTATCGATTAATACAGCCCACCCGTCCCACTTTCAAGAGCTTTATTGACTTGTGGAGAAGTGGTTACTGCAGGAACACCTTCTTGAAAAGAATTCGTACTCCCAATGACTTGATAGATATCAGCAGGACCAGTCCCTGGTTTAAATGCTTCTATAATGACATCTTGATCTCCTCTTTCGGCAAGCATTCCTGTTTTTCGATTAATTGGCATTAAAATCATACCCTTTGGCATCTTAAAGGGAACATCTGGCTTCCCTTTAAGAGCATCTACCATAAAATCACCAAAAATAGGTGCAGCTAATGAACTTCCTGTTCCATTATATCCTAACGGAGCTGGTTGATCATAACCGACAAAAATACCAACGACAATGTCAGGAGTAAATCCCATAAACCAGACATCCTTAGAGTCATTGGTTGTTCCTGTTTTAGCGGCAATATGTCGATTAAGATAACGTAAACGTGCCGCAGTACCACGCTGAACAACCCCTTCCATCATCGATGTAATTTGATAAGCCGTCATAGGGTCAAGAACTTGATCTCGCTCATCAATCAATGTGGGCTCACTTTGATTATTCCATGAATTCGTATTACAATTTTCGCAAATACGATCATCATGACGATAAATTGTCTTCCCATAACGATCTTGAATTCTGTCTATCAGAGAAGGTTTAATAGAGCGTCCGCCATTGGCAATAACGGAATAAGCTGTAACCATCCGTAATACTGTTGTTTCACCAGCCCCTAAAGCCATGGGAAGATAAGGCTGCAATTTATCTACCACCCCAAAACGTTCTGCATATTCAGCGACAAGAGGCATTCCCATATCATTGGCAAGCCGTATTGTCATAAGATTACGAGAATGCTCAATACCGTAACGCAACGTTGAAGGTCCTGCAAAGGTACCACCATAATTTTTGGGTTGCCAAACTTCACCATTATATTGACGAACTTCTATGGGGCCATCTAAAACAACGGATGCTGGTGTATATCCGTTATCAAGAGCTGCTGCATAAACAAAAGGCTTAAAAGCAGACCCCGGTTGGCGGTAAGCTTGGGTTGCACGATTGAATTCAGATTCGGCAAAAGAAAATCCTCCCACCATAGCAAGAACACGCCCTGTATGAGGTTCCATAGCAACAATTGCACCTTCAACCTTTGGAATTTGTTGTAAACGATAAGTGTTGTTTGTATTGGATAGTTTTTCAACAAAAATGACATCCCCAACTTGCAGAACATGAGATAAGTTCTGAACAGTTTTTCGATAACCATTTTCTTTTACAACATGGAGAGCCCATTTTGAATCAGCTTCAGATAAAACAGCAATTTCCCGTTTTTGGGATAATATACCTGAAGCTTCGTGCTGTGGCTGTAAACCAATCTCTACTTTGTTGGGATTAGTAGAAAGAACAACAGCTAAACGCCATTCAGGAACATCACTTAGCCCTGTGATATTTGCAAGTTCTGTCCCCCAATCACCTTTCTCATCAATATGCGCATAAGCTCCACGCCATCCTTGCGCATGATCAAATCTAATTAATCCATTGTGCAAAGCACGTCGTGCAATAAGTTGTAAATGCGGATCAAGCGTTGTACGAATGGAAAGCCCACCTTCATAAAGTGTTTTAGCCCCATAGCGATGTATTAAACGACGCCGCACTTCTTCAGTAAAATAATCAGCCGCAAAAACATAGCTATCACTCCCACGTATTGTCGCTCCTAAAGGTTTAGCTTTCGCTTTTTCACCTTGTTCACGCGTTACATATCCATTTGCAATCATACGGTCTATAACCCAATTACGCCGTTCAATAGCACGTTGTGTATTCTTAAATGGATCATAATTTGCTGGTCCTTTTGGAAGAGCAGCCAAATAAGCACATTGTTCTAGCGTCAGATCATTAACGGATTTATTAAAATAAGTCAAAGAAGCTGCTGCTATACCATAAGTGCCACGACCCAGATAAATTTCATTGAGGTAAAGCTCGAGAATATGATCTTTTGAATAAGTTTTCTCAATACGCATTGCTAAAATAGCTTCCTTAAATTTACGTTCTAACGTTGTTTCTGAACTTAAAAGGAAGTTTTTAGCGACTTGTTGCGTTATAGTTGATGCACCCTCTGGACGTCTTCCAGAACCAATATTACGAATATTATTGATCAAAGCGCGAGAAAGCCCTTCGGGATCTAAACCAAAATGATGATAAAAATTCTTGTCTTCAGCCGAAACAAAAGCATCTATAACAAGCTTTGGTATTGATTGAATCGGCAAATAAAGACGGTGTTTTGTTGCAAACTCTGCCATAAGACGACCATCAGAAGCATGGACGCGGGTCATTACTGGCGGCTCATAAAGTGAAAGAACTTCATAATCAGGAAGCGCATTTGCTTGACCACTGGTCATAACACCCCACATTATTGCACCACAAAGTCCAATAGCAACAAAAAAACGAAGAAGATATCTTAAAAAAATCATCATAAAAACGGCTATCGCTTTCTTAAGAATTAATCAAAGAAAAAATACGTTATACTTCAAACACACCAAGTGGATAACACCACAAGATTGAGATCAAGAGAAATTGTTTTCTATCTTTTATTTATACTAGGGTACACTAGAAGCCCCTATTGATACTCTATTTTCTCACAAATTTAAAGAGGCTGTATCATTTTCTGCCTATAATCAGCAAATTGACGAATAGAATGAGCAATAGAGGCTGCCATTTGTTTTCTCCAATGAGGATCATTTAATAACTTTTCGTCCTCTTTATTGGATAAATAACCTATCTCTATCAAGACTGAGGGTATATCTGAAGCTCTTAAAACTTGAAAATTAGCGTACCGATGTGGGTTATTAATCAAGTTAATATGATTCTTTGATAAACTTGAAATAACACTATTTGCAAAATTAACCGAAAATGTATGTGTTTCACGTCGTGTAAGATCCATCAAAATATCTGTAACTTCAAGCGTTTCATCTGCAGGCAAACCATCAAGCAAATCAACTTTATTTTCATTTTCAGCTAAAGATTTTGCAATGGCATCAGAGGCTTTGTCTGATATGGTATACACTGTGGCACCGCGAAGAGAATGTAGATCAATCGTATCCGCGTGAATAGATATAAAAAGATCAGCATCAAACTCTTGCGCTTTTTTAACTCTTTCACTTAGTCTTAAAAAAATATTGGAATCTCGTGTTAAAGCAACGGTAATATGAGAATCCTTTTGTAATTCGTCTCGCAATGCACGCGCAAAGTCTAAAGTCACATCTTTTTCTAAAATTCCAGTAACACCCCGTGCACCACCATCAATACCACCATGACCAGGATCAAGAACAACACGGAAATTATATGCTGGCATTAACTGTGTTTTTGTATCAAAATTGCTTCTTTGCTGTTTTTTTAATATCTCATCAAATTTTTCTTGTGTACTTTTACGAATATCAATCAGCAACTGCCATAAACCATTATTTAATTTTTTTACGACATTTTTTTCAACCACAAAAGCCGTTTTACTTGTCAAAATAATGCGTGAAGTCTGTATGTCAGAGAAAGCATAACGCACATCTGAAAGCATAACGGATAATGTATTCCGTTTCTTTAAAGGCGTATTTTGCATCGAAAAGTCAATTGTAGGTAAATTGATAACCAAACGTGCGGGCCTGTCCAAAATCTGTAAACGAACATTTGGTTTTGAATTAAAAACCGCAATAATACGCGTATGAACACTATCACCAATGGTTCGAAAATTAATAAGTCTCAGAGGATCTGCGGCTTGAACACTAGTTTGGAGTAGCAAAAAAGATAATAAAAAGTATGTGACGAGCACAATAACATCCCCATAAGCTGTTTTCAGCTTTTTGGTAAAAAAAACTTTTATCATAAGCAAAATACTCTACATTACCTTTGTAATAATTTATCTTGGTTACATAAAACAATACACCAATTTATCTCTATTTTTCAATAAAAGCTAAATAAACACCTCAAAATGGAATTAAGGTCATAAAGATATTATAATTATACATGATTTACATTGTTACTTGCCAAATTTACATTGTTACTTGCCAAACGCATGATATCAACATAAAAGAATATTTATGCTTCCTAGCTGATAATAGTCATCTAAATTATCTACAACTCATATTAAGTTGTCTTTAGAGGTTTTTTGTCTATTATGCGTTGAGACTTTTTTATGGATGAAAAATTTCTATGTTGTAACATTAGGATTGCATTACTTAAGATTCGTTGGTTCGGATATCCGAACTGTTTTAAAGATTATTTTACCGGAGACTTTTAAGAAATATGAGTCATAAAAAACAGATGGAAATAATGATGAGAAATGGTGTAAATGCAGTCATGCCTTTGCACGTGGTGTTCCGTCCTGTTTTTCTGGTACCTCCCTTTTATGGCAGACAGCCTTTTATGTTTACGAATAGTTATAGCATTCGTTTGAATAAAATTGTGCATGTCGCCTTCAGGATATTAACTTATGTCAAACAAAATGCTTATAGATGCCTCCCATCCGGAGGAAACACGTGTTGTTGTTGTTCACGGCAACAAAATTGAAGAACTTGATTTTGAATCAGAACATAGAAAACAGCTCAAGGGGAATATTTATCTCGCACGTATTACGCGTGTAGAACCGTCTCTCCAAGCAGCTTTTGTTGAATATGGTGGAAACCGACATGGTTTTTTAACATTTTCTGAAATTCATCCTGATTATTATCAAATTCCTATTGCTGATCGCCTTGCTCTTCTTGAAGAAGAAGAAAAAGAAGCTGTAGGAGAAAATTCTATAGATACCTTTACGGAAGAAGCAACTAAAAATAAAAAACGCTCCAGAAGAACAAAAAAAAGTGAAAAAAACAATGTTATAGCAGCCGATATTGAAAATGATATCACATCTGAAGCGACAATAATTGATAATACAGAAGAAGCATTAAATGCCAATATCTCTTATGATGAGATTGAAATGGTCGGTGCTGAGGACATCCGTGAAGAGCTCCCGATTTATCAAAGAAAACAAGGACGCCAGTATAAAATTCAAGAAGTCATTAAACGACGTCAAATTTTGTTGGTACAAGTTATCAAAGAAGAGCGTGGTAATAAAGGTGCTGCCCTTACAACATATCTATCTCTAGCTGGTCGTTACTCTGTTCTAATGCCCAACACAGCACGTGGTGGTGGTATTTCACGAAAAATTACGAACGTACAAGACCGTAAGCGTCTTAAAGAAATCGTAAAAGAATTAGCCGTTCCAAAAGGTATGGGAGTTATCTTACGAACCGCTGGTGCCAATAGAACAAAAGCTGAAATTAAACGTGATTATGAATATCTTATGCGGTTATGGGATACTATTCGCACTTTGACACTCGAGTCAACGGCGCCATGCCTTGTCCATGAAGAAAGCAATCTCATCAAGCGTTCTATACGAGATCTTTACAATAAGAACATTAGTGAAATTCTTGTATCTGGAGACCAAGGATATCGTGAAGCGAAAGACTTTATGCGTATGCTCATGCCAAGTCATGCAAAAGTTGTGCAACCTTACCGTGATCCTACGCCCATTTTTGCAAGAAATAATATTGAAATTCAACTTGATAAAATGTTGCAACCACAAGTTTCTTTAAAATCTGGTGGTTATCTTGTTATTAATCAAACAGAAGCACTTGTTGCTATTGACGTAAATTCTGGCCGCTCTACAAAAGAATTCTCTGTCGAAAAGACAGCCTTACAAACTAACCTTGAAGCTGCTGAAGAAGTCGCGCGTCAATTACGCTTGCGTGACCTTGCTGGTTTAATTGTGATTGATTTTATCGATATGCTTGAAGAACGTAATGTGAAGCTTGTCGAAAAAAAATTAAAAGATTGTTTAAAAAACGATCGTGCTCGTATTCAAGTTGGTCATATTTCACACTTCGGCCTTTTAGAAATGAGTCGTCAACGTATTCGCATATCGGTTTTAGAAAGTACGACACAGCCATGCCCACATTGCGCAGGAACAGGAACTATACGTTCTGAATCATCAATTGCGTTACATGTCATGCGCTCAATTGAAGAATATCTTCTTCATAATTCGCAACATAATATTATCGTGCGCACTCCCGTAGCAACTGCGCTTTATGTATTAAATCATAAACGCAATATTCTTGTTAATTTAGAAGCTCGCTTTAAACTTAATATTAGTATTGAAGCAGATGATAGTATTGGAACACAACATCTTGTTATTTCTAAAGGCTCAATAGCAGAGAGAATTTCTCAATCTTCATTGGAAGGTGACAATAAGCAAGAAATTGAAGATTCTGTTTTCATAAAGAGTGAATCTATTGAAAATCCATCTCCCATTGAAACAAACCAAAAGCGTCGGCGCAAAAATCGTCACGGTGAAATTACTGATCATTCTCTCTCCAACGTTCATAAAAAAGAAGATACCTTGAATGATGATTCTTATCATCGAGGACGTCGTCGAGGACGTCGTGGTGGTCGACGCAATCAAGATAACAGTTTTCATCAGATTCGCGTTCCTTATGCAGAACCAGTGGGAGATTTTGCTAAGCAAGCTTTAGCAGAAATTAAAGCAGCGCATCGCAAACGTCGTGTTTCATCTGCTAAATCTTTTGAACTTGAAGAAACAAAAAATAATACACAAGCTCTAGGTATACAACAACAGAGTGAATCTGAAAAAAATGATACAAGTATTAAACCTAAAAAACGTAAAACACGTTCTTCAAAAGTAATAGAAAATCAACTTTCTTTAGAGAATGATCAAAATATTGCAGAACAAAAATCTCTTGAAGAAAAACCTACAACCAGTTCGGTGCGTAAAACTAAAACAAAAAAAGCAGACAAATCTATTCATGAGGTAGAAGATAAAGCTCTTGAAAAGAGTAAAAAATCAACACGTGGAACACGTAAAAAATCATCTTCTAAAGAGACAACACAAGTACAAAAAATATTAGAGCAAGAAACTGTAATCGAGATGGAGGAAATTATCGAAACCTCTCCTTCCCAAATTGAAGAAACAATTAATCAACCCGTTGTTATTTCATCAACGCCTAATGATTCTTCCAAAACTGAACGTATTGGTTGGTGGAAACGCAGAATTCTTTCGAAAAATTAAGGATTTTAAAAAACCGCCACAGAAAACTGTGGCGGTTCAAATAAACAATTATAGAAAACGTTTTGACCAAATTTTATGGTGTGGTTTTATTACTTTTGTTTTGCTTTTTCTTGCTCAGCACGCATACGCTCTTCAATTTCTTTTTGTTTTGATTGAATAGCTTGCTGCAGCTTTATTTGTTCTTGTTGAAAATCTTTTTCTTCCATACCAGGACCGGTATAGGCTGCTGTAAATCCATTCAGAGAAAATTCAATAGGATTAGCTGAACCACGGAAATTAACTGTGGTTACAACCATTTTTGTACCACTTTTCATAGCTGCTATAAGCTTATCATCTAAAACATCATTGGCAATACAACTTGGTCCATTACAAATCACATAAGGGATTTTTTTAGAGAAATCATCACCAATTTTAATATGAACACCTTCTGGCAAAAAACGACCTGTCGGCACTTGAATGCCTATACGTTTTTCATTTTGCTTCCCTTTTATTTCAACAAGATTAAAAGCCGTTAAAGGTTGTCCCGTATTCGATAATACAGTATTCATTGTATTACAAATATCAACATCATGCTGCTTACTGCAAACTTTGTACCAACCTTGTGATAAAGTTTGCGCATTTGCAGAAATACCAGCTATAAGAAAAAGGGCAGCGGCTCCAACTAATACTGAAACAGCAGAATAAACATTTTTATGCGACATGATTAAGTTAATCCTTTCAACGCGCTTTTAAGTAACTTCAAAAAAATATTAAATATAATTCCAACTTAATTTATTAACTTATAATGAAATAACAATTAATTTTACTATTTTTACTTCAATATAAAAAAAAAAGTCAAATTTAGAGAAAAAATACGACGAGCCATTCTAATTTTATACACTCATATCATTTCCCCTCTTCATCACATTGGTATTTGATGCAATCTATCCATAAAACACCTCTGTGCATTTAAACTAAGATTACACAAACGAATCAATATTGCAATATTAATTAAAATAAACTCTAATACTACTCTAAAAAACTTATTAATTAAACTTTTTACATTTATTACTCTTCGTGTTAAGCTCATAGAACCTTAGAAACAGGTGTTGCAATGCATGAAGCTCCAAAATATCAGATAAATTTTACTGTTTTCCTTATGTGCCTTGTATGATACACAAAAACAAAATCATCTATGATATTATTGAAACATTTAATGAATTAAACCACTGATTGTCTAAAATTTCTGCCCTTGTTTACAAAACAATGGTGATACGCTTTTGTAATAAAAAATTTTATATTCTATAGCGTTTAACTAAACAGTTTAGTTTAAAAATACGCTACTAAAGAAGCGCTTTTTCTTAATTAAACAACACATTTTCTTAGAGAAAAAATCTATGACTACTGAAAATATTTTATTTATAATAAACTTCCTTAAAATATAATAACATATTAATTTATAATAATAATTTATCTTTTTTCTATATTGTGTGAAAGATCCTAATAGCGCGAATCTCTCTTATTATTGAATCAATAAAATTTCTCCACTTGTACATCATAAGCGGAATTAGTTTTATAGATAAAACTACTAAACAAAAGAATAAAAATACCCCCTATGAATTATCTTACGTGCCCAAAGCCATAATAAATTTATGCTCATATATTAAACACCCATTATTGTACCTCTGTACAAATATCATCTCTCAGCTTTACAACGTGAATAAAAATATAGCTTTTATCAATTTATTTTAAGTTATTTCTCAAATAAAAGAAGCTGCTAAATTGTAAATTCTTTTCATCTTTCACAACATCAAAGATATAAATCGTTAATGATTTAAGTTTTTAAAAAAATGAATTCAAAATATCATTTTGTTTCTGTATATAACACAACTTAGAGCTATAAATATTTCTCTTATCGTATTAATGAAACAAGATTTATGATATGAGATGTATCGTCATTAAAATAATTAATCAGATAAAAATAAAAAACTACAAACACAAAAAATTATGCATAAAAAGAAAACATAAAAAAGATATATGAGTTTATTATTTAATATATATTAAATCTTATATGATAATAACAATATATAATATCTTAATACATAAAATTACTTTATTATAAATTAATATTAAAAACAAAAAATTAAAATATATTTTACTAATATATTTTAAATATTATTTATTATATAATCTTAATTTATCTGTATTTATATGAGAAAATTTTTAATTGGATATTCTTATGGCATTATTTTTTATGAATTTTCTAAATTATACTGTTAAGAAAAATTAAGTATTTTTCTATTTTGAATATAATTCAACATAAATCAAACAATACTTTTTAATTGAATAATTCTTTAACATGAGAACGCATACGATCTATAATATTCTTTTTCTTGTTTGGCAGCATTATATTATGTACTTCTTTAATCGTTCTACAAAGCTCAGGTGCATTTTTAACAAACCAATTATCTTTTGTAAGACTATTTTTTATATCGTCAAATATTTGTTTTTCATAACTATAAGAGCCATCTGTTAGTAATTCTTTAATATCCCTGACTAAACTAGGACTTATTGAATTATTTGCGCCTTTAGCCTAACTAAAATCTTTATCTTTCCAATCAAAATCTTTGCGCAAAATAGCACCTATATCACTCTGCAATATATCCGCTAACGTGTTGCAAGCAATAATAAACATGAGATAATTTTTCATTATCTCATCATCACCTCCACTTTTCTCATTCATTCCCCATTCATTAAACATTTGAGTTTTTTTTAAATAATCTTTTGTTTTAATCAACTTTTCTTCATACTCCCCTACTTCGTACTCTCTCGCTATATGTATTCTAAAGATAATTTTTTGTTTTTTTTCAGCTAGATCCTGTAATTTCGAACCAAGATTATAATATTCATTCTTCAGAGTTTTCAGTTTTTTGTATAGCTTATTCCGTTCCTGCAAACGCTCATAGTACTCTGCTTTAGAAATATTTTTTTCCCAAATGTTCAAATGAGACATACTTTCTTCAATAAATTGTATGCTCTCTTTAATATTCTTTCTTTTGTTTTTTAAATGTTGGTATTGTTCATCAGAAGATAACTCAGCGTGAGCGTTTTTTACGCCATATATCAAAGTGAGTAATAAAAAAACGATAGTTAGACACTTTTGTAATGAAGAAAGCATGTTATCTTTACCAAATTTTTTCTTTCTAAAAAATTTACAAAAGCTTATTAGCTTATTATATGATAAGTGCTATTTATTGGAGTTAAACAATCTAATCTATTTTCTTAATTATATCAATACGTGTATAATAAAAACCAAATAAATATATAAATGGTTCTTTATTATAAACTTAAATTTTATTCTTATATAAAATCAATAAATAATTGTTTTTATATAAGAATTTTATAAAAATAAGTAATAGTTCTGAAATAATAAAGATATTTTTTAAACAGAATGTTGTTCTGCCATTTCGACAAGCTGTGTCATAATATTCGCTGCTCCAACAAGCCTTTCATCCGCTGTGGACCAATCACGAATAAGAGCGATACTTTGATCTGGACGAATTTTTGCCATCGAACCTTGTTTTCCAACCCACTGAACAAGAGCAACACTATTTGCGAAATAGTTATTACGAAACTGTATAACAATCCCCTTTGGTCCTGTATCTAATTTCTCTACATGCGCTTTTCGACACAATGTTTTGATATAAAAGACTTTAAGAAGGTGTTGAACCTCAATGGGTAAAGGACCAAAGCGATCAATTAACTCCGCTGCAAATTCATCAATTTGTTCTAAATCATCAAGTTCTGTTAAACGACGATAAAGTCCCATACGTAATGATAAGTCAGGCACGAAACTTTCTGGTATCATCACTGTTGTACCAAGAGAAATTTGAGGAGACCATTGCTTATCTTCATTTAGCTCTCCATCTTTTAATTCAGCAATAGCTTCTTCAAGCATTTTTTGATAGAGTTCAAATCCAACTTCTTTGATATGCCCCGATTGCTCTTCACCTAAAAAATTGCCTGAACCGCGGATATCCATGTCATGGCTTGCCAATTGAAAACCAGCCCCTAAAGTGTCAAGAGATTGTAAAACTTTAAGACGGCGATCGGCAGCAGCTGTTAAGACTTTACCAGCAGGAAATGTAAAGAGAGCATAAGCACGTTGTTTTGAACGCCCTACCCTACCACGTAACTGATAAAGAGCAGAAAGGCCAAACATCTCAGCACGATGCACAATTAGAGTATTGGCTGTTGGAATATCAAGCCCCGATTCAATAATGGTTGTTGAGAGTAGCACATCATATTGCCCATCATAAAATGCATTCATGATATCATCAAGTTGTCCAGCCGGCATTTGTCCATGAGCCACAACGAATTTCAGTTCTGGCACATGTGTTTTGAGATATTCTTCTACAAAAGCCAGATCAGAAATACGAGGACAAACATAGAAACTTTGTCCACCACGATAATATTCTCGAAGCAGGGTCTCTCGTATAACAAGTGCATCAAATGGTGAAATAAAAGTACGAACCGCCATTCTATCAATGGGGGGGGTTGTTATCAATGAAAGTTCACGTACACCCGATAAAGCTAACCCTAAAGTGCGTGGTATGGGAGTTGCTGAAAGTGTGAGAACATGAATATCACTTTTAAGCTCTTTTAAACGCTCTTTGTGTTTGACACCAAAATGCTGTTCCTCATCAATGATAAGAAGGCCTAACCGTAAAAAATTAACTGCACCACTTAATAATGCATGGGTTCCAATGACAATATCGATTGTACCATCTGAAACACCTTTTTTTACTCGTGCAAGTTCTTTCGCTTTTACAAGCCTCGAAGCATGTCCAATTTTAACTGGTAATCCTTGAAAACGCGAAATAAATGTTTTGTAATGTTGACGTGAAAGCAAAGTTGTTGGTACAACAACCGCAACCTGATATCCATTTAATGCTGCAACAAAAGCACTTCGAATGGCTACTTCAGTTTTTCCAAAACCAACATCACCGCATATCAAGCGATCCATCGGCTTGCCTGAGGCTAGATCATCCAGAACAGCATCAATTGCATTCATTTGATCTTCCGTTTCTTCATAGGGAAAGCAAGCAACAAACTCATCAAATGGTCCAATTGGTGGAAGTAAAGCAGGCGCAGCACGAGTCATACGCTCTGCAGCTATACGGATTAATTGCCCTGCCATTTCCAATAAATGTTTTTTAAGCCGCGCTTTACGTGCTTGCCAAGCAACACCCCCTAATTTATCTAAAGTTACCTCTGTTCCTTCTGAGCCATAACGTGAGAGAAGCTCAATATTTTCAACAGGTAAAAAGAGGAGATCTCCTCCAGCATATTTAATTTCAAGGCAATCTCGTAAAATTCCAGTGGTTGTGATGGTTTTAAGACCAACAAATTGGCCAATACCATGGTCGATATGCACAACAATATCACCAGAATTTAAAGCAGAAATTTCAGAAATAAAATTTGTATTATTCTTACGCCGCTTTGGTGATCTGATGAAGCGATCACCTAGGATATCCTGCTCTGCTATAATAGCTAAATCTTCAGCCTCAAAACCATGTTCTATCATGATAACAGCTGCTAATATATGATCTCGTGGTGTTGCTTTGACAGTTTGCAAGGATTTTACAACATCTATTTTTTTCAATCCATGCTCATCAAGAACTTGTATCAAACGATTGAGAGACCCTTCACTCCAACACGCTAAAAGTACTTTTTTGCCAGCAGTGCGTAAAGAGGCGATATGATCAATAACATTTGAAAAAACATTTTTTTCTTGCGCATTACGCTCTTTTACAAAATCATATCCCTGTTTAACATTGGTGTGAATAACTGTTTGTTCCAAACTTTGTGGAATATTAAAAGGTGAAAAATCAATACGCTGTGAAGATTGTTGCACACATTCCAAAACACGCTCTGGCGTTAAATAAAGAAGACTAGGGTCTATTGGATGATAAGAAGTAGAAATTTCTTTATCATTTTCGCGCTCTTTACGCGCATTATAATAGTCTTCAATAAGGCGATAGCGCTCAATGAAAACTTCTTCTATAAGATGCTCAAAAACAAGCGGTAGGTTGCCACAATGGTCAAAAAAAGTGTCAAGGTTTTCATAAAAAAAAGGAAGCCAATGTTCCATACCGGCAAAACGCCGTCCTTGAGCAATTGCTTCATAAAGCATGTTATTTTTTTGTGATACACCAAATGTACGGGTATAATTGCTTTTAAATCGGCTGATTCGTTCTGGTGTAAGAACAACCTCACTCATTGCCTGTAATAAAAGTTCAGTTTTTTGACGTGTTGTCCTTTGACTTTCTGGATCAAATACGCGGATACTTTCTAGGGTATCTCCAAAAAAATCAAGGCGTAAAGGTTCAACATCCATCGGAGAAAAGATATCAAGTATTCCTCCTCTTACAGCAAACTCACCAACATCACGGACAACTGTAACGCGTTCAAAACCATTGGTTTCTAGGAATTGAATAAGATTTCCCATGTTATTGCGTTGGCCAACACATGCGTGAATAAGCTGAGCTTCTATCATTTCACGAGGAGGCAACTTTTGCATAATTGCATTTGCTGTTGTTAATATAATTGCAGGATGTGGATCTTTCCGTAAATTTGCTATGTGTGCCAATGTTGATAGTCGACGTGCCATAACAGCAATTCCTGGTGACACACGATCATAAGGCAAACAATCCCATGCAGGAAATTGAAGTACGGGTAAATTGGGTTCAATAAAATTTAAAACTTGTTGTAAATGCGCAATTTTTGTTCCGTCACGGATAACATAGATGAGCGGTTTACCTTGTGCAATTTCTGAACTTAATTTAGCAAGCGCAAAGGCTTCAAATCCATCAGTAACGCCATCTAAAATCATACGAACAGAATTATTTTTGGGAATAACAATTTTTTTAAATATAGGCATCGGGATTAATAACTTAAGCAAGTACGATAATTGGCAATATCACGGAAAAGTGGACTATCAACTTCAGAGGGGGGCAAAATTTCTCCAGTAATCCATGTGAGTAAATCACGATCATCAAAAGACATAATATACTCAAGCTCAGAGAGCGTTTTATCATTCATCTCAATGATATGAGCATCAACATAATGTCCAAAAATGAGATCCATTTCACGAATACCGCGATGCCATGCACGAAAAATCAATCGACGACGACGAGCATCTAATTGATTTTTGTCAACGGCAAAAACTGTCATAAAAAATCTCCTTGAATAAAGTAATATAAACTATTCAATTATTCGTATAAATTTTATACATTGCTTTAAGGAAGTTCTATAATTTTTTGTTCTTTAAGTGTAATTCGACGATGCATTTGCTTAGCCAAAGCGTAATTATGTGTTGCAATAAGAGCAGAAAGACCAGACTGACGAACAAGGATAGATAAAGCTTGAAAGACATAAGCTGAAGTTACTGGATCAAGATTTCCTGTAGGTTCATCAGCCAAAAGAACCGAAGGGCCATTTGCTACTGCACGTGCAATAGCAACACGTTGTTGTTCTCCTCCCGATAACTCTGAGGGACGATGGTTAGCACGATGAGAAATACGCAGATACGTTAATAATTTTCGCGCACGATCTTCTGCTATGGATTTTTTTAATCCTGCTATCATTTGCGGTATCATGACATTTTCTAACGCCGTAAACTCTGGAAGTAAATGATGAAATTGATAAACAAAACCAATATCATTTCGTCTTATAGCTGTTCGCTCACTATCAGAACGCTTTGCACAAGAAACACCCCGTAACATCACATCACCAGCGGTTGGTTTTTCTAATAATCCAGCAATATGAAGAAGTGTTGATTTTCCAGCACCAGATGGTGCAACAAGTGCGACAAGCTCTCCACGATTAAGAATAAAATTCGCTTTATCTAAAACAATGAGCGGCTTATGCCCCTCGAAAAAGCGTCTTTCAATCTCTACAAGCTCTAAAATAGCTGTCATTATTCATACCTCAAAGCTTGTACGGGATCTAGCTTAGCAGCTCGCCATGCCGGAATGAGAGCAGCAAGAAACGACAAAAATAAAGCCATCATAGCAACCAAGACGGTCTGTCTCCACTCAATTTGTGCAGGCAATTTTGTTAAAAAATAAAGTTGAGGATTAAAAACGTCAACATTAAATAACCAAGATATAAAATCTTGTATATGATTAATATTCGCGGTCGCGATAACACCTAAAACTAACCCCAATATCGTTCCAATAAAACCAATCATCATTCCTGTAATGATAAATATACGCAAAATCGCGCTCTGTTGCGCCCCCATCGTGCGTAAAATTGCAATATCATGACTTTTATCTTTTACAAGCATAATCAGCCCTGAAATAATATTTAAAGCAGCAACAAGAACGATCAGAGAAAGAATAAAAAACATAACATTTCGTTCAATTTGTAAAGCTGAAAAAAAAGCCTGATTGCGTGTACGCCAATCAATTAAATAAACCTGTTGATCAACTGCTTTTTCTACAACGGGTTTTATTTGATCAACTGCATCAGGATTATTTAGAAATAACTCTAAAGACTGAACCTTATCTCCTAAATTAAAAAACATTTGTGCTTCATGAAGAGGCATAAAGATAAATATTGAATCATATTCAGACATACCAACTTCAAAAATAGCAACGACTTTATAAGCTTTCACGCGCGGAGTAACGCCAAAAGGAGTCTCATCACCATCTGGAGTAATAATACGAATATCTCTTCCAACTGTCAGTCCTAATTTTTCTGCTAAGCCACTTCCAATTGCAACACCTTCTTGTTGATCAAACCGAGAAATCGATCCTAATTTAATGTTTTGAGAGACTGTTTTAAGCTTTTCTAGATCTTGTTTGCGCATACCACGAACTAACGCGCCAGAGCCACCTTGAACTTCACCTTGAACAAGCGCTTGACCTTCAATAACAGGTAAAGCAAACTTCACACCGTTTGTAGTTTCTAAAGAAGAAATAAGAGTCTTATAATCAGAAAAACCAGAATCAACTGTTTGAACAATAAGATGTCCATTCATACCAAGAATACGATTGAGAAGTTCTGTACGAAAGCCATTCATCACCGCCATAACAACAACCAGAGCAAATACGCCCAACATAATCCCAATAAGAGAAATAATTGAAATAACAGAGGCAACGACATGTTTTTTATTCGGAATCATATAACGAAAAGCGATCATCCACTCATAAGATGAAAAGCATTTGTTTTTCAGCCTCTTCATAATATTTCCTATTAAATTATAGAAAGTTGGCTGAGTACATCTTCAACCTTTAGAGATTTTTTTACACCTGTTTTGCGATCTTTAATTTCAACTTCATTTTGTGCAATGCTGTTAGGACCAACAATGATTTGCGTTGGCAAACCAATCAAATCCATTGTTGCAAATTTTGATCCAGGACGTTCATTTCTATCATCTAATAACGGATCAAAACCAACCTTCTTTAATCCCTGATAGAGAAACTCACATGCCTGTGTGCATTTTTCATCATCGGGCTTCATATTGATAATCCCAAAATCGAACGGTGCCATCGACTTTGGCCAAATAATACCATTTTCATCATGAGAAGCCTCAATAGCGGCCGCAACAAGACGCGAAGGCCCAATACCATAAGATCCCATAGAGACCACATGCTCTTTTCCATCTTGTCCCATAACTTTTGCTCCCATTGGAGCGGAATATTTAGTACCAAAGTGGAAAATATGCCCAACCTCAATACCACGCGCTGAAAGACGATTATTCTCAGAAATTTTAGCCCATTCCTCTTCCTCATGCATTTCTTCCGTTGCTGCATAAAAAGATGTCCATTGCTTAACAATATCATCTAAAACAGCTTTATCACTGAAATCGATTGAACTATGGGGAACGGTAAGTTCAAGAAATTGTCTATCACAGAAGATAGCGCTCTCTCCCGTTTCAGCCAAAATGATAAATTCATGACTGAGCTCCCCCCCAATGGGACCTGTGTCAGCACGCATGGGAATTGCTTTTAAACCAAGACGAAAAAAAGTGCGTAAATAAGCAACAAACATACGGTTATAAGATGTTTTAGAACCTTCATAATCAAGATCAAAAGAATAAGCATCTTTCATTAAAAATTCTCGTGCCCGCATCACACCAAAACGTGGACGAATTTCATCACGAAATTTCCATTGAATATGATACAAATTAAGCGGAAGATCTTTATAAGAACGAACATAAGAGCGAAAAATATCTGTTACCATCTCTTCATTGGTTGGACCATAAAGTAAATCACGTTTTTGACGATCTTTAATGCGGAGCATTTCCAAACCATAATCATCATAGCGACCGCTTTCACGCCAAAGATCAGCAGATTGAATTGTAGGCATCAATACTTCTATTGCACCAGCGCGTTCTTGCTCCTCACGAATAATTTTACAAACTTTATCAAGCACTTTTTTTCCCAAAGGAAGCCAAGAATAAATTCCTGATGTTTGCTGTCGAATCATCCCAGCACGCAACATAAAACGATGAGAAACAATTTCTGCTTCTTTAGGATTCTCTTTTAACAGGGGAAGGAAATATTGAGAAAGACGCATTGAAATAATTAACTCCTAATCAGATCTACCATATTGAAACAATTTAACACACCCTCCATTCATCTATAGCCGCATTCTGAATACTTGCAAATATAACGATCTTATTGTTTCAAAATTTATTGTGCTCTATTCTCTATTTTTCTTATTTAGCAATAAAATAAAAATGCTTTTCTCTTTAAATAACGTAATAGGAAAATTCTTTATTTTGACCGATGCAAAAAAACTGTACAGATAGGTTTTTTTTGCCAAATCTCATGAACAGCTGCTCTTACTGCACGTCGTGTTGCCTCTCGAATAAGTTCATTATTGTTCCGTTTTAGCCGTGGGATGTTATAAACTGTATTTTCTACAATATCTAAAAGAATATCTTTCAAACTCTCCCCTTTTCCATTATTTTCAGGTAACCCGAATGTTGATAGACCGATATCCCCCAATAATTCATACTTATTATTTATATGGAGAGAAATAGTAACATGACCAGCATAACTGAGTTTGCGGCGTTCACGAATCCCTAATTCATCTTCATCCCCAATTAGGCAACCATCCTTATAGATACGTCCAACAGGAACTTGATCAACAACTTTTACAGGCTTTGGTGCGAGACGTAACATATAGCCATTTCTGATATCCATAACAGTTTGAATACCTGCTTGACGGGCTAAAGTTGCGTGAGTCTTAAGATGCATTGCTTCCCCATGTACAGGAACAAGTATCTGTGGCTTTATCCAATCATACATCTGTAAAAGTTCTGAACGACGGGGATGACCTGAAACATGAACAAGAGCATCTTCATTCGTAATAATTTCAATACCCAAATCAATGAAACGATTTTGTACCTCAAGAATAGATTTTTCGTTTCCTGGAATACTTCGTGATGAATAAATAACGGTATCACCAGCGGAGAGTGCAATATTCCTCATTCCATCACGTGAAAGTTTAGCCAAAGCAGCACACGGCTCACCTTGGCTTCCTGTGACGATTAAAACAAGATCTTTTCGCGGGATGTAACCATAATCATCTTCTGTTACAAATGGCGCTAAACCATTCATATAACCAAGCTCTTGTGCAACCATAATACTTCGCTTAAGGGAACGCCCAATGACAAGTACCTTACGCCCAGAAGCTTCAGCGGCAAGAGCAATAGAACGTATCCGACCAATATTAGAAGCAAAAGTTGCTATCGCAACGCGCCCTTTAGCTTTCAAAATAATTTCAGAAAGACTGGTTTGAACCTGCTGCTCTGATGGAGATATACCATCCCGACACGCATTTGTGGAATCACAAAGTAATGCTAAAACACCTTTTTTGCCTAAAGCACGAAATCTTTTTTCATCGGTTACAGCCCCGAGTGAAGGGGTATGATCGATTTTCCAATCACCAGTATGAATCACAGTCCCCAAAGAGGTTGTAATTGCTAAAGAGACAGCTTCTGGTATTGAATGGTTAACGGCTATAGCCTCTACAGCAAAGGAACCTACCTGAAAACAATCACCAGCTTGAAAAATATTGAGTGAAATTTTTTGAGATTCAAAATCTGCTTGCCTTTTACTTTCCAATAATCCTGCCGTAAAAGGCGTACAGTAAATTGGAACCTGTAACTTTGGCCATAAATCAAGAACGGCCCCATAATGATCTTCATGAGCATGTGTTAAAACAAGACCATGAATATTGTGTTTTTCACTTTCTAGAAAACGAATATCAGGCAAAACAAGATCTGCTCCCGGTAATTCAGGTCCAGCAAAACTAACTCCCATATCAACAAGCAACCATTCACGAAAATTTTCAGGACCAAATCCATAAGCAGCGAGATTCATCCCTATTTCACCTACTCCTCCTAAAGGTAAAAAAACAAATTCATTCTCGTTGGCCGCAACCATAAACATCTCCTAAATCATTAAGATAATCTGATGATGAAATAAAACTTTATCAATTAATACGATTTGCATGAGCAGAAGCAGCTGAACCAAAATGAACATCCCCAGCTGTTATAATGGCTGTTTGACCATTATTTTGTTTTATGATGCAGTTAAAATCACTATCAAGACCATCAAAAATACCTTCGATGACTTTTTCATCATTGATTATTTTGACATGTTGCCCAAGATGAGCAGAGTATAAAAGCCACTTTTCGCGAATTATATTGCGTCCTCCTGATTGTTTCCAAAGGAGATAGTTTTTAGAAAAAAACTCCGTCAGAACCGTAAATAACTGTTCTGCTTCAATATGCAAACCAATATTCTTTAAACTTGAAGTGGGATAGAGTGCGTTTTCATAATTATATTTCACATTTATTCCAATACCAATAACCAATGCATATTGTTGTGATGGCAATTTTAAAATCTCGAGCAAAATTCCAGAGCTTTTCACACCTCTGAGCAAAATATCGTTTGGCCATTTTAAGCTCACAATATTGTTTGTTTGCTTTTCATCTTTTATAAATTGTTTTATTGCCTCTGCTACACTTACTCCAGCAACAAAACCAAGTTGAGCAGCAGTTTGATGCACAATATCCTCAATTAACAAAAGACTAGAATAAAGGTTCCCTTTAGGACTAGACCAAGTTCTCCCTCTTCTCGCTCTTCCCTGTAATTGTTCTTGTGCAACAATCCAAAGATTACCTTGATGACCACTTTGCGCTTTTCGTTGCGCAATGAGATTTGTTGAATCAACACTATCGTATGCTTCAACAGTGTATCCCTGTTTTTGTGCAAAATCTGATAAAGTATAAACCATATTCGTTAAAACAATGCTGTTGCTGCTTTTTCTGCTAGCTCAGCGAACCAAACTCCAAAAAGCGCGTAAAATAAAATAAAGAATACAGAAAGACCAAGACAAAATTGAAGCTCTTTCGATAAAGCAACAAAATGCGCTTTTGCATCATCAAACCACATAATTTTAATGACTCGCAAATAGTAAAAAGCCCCAACTACAGACGCTATCATCCCAACGACAGCAAGTGGCGTAAGTCCAGCGTGGACAGCAGCAGAAAATGTATACCACTTTCCAAAAAAACCAGCCATAGGAGGTATGCTTGCTAAAGAAAAAAGCTGTATTGTCATCACAACAGCCATAAACGGATTCGTCTTTGCTAACCCTGAAAGATCATAAATATTTTCAACATTTCCATTCTGAGAGCGCATTCCAAGAATAAAGGCAAATGAACCAAGCGTCATTCCAAGATAAATAGTCATATAAAGGATAACGCTTTTTATCCCAAGCATATCTCCAGCAGATAAACCAACAAGTGCATAACCCATATGACTGATCGACGAATAAGCCATTAAGCGCTTAATATTATTCTGACCGATTGCAGCAAAAGCACCCAGTATCATTGATGCAATTGCCATGAACACCAAAATTTGTTGCCATGCAGGCATCACGTTATCAACACGTCCTAGGGGAATAAAGGTCACCACAATAATACGGATGATTAAAGCCATTGCAGCGACTTTAGGGGCACCAGCAAAAAATGCTGTAATCGGTGTGGGCGCTCCTTCATAAACATCAGGTGTCCACATATGAAACGGAACAGCAGAAATTTTGAAAGCCAAACCAGCTAAAATAAAGACAATTCCAAAAATAACCCCTAATTGTACATTCTTGCCTTTTAAAGCAAGAGCAATTTCGTGAAAACCAATTTGACCGGTAAAACCATAAAGCAAAGAAATACCATAAAGAAGCAACCCTGAAGATAATGCTCCTAAAACAAAGTATTTTATACCGGCTTCAGAAGATTTCACATTATTACGATTAATCGCTGCTAAAACATATAAAGCTAAAGATTGCAATTCTAACCCCATATAAAGCGACAGCATATTACCCGCTGAAATCATAAACATCATTCCAAGGGTTGCTAAAAGAACAAGCACTGGAAACTCAAATATATTAAACTTTTGTGCATTGGCAAAACCAACAGACATGATAAGAGAAAAGAGTGCACCAATAAGCATTAAAATTTTCATATAACGACTAAAGGAATCGATAACGAGCGCATTGGTTTGAAATGAGCCATTTTCCGGAAAAACTATAAGAATAACAATGGTTGCCACAAGAAGTGCTATGGCTAAACCTGTCACTGTTAAAGAAGCACGTGTATTGGAATAAACACCAATCATAAGCAGCACGATAGCTCCTAATGCAATTAAAAGCTCTGGAAGAATTAAGACTAATTGCGCTATTATTTCAGTTTGCATGTGCATTCTTCCCTTATCTAGTGCAGTTTATTGATGAGGGTTTCTACGGAAAACGCCGTTGCCTTAAGAATAGGCGTTGGATAGATACCAAAGAATATTGTAAGAATAACCATTGGATAAAGGAGGAATTTTTCTCTTAAAGAAAGATCTATTAATACTTTTAAATTCTCTTTATCCAAGGAACCAAAAATCACACGCCGATAAAGATAAAGAGCATAGGCTGCCGATAAGATAACACCTGTTGTTGCTAAAACAACAACCAATTTATTTACTTGAAAAACACCTATTAAGGTTAAAAATTCACCCAAAAACCCTGAGCTTCCAGGCAAACCAACATTTGCCATGGTGAAAATTAAGAAAACAACAGCATATTTAGGCATATTATTCACTAAACCACCAAACGCTGAAATTTCACGTGTATGCAAGCGATCATAGATAACACCAACACAAAGAAACAATGCTGCTGAAACAATTCCATGGGATAGCATCTGATAAATAGCCCCTTGTATCCCCTGTTCATTCGCAGCAAAAATACCCATCGTTACATATCCCATATGCGCTATTGAGGAATATGCAATAAGTTTTTTGATGTCACTTTGAACAAGTGCAACCAGTGATGTATAAATAATAGCGATAAGCGATAATGTGAAAACAAAAGGCGCAAAATCTGCTGAAGCGATAGGAAACATTGGTAAAGAAAAACGAAGAAAACCATACCCACCTAATTTAAGTAAGACACCAGCTAAAATAACAGAACCCGCCGTCGGTGCTTCTACGTGAGCATCAGGGAGCCATGTATGAACTGGCCACATTGGCATTTTAACTGCGAAAGAAGCAAAAAATGCAAGCCACAACCATATTTGCATATGAACAGGAAACTGATAATTGAGTAAAGTTGGTATATCAAGTGTCCCAGCCTCCCAATACATAACCATAAGAGCAACCAGCATAAGCACTGAACCAAGTAAAGTATATAAGAAAAACTTTATACTTGCATAAACACGACGTGCTCCTCCCCATACACCTATAATGATAAACATTGGAATGAGGCTGCCTTCAAAAAAAACATAGAATAGCATTGCATCAAGAGCACAAAAAACACCAATAATCGCAACTTCTAGAAGAAGAAACGCAATCATATAGGCTTTTAATCTCTCTTTAACATTCTCCCAACTTGCTAAAATACAGAAAGGCAAAAGAAAAGCCGAGAGAACAACAAAAAGAATAGAAATACCATCGACCCCCATATGATAGCTAATACCACCCCCTAACCAACTGGATTTTTCAACCATTTGAAAATTTTGGTTGCTAGAATCAAATCCTATCCAAATAATTAAAGAAATAATAAAAACAAATAGAGTCGTAAAAAATGCAACATTACGTATATTATGGCGTGCTACTTCACTATCATCTTTGATAAACAAAATCAGAAGAACACCAACAAGCGGCAAAAATGTAACCGTAGAAAGAATAGGCCAATCGGTCATTAGTTTACGCCCCCGATCATCATCCATGTAATGAGCAATGCAACGCCGATAAGCATTGCAAATGCATAGTGGTAAAGATAGCCTGTTTGCATTCGAACAACTCTATTTGTAATATCAACAACACGCGCTGCAATACCATTGGGACCTAGACCATCAATAATCTTACCGTCTCCCACTTTCCAAAGAAAAGAACCAATTCTAAAGGTAGGACGAACAAATAAAAAGTTATATAATTGATCGAAATACCACTTTTGGTAAAGAAAGTGATACACTCCTGGCATAATACGCGCCATTTTCTTGGGAAGAGAGGGAGCCGCAATATAAAATAAATAAGCCAACATAAACCCAAGAATCATTGCTATAAAAGGCGACCATTTTACCCAATTAAAAACATGGTGGGCATCATGAAGGATATGATTGTGGCTGCTTGTAAACAATGCTCCCTTCCAAAAAGTATCGTATAAATCACCAAAAAAATAAGGTTGGAAAATAACACCAGCAAATATTGCTCCAATAGATAAAATAAAGAGAGGGATCAACATCACTGGGGGCGATTCATGTACATGATGCATAACATCAACAGTTGCTCGTGGTTTTCCATGGAACGTCATAAAGATAAGCCGCCATGAATAAAAGCTTGTTAATAAGGCTGCAAAAACAAGAAGATAAAAAGCATATCCTGAAGCAATATTATGGGATGCAAAAGCAGACTCTATAATCGCATCTTTTGAGAAAAAACCAGCAGTCCCGAAAAGTGTTCCAGGAACGCCAACACCGGTCAATGCAATGGTCCCGACCATCATCATCCAATAGGTGACCTTTATATGTTTGCGTAACCCGCCCATTTTTCGCATATCTTGTTCATCAGATACAGCATGAATGACAGAGCCCGCCCCAAGAAACAATAAGGCTTTAAAAAAAGCATGCGTAAAAAGATGAAAGACAGCAGCTCCATAAGCTCCAACACCTAATGCAACAAACATATAACCAAGTTGAGAACATGTAGAATAAGCAATAACACGCTTAATATCATTCTGCACTAACCCCACAGTTGCTGCAAAAAATGCCGTTGTTGCTCCAATAATAATAATCACTGTCAAAGCAGTTGAAGAAAGTTCAAAAATTGGCGACATACGCGCAACCATAAAAACACCAGCCGTTACCATTGTCGCTGCATGAATAAGTGCTGATACAGGGGTTGGCCCTTCCATTGCATCAGGAAGCCAAGTATGTAAAAGAAATTGTGCGGATTTTCCCATCGCACCAATAAATAATAAAAGACATGTAATGGTAATTGCCATCTGTCCATCAAACTGCCAACCTAAAAATGTCATATTTTGTATAAAGCTATTGTTTGCAGCTTTTGCAAAAATAGAGCTAAAATCAACCGATTGAAATAAAACAAAAATACTAAATATTCCTAAAAGAAAACCAAAGTCTCCAACACGATTGACGACAAAAGCTTTCATTGCAGCCTTATTAGCAGAATCGCGTTGAAACCAAAAACCAATTAACAGATAAGAAGCAAGTCCTACACCTTCCCATCCAAAAAACATTTGGATCAAATTATTGGAGGTCACTAACATAAGCATCATAAATGTAAACAAAGAAAGATAAGAAAAAAAACGTGACCTTGAGGGGTCATGATGCATATAACCAATTGAATAAATATGCACTAATGCCGAAACACTGTTTACAACAATAAGCATGACTGCTGTTAATGTATCAATATGTAAAGCCCAGTTAAAGCTTAAGTCACCAACAGTCATCCAATGTAGTACCAATACATCAATCACTGGAGTATGACCAAGTGCAATACTAAAAAAAGCCACCCACGACAATATGGCAACAATCACCATAAAGCTACATGTTATTAATTCACTCGCACGATCTCCTATCGTTTTCCCACCTAGTGCAGCAATGAGAAAACCCAAAAGCGGAAGAAAGACAATCGTATAATACATCACTGGTTAGCCTTTCATTACATTAACATCTTCAACCGCAATGGAACCACGATTACGGAAAAAAACGACAAGAATTGCTAAACCAATGGCAGCTTCAGCAGCTGCTACGGTTAAGACAAATAGAGCAAATATCTGCCCAACGAGATCATGAAGAAACGCTGAAAATGCAACAAAATTAAGATTAACTGAGAGTAATATAAGCTCAATAGACATCAAGATAATAATCACATTTTTTCTGTTGAGAAAAATTCCAGCAATACCAATTGTAAACATCAAAGCAGAAACTGTGAGATAATGCGTAATATCAATATACATCTATATAGCCCCCCTTAAATACCTTTTCCTGATTCAACTTGCTTGATTTCAATGGCACTTTCTACCGTTCTAGAAACTTGCTCTGCAATAGATTGCCTCTTTACTCCTAATTTATGACGAAGTGTTAAAACAATAGCACCAATCATTGCAACCAATAAAATTATTCCAGCAATTTGAAAATAGAAAACATAATCCGTATAGAGAATATCTCCTAATGCCTGTGTATTTGTTCGCTGCGCTAAATCAGGCATTGGTTGCGTAACATGCGCTCTCAAGACTGGAGAAAAATAGCTACTTACAAAAACAACAATCAATTCTACAGCGATAATAACGCCAATAAAAGCTCCAATAGGAGCATACCGAAGAGTTCCACTCTTTAACTCAGCAAAATCGACATCAAGCATCATAACGACAAATAAAAATAAAACAGCGACAGCTCCAACATAAACAACAAGCAGAATAAGTCCTAAAAACTCTGCTCCTGCAAGTAAAAATAAAGCCGCAGCATTAAAAAATGCGAGGATTAAAAACAAAACAGAATGCACTGGATTGCGTGCTGTAATAACAATAACTGCACTTGTTAGCATAATAAAAGCAAACAAATAGAAAAATGCCGCCGCTAGATCTGTTAGCATAGGCTTCTCCTTAATTATTCAAACAATTGGTATAAACTTCATACCAGATTACAATTTATCGGAAAACTATCCGACACCTCATTTAATGATACACTTAACGATAAGGTGCATCCATCAATATATTTCGAGCAATTTCTCGCTCCCAACGATCTCCATTCATTAAAAGTTTTTCTTTATCATAATAGAGTTCTTCACGTGTTTCTGTTGCAAATTCAAAATTTGGTCCCTCAACAATAGCTTCTACCGGACACGCTTCTTGACAAAAACCGCAGTAGATACACTTAACCATATCGATATCATAACGGACAGTTCTCCGTGTACCATCATTACGTCGCGGACCTGCTTCAATTGTAATCGCTTGTGCAGGGCAAATTGCTTCACATAATTTACAAGCAATACACCGTTCTTCACCATTTGGATAGCGACGCAATGCATGCTCACCACGGAAACGGCCAGATACAAAACCTTTTTCATAAGGATAATTAATTGTGGGCTTTGGTGAAAAAAATTGACGCATAGCTAAGAAAAAAGCACTCACGAATTCCAATAGAAGAAGTGACTTTGCCGCCTGAATGAAACCTGACATCGTAAAATCTCCTCTTAAACGAAATCCGTAAATTTTAAAAAAGCAGCAGTTATCACAACCATTGCTAGTGAGAGAGGAAGAAAAACCTTCCAACCAAGCCGCATGAGCTGATCATAGCGATAACGTGGAACAAAAGCTTTAACCATAGCAAACCAAAAAAATACAAAACAGACTTTTAAAACAAACCAAATGATACCAGGAACCCAATTAAGCCACCAAACATCTAAAGGAGGCAGCCAACCGCCCAGAAATAGAATGGTTGTTAATGCGCACATTAAAACAATCGCAACATATTCACCTAGAAAGAAGAGCATGTAAGGCGTTGAAGAATATTCAACCATATGACCAGCAACAAGTTCAGATTCTGCTTCCACCAAATCGAACGGAGGACGGTTTGTCTCTGCAAGCGCAGAAATAAAAAATATAATAAACATTGGAAAAAGGACCAACCAATTCCAATCGAGAAAACTGTTAAAAGGAAGACCAAGAGTTGTACCAAGCCCGTGCGTTTGTTTAAAAACAATCGTTGTGAGATCTAACGAACCACTTATTAAAATAACACTCACAAGCACAAAACCAATGGAAACTTCATAAGAAACCATTTGTGCCGCCGAACGAAGAGCTCCTAAGAAAGGATATTTTGAATTTGATGCCCATCCCCCCATAATAACACCATAAACTTCAAGAGATGAAATGGCTAAAATATAAAGCAAGCCAACATTAATCTTTGCAACCTCCCAGCCCTCATTGACAGGAATAACAGCCCAAGTTGATAAAGCAAGTGTCGCTGAAACAAAAGGAGCTAAAAGAAAAACACCCTTATTTGCACCTGCAGGGATAATAGGCTCCTTAACAACAAATTTAATTAAATCTGCAAAAGACTGTAACAAACCCCATGGGCCAACAACGTTTGGTCCACGACGCAATTGTACCGCTGCCCAAATTTTTCTATCTGCGTAAAGAAGATAAGCAACTAAGATCAAAAGAACGACTAAAAGAAGCAGTGTTTTTCCAACGATAATAAGTAATGGCAACAGCCAAGTCATAAAGAAATCATACATCATTATTCCTTTTCCTTTGCCTTTACTCTACAGTTTGCGTAACACGGTTTTTTGCAAGAGATGAACATTCAGCCATAACGGCAGAAGCACGTGCTATCGGATTTGTCAAATAAAAGTCTTTAATCATAGAAGTAAATGTTTGACTCTCTAGAGAAACCATTTTTGAACCAAGCACCTTAAGATTACTTATATCAGAAGGCACTATATCATCAACGGCACAAAGATGTGGATAATCATTAAACAAATATTGTCTTAATTGAGAAAGAGAATCAAAAGGAAGCCTTTGTCCTAAAACATCCGATAAAGCACGCAAAATAGCCCAATCTTCTTTTGCTTCACCTGGAGCAAAACCAGCCCGATTTGTCATTTGAACACGCCCTTCTGTATTTACATAAAGCCCTGATTTTTCAGTATAAGCAGATGCAGGCAAAATAACATCAGCAGCATGCGCACCATTGTCACCATGGCTACCAATATAAACTATAAAAGCTTTTGTATCAGCTAATTCTACTTCATCAGCACCAAGTAGAAATAAAATTTCACAGGTTTTTAGAATATTGGCAACCCCAAGCTTAGAAGTAAAGCCTATATCCAACCCTCCAACAGTTGATGCTGCATTATGAAGAACTCCAAATCCATTCCATGTCTCACTAAGAGCACCTATATCATCCGCTAATTTAGCAAGATTTTTTAAAACAGGTAAACCTTCATTTCCTGAAATTGCTCCCTCTCCAATAAGAATAAGGGGCCTCTTTGCTTCTCTTAAGACATTTAAAAAAGCATCCTCTCCCCGAATAAGTGTCGTTAATGTATCACTTCCAGATCCAAGGTAAGAATAAGGATAACGTAAATCAACTTTCTCTCCAATTAATGCAATAGGAAAATTTCCTATTCGTTGGCGCTTTAAAATGCGTGCATTTAAAACAGCCGCTTCATGACGTGGATTAGATCCCACAATAAGCAGAGCATCAGCCTGTTCAATACCTGCAATTGTAGGATTAAAAATATAACTCGAACGCCCAAACTCAGGCGATAAAGCAACCCCTCTTTGGCGACAATCAAAGAGCGTTGAGCCCAACGAACTCAATAATGCCTTAAGGGCATACATTTCTTCAACAGAAGCAAGATCTCCAGCAATGGCTCCAATTTTTTCTGGAAAAATTTTAGAGATCACCATTTTAATTTTTGCAAAAGCTTCTGTCCAACTGACAGGTTGAAGCTTTCCATCTTTGCGTACATATGGCCTATCAAGCCGCTGAGTCCGTAATCCATCCCAAATAAAACGCGTTTTATCAGAGATCCATTCCTCATTTACATCTTCATTCGTGCGCGGCATAATCCGCATAACTTCACGACCGCGGCTATCAATACGGATAGCACTACCAAGCGCATCCATCACATCAATCGATTCCGTTTTGACCAATTCCCACGGACGGGCATGAAATGCATAAGGTTTTGAGGTTAAAGCCCCTACAGGACAAAGATCAATAACATTTCCCTGTAATTCAGATGTCATAGCTTTTTCAAGATACGTCGTAATTTCAGCATCTTCACCACGACCGATCAAACCAAGCTCAGAAATACCTGCAACTTCCGTTGTAAAACGAACACACCGTGTACAATGAATACACCGTGTCATAACAGTTTTGACAAGAGGTCCAATATATTTATCTTCTACAGCACGTTTATTTTCTGTATAACGAGAACAATCTCGCCCATAAAGCATTGCTTGATCTTGAAGATCACATTCTCCCCCTTGATCACATACTGGACAATCCAAAGGATGATTAATGAGAAGAAATTCCATAACACCTTCACGTGCTTTTTTTACCATCTCCGTATTGGTAAAAATCTCAGGCGCTTCACCGTTAGGTCCTAACCGTAAATCACGAACCCCCATAGCACAAGAAGCCTGAGGTTTTGGAGGACCACCCTTAACCTCAACCAAACACATGCGACAATTTCCAGCAATTGACAAAGATTCATGAAAACAAAAACGTGGTATTTCTGCCCCAGCTGCCTCGGCAGCCTGAAGCAGCGTGTAGTAATCAGGAACTTCAATCTCTTTGCCATCAACTTTGATATTTATCATCACCCATCCAACCTGCGGATAATCCACTTAAAATTTGCATTCGGTTGCTCTTTAAAAAATTTTCTATCCCACGACTTCCAAAGCAATATTTTTTCTTTGGACGACATTTCGCGTATATTCATCAATTCTACGTTCAATTTCTGGACGGAAATTACGAATCAGCCCTTGTACAGGCCACGCTGCAGCATCGCCAAGAGCACAGATAGTATGCCCTTCAACTTGTTGAGAAACCTCAAATAAAAGATCAATCTCGCGTTTTTGCGCTCTTCCCTCAACCATACGTCCTAAAAGACGCATCATCCAACCCGTCCCCTCACGACACGGTGTACACTGACCACAACTCTCGTGCTTAAAAAAAACAGCTATACGCCAAATTGCTTTGATAATATCGGTTGATTTATCCATAACAATCATTCCCCCTGTGCCAAAAGAAGACCCGACATCTCGCATCCCATCAAAATCCATAATCGCATCGATCATATCCTCACCACGGACGACTGGACAAGAAGCCCCCCCTGGAATAACTGCTAAAAGATTATTCCATCCACCACGAATACCACCCGTATGTTTTTCAATTAATTCACGGAATGAAACACCAAGAGCGTCTTCAAATGTACAAGGGGCGTTAACATGCCCTGAAACCATAAATAATTTTGTGCCAACATTATTCGCCCGCCCAATTGATGAAAACCAGGAAGCTCCCCGCCGCAAAATTGTTGGAACAACGGCAATGGACTCTACATTGTTGACTGTTGTTGGACAGCCATAAATCCCCATATTAGCAGGAAATGGTGGTTTAAGCCGAGGTTGTCCCTTTTTTCCCTCAAGACTTTCAAGAAGGGCCGTTTCTTCACCACAAATATAAGCACCGGCTCCATGATGAATGATAATATCGCAAGCATGCCCATATTTTGTTTTTTTGCCAAGCAAACCTGCATCATAACATTCATCAACGGCAGCCTGTAGCGCTTCACGCTCACGAATATATTCACCACGAATATAAATAAAAGCAACATTGGCTCCCATAGCAAAAGTAGCGATTGCACATCCTTCAATCAAAGTATGGGGATCATGCCGTAAAATATCACGGTCTTTACATGTCCCAGGCTCTGATTCATCAGCATTGACAACCAAATAATGAGGACGCCCATCACTCTGCTTTGGCATAAAAGACCATTTCATTCCGGTAGGAAAACCAGCACCACCACGACCGCGTAAACCCGACGCCTTCACCTCATCAATAATCCAGTCACGACCTTTGTCAATAATCCCTTTCAGACCATTCCAATGTCCACGCGACATCGCAGCCTTTAATGATTTGTCTTTTAAACCATAAATATTGGTGAAGATACGATCTTTATCAGCTAGCATACCCCACCTTTTTTTCTATTGCCCGTAGCATTTTTAGCTTTTCCTCAAATGCAATTTAAAAAAACTCTTGAAACTTTCTACTTTTAATCAAATGTTGTTATAAATGAGTGACATAATGGAATATCTTTTCAAAAAAATTTTTACTAAGATTCCATTCCCTTATTATCCTTTTTCTTTGATCCCTTGAGAGATTTACTTTTTTCTTCATCATCAAGAAGAGATGTTAAACCACTAATTGGCTCCGACGATTTACGACTATTTTGCGGACCAACAGCTATCTCAGGACCCTTTCCCGCCTCAAATGCATCGATAATCTCTTCAAGGCGTTCCGCTGTAAGATCTTCGTAAGTATCTTTAAAAATCATAACCATGGGAGCATTAACACAAGCACCAAGACACTCCACCTCTTCCCATGACAATGTTCCATCCTGATTGGTTGTAAAAGGCTCATGATGAATTTTTTTCTGACAAACTTTAATCAATTCATCAGAACCACGTAACATACAAGGCGTTGTCCCACAAACTTGAATATGCGCTTTTGTTCCAACAGGCTTAAGCTGAAACTGAGTATAAAAAGTAGCAACTTCTAAGACACGGATATATGCCATAGAAAGAATTTGAGCGATATGTTCAATTGCAGCACGTGTCACCCAACCATCTTGCTCTTGTGCACGCATTAATAATGGAATGACAGCTGATTGCTCACGCCCGACAGGATACTTTTCTATAGTATTTTTTACCCATATTTGATTTTCTTTTGTAAAAGAAAACTCTGCGGGCTGATAGATATCATCTGCAAGACGGCGTACGGACATTAGCGATCAACCTCCCCAAAAACAATATCAATCGAACCCAAAATAGCTGTAGCATCCGCCAACATATGGCCTCGAGTTAAAAAATCCATAGCTTGGAGATGAGCAAATCCAGGAGCACGCAACTTGACACGATAAGGCTTATTGGTTCCATCAGAAACAAGATAAACACCAAACTCACCCTTTGGAGCCTCTACAGCAACATACACTTCTCCAGGGGGCGTGTGAAACCCTTCCGTATAGAGTTTAAAGTGATGAATCAGTGCCTCCATTGAGCTTTTCATTTCGCTCCGCTTTGGTGGTACAATTTTGCGATCCAAACTCGAAACTGGTCCATTCTTTTCAGTCCCCAGTAACCGTTCTACGCATTGACGCATAATTTTCGCTGATTGACGCATTTCTTCCATACGAATAAGATAGCGATCATAACAATCACTATTTTTACCTATAGGAATATCGAATTCCATTTCATCGTAACATTCATAAGGCTGACTTTTACGCAAATCCCATGGAACACCAGCTCCACGAATCATAACCCCAGAAAAACCGCGTACCCAAGCTTCATCAATACTTACAACGCCAATATCCACATTACGCTGCTTAAAAATTCGATTTGGGGTCACAAGCGCATCAAGTTTTCCGAGAGAAACAAGAAATGGATCAATAAAATCACCAATATCCTCAACTAAAGATTCTGGTAAATCTTGATGCACGCCACCGGGGCGAAAATAATTTGCATGAAGACGAGCACCACAGGCACGCTCATAAAAAATCATCAATCTTTCACGTTGCTCAAATCCCCAAAGCGGTGGTGTTAAAGCACCAACATCCATTGCCTGTGTCGTTACATTAAGCAAATGATTAAGAATACGCCCAATTTCAGAAAACAAAACACGTATTAATTGCCCTCTTTTAGGAACTTTTATATCTAATAACTTTTCAATAGCAAGAACAAAAGCATGTTCCTGATTCATAGGAGCAACATAATCCAAACGATCTAGATAAGGACCCGCTTGGAGATAAGTCTTTGTTTCCATTAATTTTTCAGTACCGCGATGCAACAACCCAATATGTGGATCTACACGCTCAACAACTTCACCGTCCAGCTCCAGAACCATGCGCAAAACCCCATGCGCGGCAGGATGCTGCGGACCAAAATTGATATTAAAGTTTCGAACATTGACCTCAGCCACAATCAACCCCTTGCTTTTTTTAAAAACTTCATATCAAATATTAAAAAAATCTATCATATTAAAAACATTAATTATTTTAAAAATATGCTATTCTAATAGAACGCCTTATCAAAACCAATATCATTTTTTACTGTCTGCTTTTTCATCACATGGTAAAATATATTGTCCTCCTTCCCAAGGAGAAAGAAAATCAAAATTACGCATCTCTTGGCGCAAAACAACAGGCTCATAAATCACCCTCTTTGCTTCATTATCATAACGGCATTCAACAAATCCTGTCACAGGAAAGTCTTTACGTAAAGGATATCCTTCAAAACCATAATCTGTTAAAATCCGTCTTAAATCCGGATGTCCTGAAAATAAAATCCCATACATATCATACGTTTCACGTTCATACCACTCTGCACCAGGATAAACCGTACAAGCTGAAGCAACGGGAGTATTTTCATCCGTACGAACTTTTACACGTAAGCGTAAATTCTCACGAGGGGATAATAATTGGTAAGAAACATCAAAGCGCTTATCGCGGGAAGGATAATCCACACCACTAATGTCTGTGAGATTAATAAATTGACAGCGAGAATCATCACGAACAAACATTAAGACATCGATAATTGCATCAAGACGTGCCACAATAGTCAATTCACCAAAAGCAAGAACAGTCTCTTCAAGCTTATTTCCTAACTTATTTTCCAAATAAGCCGCAAGTTCAACCAATGATTCATTCATCATGACAAGAAAACTCTCTATCGCTCTATGGATCCGGTACGACGGATTTTTTTCTGTAACAATAATATGCCGTATAATAATGCCTCTGCTGTCGGTGGACACCCTGGAACATAAATATCGACAGGCACAATACGATCACAGCCACGCACCACTGAATAGGAATAATGATAATATCCCCCACCATTTGCACATGATCCCATAGAAATCACATAACGCGGCTCTGGCATCTGATCATACACTTTTCTTAAAGCAGGAGCCATCTTATTTGTTAGAGTACCTGCCACCACCATCACATCTGACTGGCGGGGTGAAGCTCGTGGTGCATATCCAAAACGCTCATTATCATAATGAGGCATTGAGCATTGCATCATTTCGATAGCACAACAAGCCAAACCAAAACTCATCCACATTAAAGAACCGGTACGTGCCCAAGTAATCAAAGCATCTGCCGAGGTAACTAAAAACCCCTTATCTGATAATTCAGCATTGATATCACGAAAAAACTTATCGTCAGATCCTATTAGCCCACCAGTATTTGGATCAATGATTCCTTTTGGTTTTGGAGCCTCAATCGTTGAATTATTAGATCTTAATTCCATTCAAGGGCTCCTTTTTTCCATTCATATATAAATCCAATAGTCAAAATCGCTAAAAACACAATCATCGACCAAAAGCCAAACATACCTATTGATTCGAATGAAACAGCCCAAGGAAAAAGAAAAGCAACTTCAAGATCAAAAATAATAAATAAAATTGATACCAAATAGAAACGAATATCAAACTTCATGCGAGCATCACTAAATGAATTAAACCCACATTCATAAGCCGATAACTTTTCAGGATCGGGGGAACGATATGCTACAATGTAAGGCATAATCAATAGAGCTCCAGCAATAACTGCCGAAACAATAATAAAGATCAAGACCGGTAAATAAGAGCTCAATAAATAAGCCATAACCCTCTTCCATCATAACGAAATGCCTGAGTTTAACACAATGATTCAATATTGCGAGACCAAACAGACAAATTTAACAATCGCTCTATTAACTCTATTCATACTGCTTCAAAGGCATACAGAGCGATACTTTTCTTATCGGCATAGGTAACGCAGAGCAAAGAAAGACGCAAGCCCTATATCTTATAAACCATATAAAAAGAAAGAAAAAATATATTTATTCCCCAATCAAATACTCCACCACATTACTCATAGCATATGGATATTTTAATAAAGGAAATTTCATAAGGAATCATGAAATGGCGCGAGTGACGGGGCTCGAACCCGCGACCTCCGGCGTGACAGGCCAGCACTCTAACCAACTGAGCTACACCCGCGCATTTTTTTCGAACCAATATTAATTTGGTACAAGCGGTCGTGTAAGGGGTTCATGCGTTTATGTCAAGAAGGATTATGCATTTTTAAAAAAAATTATCAAATCTCATCTTTATTCTTGCGTTTAGAAAAATTCTTCCTTAAATAGTCTCCATTCAATTGCTGATCATTGCATTGGGCGATTAGCTCAGCTGGTAGAGCGCCTCGTTTACACCGAGGATGTCGGGAGTTCGAGTCTCTCATCGCCCACCATTCTGTTTTATATTCCTATTAAATTTTTGATTCTTCATATATTTTTTTAAAGATAAGGGATGCCTAAATAAAGTTAGGGGAATAGGATTTTTCAACCTATCTCTATAGAACGCCTCTTTTTTTGCAAACTTTCTCAAGAACATCTTTTAATTCTGCTAAGTTTTGTTGTGAAAAATTCTCTAAATTTCTAGCAAACTCACCAACAGCTTCACGCCTCAACGGATCAGAAGTCTTGATTGTAAAACTTTTGCGTCAAACATAAGCTTCTTTTCTTAAGAGTAAAGCCTTCTCTTAATCTAAAGCATAGAGTTCAATTATCTTTTCCTCCAGTCCTACAGGAACAGATTTTTTGCCAATTTCTACAGAAGATAAAAATGATACAGATATATCTAATTTCTTAGCCATATCTAAGAGGGGTTCTGAGTGATCAATACGAAGTTTGCATAAAGTTTTACCAAAGGGGGTAACATTTAAAAAATCCTTTAGAAAGAATAAGTATTTTATTCTGATTCTAATAAAGTTTTTCAAATTTTGGTTAGTCTTTATTTTTAGTGTGTGGAGATCTTGTCCAATATCTCTATACAAAAACCGTTATCAAGCATATACAATATCCCTTATGGTGAAAAATTATTAACTTTTCATCAGGAATAGTGTGTTTAATATCATTATAAAATTTAAATATTACAACGAGATATATAAATAAAATATATTGGTGTACTTATGCTTGTCAAGCTTAATGCTATAATCCGCGATCTTTCTTCATAAACGAATATCGTTACAGTTCTTAAGGAATCTATCGTTAACTCTATACAAGCTCATGCAACAAAAATTGATATTTTATTCCAACTTTATGGCAATGCAGATTTGTGGGAGAATCAACCAATTTTTTCTATAAGTGTTTTTGATAATGGAGATGGATTTACAAAAGAGAATATCAAATCTTTCTCTACTTATAAAAGTGATTATAAAATTCAAGAAGGATGTAAAGGGGTTAGACGTATTACTTACTTGAAAATATTCGAAGAAGTTAAAATCATTATTTTTAGCAAAGATGAACATCATGCTCAAATTTCACTGAATTTCACTCCACAGTTTACACAAGATTCTTTTAAAAAAGAAAATGGCGAAAAAGATAAATGGTGGAATACACATTTATCTTTTGAAGGATCTTATAAACAAAATGTGTTAGATATAAACCTAGTTCATAATGAAATTTACTATCATCTTCTTCCTTTACTTTTTTAAAAGAAAGATGAGAATATCCAAATTAACTTTTATGTACATAATGTAGAAAGCTTAGAGAAAAGAACAATCAATACGCAAGATTTACCTTACTTAGAAAATAAAACTCTCAAAATCGGTCTTTCAAATATTCCCTTCAGCCTTTCTTATTATTTTGAAGAGAACACAAATTCTAAAACTAAAGTAGAGGCTTACTATTGTGCTAATAATCGTACTGTTATGCCTTTTTCAAAGTTTATAAATATCAATCCAATAAACAATGTGATGATGATATTTTTATTAGAATCGCCTATTTTGGATAAGTATGTTAACGACGAAAGGAATGAGTTTGAAATTAATAAAATAGATCCTGACTTAGAAACCCAACTAACTTGGGATGATATCAATCAAACGTTAAAAAACACTTTAAATAAAATATTAACAGCCAATTTCCGGAAATTAAAGAAAAAAAAGAGCACTCTTCTCAAAAAAATTGCTGAAGAATATCCTTATTTAGTAGACTTCCTAGATACAAAAGATGTAATTGGGGGCGTCTTCAAAGAAAATTCATTTATTGAAAACGCGGAAAAAAATATTCAAAAAGCACAAAAAATTGCTAGTTTAGAATTAACACAATACATTCAGTTCCGAGATGATATTTTGAATCAATTCTCTAAATTATTAACACCAAAAACTTTAGAAAAAGACATTCATAATTTATTTATTCACCAAGGAAAAACAGCTGATAAATTTATGAGTTATAACCATTTACAAAGTGAGAAAACAATACAAGAACTTCTTTCAAATGTTGATTCGTTATCTATTAATTCTGAAAGAAAAAAACAGAATTATGTAGCCGATCTGATATAGCTATCTATTTCGACTCTGAAGAAAAAAACGTGTTGTCTTAATAGAATTAAAAAAGCCCACGGCAGATTACAAAAATTCAGGCGTTGCAGAATTAAGTAATTATGCCAGATTCCTTAAAGCATATGGTGTTAATGAGATATATTTATATTTAATAGCTGAAATAGATGATGATTTTGCATATACATTGCTTGATACAAATCATTTCATAGAAGTTTTTTCTCAAGAAGGAAAATGTTATTAGGAAAGTCTTTCTAGGGGTAATGCATTTGTACAAGTTATATCTCCAAGTGCTGTTATTGGGAATATAAAAGCAAGAAATAGAACTTTTATGGATATTATTAAAAAAGATTTGTTACATCATCGATCAAAGCAAGACAGTCAAGTATTCTGTTCTTCAATTCTTTGAAAAACACTGTTTTAAATGTGAGAAGATATTATCTAGCGCATCTATAAGGCGTGCAATATCGAGAATAAACACAAATATAATCAGTAATAACCACTTCATGATGCGTGACATCATCTTTAAGCCTTGATAGGTCTCTATCATCTCGTGAAGGATAAGATCTTTATCTTTGCTGCTTCGTTTCTTGACCATCTTTCCAACCACATAAATGTGCCTCTGCTTGTTATGCTTCAAAATATCTCTTGCAAGGTTGGAACTGATGACCTCAACATCCTTATTATCCAAATAAATGGGCAACCAGCCACCACAAAAAATAGACCTATTTGTTGCGCCCCCCAAGGAGAAAGTTCAGAGCGCACACCAACATCACTTTTTCGATTAACTTCATTTTCTACCTCAAAACGGGTTGTTGCTGTCTTTAAAGCATGCTCTGTTTGCTTTTGCCGTTTGTTTTTCTTGCCAAGGTTATACGCGTTCCTTTCTTCAATGTGAGTTGTTTTTTCCCTGTCGCTACAAGAAACGGTGTGGAAATTGAAAAAACCGTTAAATTGGACTGTTTCAGTAAATTGTTTACCTCTTCCGCTAGCGCTTTTGCCTGTGAAGCTACTGTATGGGCTGTTGTTGCCGTTGCTAGGGAATTCTTGATCCCTCCAAGCTCTTGTTTCGTCGTATCGGCTGTTTTTTTGGCTTCTTCTGCTGTCCTTTTCGCTCTATCGGCTACTTCTTTGGCTTTTTCGGCTTCGCTCTTGGCTTGATAGGCTTGTGAATCTGCCGACTCGGCTTTTTTCTTGGCTTTTTCTACTTCATTCTTGGCTTCATACGCTCGGTCATCGGCTTTCTCCGCTATTTTCTTTGCTTCTTCGCCTGCCATTTCTGCTAATCTTGCTATAGTCTTAGCGTTATTGGCTGTTTCATTCGCGTCATAAGCTTTACTCCACGCTTCATTCGCTGTTTTTCCTGCCTTTTCTGCCTGACTACGGGCTTGCTCCGCATCATGTTTGGCATAACCTGCTGTCTGTTTGGCTTCTTTAGCTATTTTTTCGGCTTCATCCGCTACTGTCTCTACCTGTACTGCCTTCTTCTGGGCGCTTTCAGAAACCTTTTTTGCCTCTTCTGCTGTCGACTTCGCACGACCAGCTACTTGCTTTACATCATCCAAAGCATCTTTAGATTCTTGTGCAATTCTTTCTGCTTCTTCCGCTTTACGCTTCGCCTCTTGTGCTATGCCCTTCACCGCTTCCCCACTCACCTGCCCTGCCGTCTCTCCTGAACGCGCGCCGCAGACTCTGCTACCACTTTCGCTTCAGAAGCTAATTTTGTAGCCTCCTCTGCATCCTGTTGAGCTTGATGAGCCGTCGCTGTTGCTCTATCCGCTACACTCTTGGCTTCTTCTGCTGTGGTTTTCGCTGCATTAGCAACTGTCTCTACACTTTCGGCTTTCGCTTTTGCATCAGCGGCTGTCTGCTGTGAACTTACTGCTGTGCTATGAGCTGTTTCTGCTAAACTCTTAGATTCACTCGACTTCGTTAACGCTTCTAAAGCTTTTTGCCCGATCTCATCACCTGTCTGTTTAGCTGTGGTAGCGGTCGATAATGCCGTTTCTGCAATACCTTTCACTTCTTCTGAAATATTCTTGACATCATTGACTGAGGTAAGCGCATTAGTGGAAGTGTCTTTAGCTTCTGTTGCAAGTTGCTTGGCTTCTCCACAGACTCTCTTACTTGTCTGTGCAACTCTCTCGGCTTCCTCTGATTTCTTCTGAACCGCTTCTGCAACTATCTTAACAGAGGAAACGGATGCTTTAACTTCATCACACGCATCCTTTGTCTGTTCTGAAAGAGCCTTTGCCTCTTCTGACGTGCTTACCGCTGTCTCTGATTGTAACAACGCATTTAATTATAATGATAATTCACTGTTTTGTATGTTGAATGAGAGTCTTGAATAACGCAAGATTCTCTCATTTTAAGTCTGCTTATCTTGAATCAATCAAAACCACACCTTTGCACGTCACAAGCGGGATGAGTGTGTGGATCAAATTTGTATAAGAAAGGATTTTAAAATGGCTCTTATGAACCGTCTTAATGCAAGATCTGTCGCAACATTGGGGGCTGGCAAATATAATGATGGCGCGCCGGCCTGCTTCTTCACAAGCGTAAAGATGGAGGTGCTTAATGGATTTTACGGTATACCCTTCACGAGCGCCGTCGTGAAATGGGATTGGGTGCTCTTTGAGAGATGTTTCTTTAAAAAAGAGCGTGAATTGGCAAACCAATGGCGTTCTGTTTTGTACGAAGGTCGTGATCCTATTAAAGAACGTGAGAAACAAAAGCGTGAAGCAATAAGCAATCTTCATTACTTAAAAGATATTGCTTTAGAGACTTTTGAAAGTCGTAAAGCTGAATTAAAAGGGGATGGTAAAAATGGGGATTGGTTTTCGCCTTTACAACTTCATATTCTCCCTAAATTAGGGTGTTTACCCGTTTCTGAGATTACGCAAACAGAAATACGCAATGTTATTGCTCCTATTTGGCATACAAAAGCTGGAACTGCTTATAGAGCTCTTAATCGTCTTAATCTTTGTCTCAAACATGCGGCTGCATTAGGTTTGGATGTTGATTTACAAGCAGTAGAAAAAGCACGCGCGCTCTTAGGCAAACAACGTCATAAGGTTATTAATAGACCAGCCATGGATTGGAGAGATGTGCCGGCTTTTTATAAAACACTTTGTCAAAAAATAACTATGACACAACTGGCTTCGCGTTTGCTTATTCTGACAGGCGTTTTACGTCATATTCATAAGGATCAAGTTGATGGGGATATATGGACTATTCCTGCTGAAAATATGAAAGGAAAGCGTGATGCTACAACAGAATTTCGTGTGCCCTTATCAACAGAGGCATTAGACATTTTAAAACAAGCGCGCTCGCTTTCTCGCAACGATTTCTTTTTCTCTGTAAGAAGTCTGGGGCCTCTTAATGATACGTGTATGTCAAAGTATATGAGAGACAATAACCTTGAAGCCTGCCCGCATGGCTTTCGCTCTAGTTTACGCAATTGGCTTGCTGAAACAACCGATGCCTCCTATGAGGTTGCTGAAACTATTTTAGCTCATACGGTCGGCGGTAAAGTAGAACGTGCCTATCGTCGTACTGACTATTTAGAACAGCGCCGCGTTTATATGGATAAATGGGCGGCTTATGTCACTGGTCAATCTTAAACTTTATCTCTCTTCTCTCTCATTCTTTCTCAATAAGAGTCATAATTTATCACATGAGAATTTATATGATAATATATTGTTTTCTATAAATAAAACACCTTCAAAAATAAACAAAAATGTGCTTAATAAATACTTATGATTTGTTACCATTTTTATCGTGAAAGGATTTTAAAATGACCGAAAATGATATTCTTTTAACAGACCGTGAAAGTGCAAAATTGCTTCATATGAGTGTCTCAACTTTCCGCCGTCATGTTACCAATGGCTCTTTACCAAAACCCTTAAAATTTGGTTTTTTATCTCGTTGGTTACAATCGAATCTTTTGAATGTAATCGAGCAAGCGAAACAGCAACGTTATAACGACGCGGCATAAAAAAACCTTGTCACGTAAGGACGGACAAGGCTTTGAGGTTTTTATCATGCAAGCCCCCTACGGTCTAGATTTCAATGATGTTTTGATACTGAAAGGTGTAAATAAATGAGAGAGAATAAAAACGATATTGTCGATACCAACAATCAAAATGTTTCATGCAATGATAACGATAATGGCTCTTTAAATGATAAGACTTGTTTAGAAGCCATTCCTTATAAGCAAGCATTGCAACAAAATGGTTGGGGGAAATTAAAGCCTATCACGGCGGCCTTTTACCCGTCGAGCCTTTTGACCCATTACAACTCCCCATGCCATTCATGGATTATGTTTATGACGTTTCAGAGCGTCAACAAGCCCCTATGGATTTTATTGCTGTCTCTGCTCTCTGTGCCTTGGCTGCTGTCATTGGTAATGGTGTGCGTATCGCTCCAAAACAATATGATGATTGGATTGTGGTGCCTAATCTCTGGGGGGCTCTGATTGGTCAATCGTCAACATTCAAAACACCAGCCATGAAAGCCGCTTTAGCGCCTATCACTCGCCTTCAAAAAGAATGGTATAAAGACTGGTTAAAACAGAAAGAAAAACAAGAAATTGAAGAGAGACTTGAAACTTTAGACAAACGAGAAAAGGAAAGACAAGCCAATAAAGCGATAAGAAAAGGAGAGTGTGAAACAGCCCGTGCTCTTTTGTATGAAACGCTCTCTAAAGACAATGTGCATGATGATGATGTCTCTCGTTTTATGGTCAATGATGTGACTGTTGAAAAGCTTGGGGAACTCTTAAAAGAAAACCCCCGTGGTCTCTTAATGGTGCGTGATGAATTGGCTGGCTTTTTAGCCAATCTAGAAAGAAAGGAATATCAATCAGACCGCGCCTTTTATTTAACAGCTTTTAATGGCGATGATCAATTTACTTATGACCGTATAGAGCGTGGAACCATTTTTATCCCCCATGTCACCTTATCCATGATTGGAGGCATTCAACCTTCACGCCTTATTCCCCTTATTCAAGCAATACACCGTGGAATAAACGATGATGGTCTTATGCAACGGTTTCAAATGCTGACTTTCCCGATGAACGACAAGAGCAGTTATGGGTTGATAGACCTCCCAATCAAAAGGCATGGGAAAGTTATCAAGGTTTTTTTCGTTCTTTTCGTGATAAACGCTTAGGGTCTCCCGAACAGCCGCTGATCATGCGTTTTTCTGCTGAAGCACAAGAGAAGTTTTATGAATGGTTAGAGCATCTTCATAAAGAGGCAAAAGGAGGTAGTTACTCAGAAAGCTTACAATCGCATCTTTTAAAAATGCCAAAGACCATAGCAAGCCTTGCGTTGATTTTTGAACTGGCTGATGGTGGGCGTTTTGAAATCAATAGAAATGCCCTTGAAAGAGCCTTGTATTGGGAAAAATATTTGTTAAGTCATGCCAAACGTCTTTATGCGGCCCATGATACATTAACAGCAGAGCGTGCAAAATTGATTGTCGAGCGTTGTGATCATTTGCCCGATATATTTACAGCAAGAGATATCTATAGACGCTGTTGGCGTTCTTTAAAAGACAAGGAAGCTGTCACGCAAGCTTTAGAGCTTTTATGCTGTTCAAATCATCTTCGAAAAAAGTTTATAACACATCAGACAAGTGGACACCCTAGCGCCTATTATGAATGGAATCCTTTAATCAAAAACAACAGCATAAAACAATAAAGAAACCTCTTTTAAAAACTTTCTACTCAAAGAGGCAAAACTCTTTTTAATGGCATTCTCATCAAGAAATTTTTCTCCAAAGATAATGATCTGAGTGACCTTATAGGAAGAGTTTTGTCCAGTGTGTCAGTGCTGTCAGTTCCTTTTAGACCCTCTATTATTTTTTTTAATGAGAAAAATTAAAAACATTATATTTCAATAGGTTAGCATTTTAAAACCATAACTCATATCAAGAGTACAATCTTTAAAGATAACCAATGATGTAAGTTGAATAAAACTCGTCAGTTTGTGTTCGTAAATTGAACTGACAAATTAGATTATTTTAGTGACTCATAAAACATATCAAAATAATCATTCTGATATTTTAAAAGCACATGCTTCATTTGTCTTTTTTCCATAAAACGAATAGCAGATTTCACTACTTTGCTGATCTTATCCCATGTCATGGGCTGTGGATAAGTATCTTTAAAAACCCTTTTGAAAAAATATCGGCTTTTTTTAGCAGTTTTTTCCCATTTTTATCGTTATTTGCTTTAAATGCATTTAATTGAATTCGTTTTGATTCTTTTGATGATTATTAATCATATCATAAGGCAAGGGATTTTTATTACAATATACTGCAATCTATTAAGTCTGATAATGAACACGTCACTTTACGCTCTCTCTTAGAATATTATCGTCAACGAGCTAAATCACCCCGTGAATTAGGAACCATGTTTGAAAACCTTGTCATGGCTTATTTGACAAACGACCGGCTTCAAAAGCAAGAATACGAAAAGGTTCAGACTTATTTGGAATAGGCTAAGGAGCATGATGAAGATGGAACTGATATTGGCATTGATCTGGTCGCCACAATCCGTAATGAAGGGGGCTATGCGGCTATTCAATGTAAATGCTATGATGCTTCTCACATAATAAAAAAAGAAGATATTGATAGTTTTATCGCTGCCTCGGGCAAAAAGATCTTCACCCGTCGCATACTAGTTGATAGCACCGAAACAGATTGGAGTGACAATGTTGAACTGACTTGTGATGGTCAAGAGGTTCGTATTCAACAGATTAATCTGTTTGATTTAGAAAACAGTCAAATTGATTGGGGGGCTTATAAAGAAAAAGGTGAAGCTACCCTTAAAGAGCAACCTAAAAAAAAGCTTTTAGATCATCAAAAAGAAGCTCTTGAGAAAGTCTGTGAAGGTTTGCAAGAAGCAGACCGTGGCAAGCTGATTATGGCATGTGGAACAGGCAAAACGTTCACTAGCCTTAATATAGCAGAACACATAGCAGGAACTGGCAAGCGTGTGTTGTTTCTGGTACCCTCCCTTGCTTTGATGTCACAAACAATCCGTGAATGGACCCTTGATACAGAAGTGCCCTTGCGTTCCTTTGCGGTATGTTCAGATACACAAGTGGGTAAGCGTCGTAAAAACCAAGATGATATTGTTGGCATGGCAACATCAGATCTTGTTCTCCCTGCTACCACGGATGCACAAGCCCTTGCTAAAGAAGCGCGTGGAAACCTAGTAGACGCAATGACGGTGGTCTTTTCAACTTACCATTCTATCCAAGTGATTTCGGATGCGCAAAAAGAGCATGGTTTACCCGAATTTGATTTAATCATTTGTGATGAAGCACACCGTACGACGGGGGCTTCATTGGGAAGTGAAGACAATGAATCTGACTTTATCAAGGTTCACGATAACAGCATCATTCGGGGCAAAAAACGTCTGTATATGACAGCAACGCCTAAAATCTTTAGTGACACTGCTAAAAGGCGCACTGATGAGATTAATGCCGTTCTCGCATCTATGAACGACGAAACGCTTTTTGGAAAACAACTTCATCATTATACCTTCGCGGAATCTGTCGATAATGAACTGTTAACTCCTTACAAGATTGTGGTCTTGGGTATTAATGAAACCTATATCACACCAGCCATACAGGAGATTATTGTCAATGAAAACCGTGAAATTGATTTAGATGATGCGGCAAAAATTATTGGCTGTTATAGAGCACTTACCAAAATAGATAAGCAAGCCGCTGTTGATGATGATGATACAGAGCCCATGCAATGTGCTTTAGCTTTTTGCAAAGATATCAAAACCTCTCAATATATAACAAAGCTTTTCAATAAAATTATCAAATCTCATATTGATGATTTCCTTCAAACGGTTCCCTTTCTAAACTGTGAAGTAAGACATATTGACGGAACGCAAAGCGTCAAAAAACGCAATGAGGAATTGGATTGGCTTAAAGAAGATGCGGGGCAAAATGTTTGTCGGATCTTAAGCAATGTTCGGTGTCTGTCTGAAGGGATTGATGTCCCTGCTCTTGATGCCATCATGTTTTTACACCCGCGTAAAAGTCATGTGGATGTGATACAGGCGGTAGGGCGTATCATGCGTCGTGCTCCAAATAAGAAAACAGGCTATATCATTTTACCCGTTGGGATCCCTGCTGGAGTTTCTGCTGAACAGGCTTTAAAATACAACAAAAGATACAGTGTTGTCTGGCAAGTGATCAATGCTTTGCTTGCTCATGATGAGAATTTTGAAATCACCCTTAACCAGATGATTTTAGGGCAAGACGTTAGTGATGTTTTGGAGATTAGAGCCTTAGAGAGCATGACCGCGGTTGAGGATAAACTTCATATCCATGAAAAATCAGAACATATGGATCTTGAGATTGGAAAAGCCGCTCATGAACCACAAACTATTCATAGCGTAACAGGAAGATTACCTTTTTATAAAGAGTTTCCCAATGCTTTGAAAACCCTTCTTGCGAAGAAATTTGCTATTGCGGATTATTGGGAAAATTGGGCGGGCAATGTTGCTGAGATTGCACAAAACCATATCACGCATCTCCAAAACTTGCTTTCTGATGAAAACAGTGAAGCTTTTGATGCATTTCATAAGGAATTAAAGAACAACTTAAACAGTGAAATAAAACAAGAGGAAGCGATTGAGATGTTAGCACAACATCTTGTCACGCGTCCCGTGTTTGAAGCTTTGTTTGAGGGCAATGAATTTGTCCAAAACAATGCCATTTCGCAAGCAATGGAAAAAATCTTAACAGAACTTGATAAAACCAATATCGAAGAGAAAACGAAAGATCTTGATAAATTTTACAAAAGCGTCACGTTCTGTACAGCAGAGATTACCGAAACTCATGCAAAACAGAATCTTATTATAAACCTTTATGAAAGTTTTTTTGTAGTGTAGCTGCAAGAATTTATTTAACTCTTTATTTGAAGAAAAAAGAGTGAACTCTACAGGAATCAAAACTCCAAAATATTGCTTATTTTGTTCAATATATTTTCTAGGACGTGGGTTAGGAATATTCTGAAAGTCGTTTTCAGAATCAATTATTTCAGGATTATAAGGGCTATTTTCTCCCGTTAAAACATAAATCCAATAGCAGATCTTTGAGTTCACAGAAAACTTTTCGATTACTAAGGTAGCACATTGATTATCACGGTTAAAATAGTACGTTCCTTCCTCTAAAAATTTATCAGCACCACTGTTATTAACTAATTCTGGGGCTGGATCTATTCTATATTTATAAGAAAGGAAGTTAAGGGTATTCATAAAGTTAACATAATTACAATGTCTATAATCTTATCAGATAGTAGGTGCTGCCAAAGTTATCTTAGTGGTTATGAGAAGGTAGTGTATCCAAAATATATTTCATTATTTAGAATCGTTTAGCTGAGAATTAAAGCTATAAAATTTTAATTGCAGAAGCAATACGAGTTTTAGAGAACTCTGCAGTGAAAGCTGCTTAGATTTTCAGAGTATGACTCCCTTTCCCTGCTTTTAAGTGGAGGAAAAATTAAAACATTAAACGAAGCATGCCATCACGTAAAATGGCGTTAATCCGCATTTGATATCCTTTCCCTTGACTTTTAAAGTCACGCTAGCACATCTGAATCCACTCGCACTGTTGTGACAGTTTTGGGTGGTTTATAGAATGGATTGAAAACGGCGTTTTTCCAGAACACATCATTGAGTGACGGAATATCTCTATGATCAATTGCACTATCCGACATTACAGCCAATTTATCAATTTCAAGTCTCTGTTTATCTGTCAAAGCTGATAAGTTACCTACCTCAATTTCATAACGAACTTTCTTCTTTATAACGTTTCCTCTCTTTCAAATTGGCTCGTCGAGCTGAAATAATACGCATTACCTCTATACCATCTTTATTGTCATGGACAGTATGCGCTACGAATAGTAATAAAAACCTCCACAAGCACTAAAACTTGCTAACCATACTCTCTATTTTCAATACGGTCTTGGTTAGCCATGGAGAATGGATCAGAAAAAACATATGCAGATATTTCAAAACTTTACATGATTCTTTCTAAGATTACTTTTTGTTTTAGCATCATCCCATTCAAATCTCATTTTTATACCTTATATTAATACATTTATAAGGGTATTATATACATCAAGAGTTCTAGATAAACACTTAATTATCCATGTTTTGGTACAATTAATATAATTTAATACTTTAAAAATTAGTGATTAATTAACTAAAAATATAAAAAAATAATAAATTATTCTATGGCTTTATGCATATAATATGCAAATCGAATAAAACTTACAAGCATGCTAAATAAAACGATATTAATTGGCTATTTGGGAGCTGCTCCTGAAAGCAAAAAGGAATTTTGGTGCCTAAACATTCAATTTTCGTATGGCTACCTCTGAGAGCTATGCAGATAAAAATACCAATAAAAAAGTAGACAAAACAAAATGGTATTCCGTGGTGCTTTTTAATCTACAGAAATTTGGAAAAATTTGTTCTTCAGTACAGAACTGCCCCTTTTTTCGAATGAATGAGAGGAACGGTTTTTTTTATGGTCAACGCTACAAAGGATGCAATCAGCACTTTCAAGAAACCACTAACCAAAAAACCTAATGAACTTATTAAAACTGTCAGCAAAGGGACCTGTGTCATATAAGCTACCCATGGTATTCCAAAAGAATAAACTATCCCAATGCCACCCACAATATTTATCATAAATAATATTATAAAATTTAACCGCTGCCAAAGCAATTCTACCATAAAGCCAATAAAAAATGCAGCAAATGGAAAACTAATCAGATAACCACTCGTAACTCCTGAAAAAACACTAATTCCACCACGACCACTAGGCAATAGAGGTAACCCAATCGCAATAAGAACTAGGAAAAGAAGTGATGCTAAAGCTCCCCTTTTCGCTCCAAGTATAGATCCTGCTAACATCGGAGCCATAGACTGAGCTGTAATAGGGACACCCAGCAAAAAAGGAAGATAAATAGGAGGGAAAAGACTCAAAACAGCGTAAATAGCGGCAAATAAAGCAATATAAACCAAATCTTTTGTATTCACTGAATTATTCCTTCACTAGGGAAAATCTTTCGTTATTGTTGTACAATTAATAAAAAGTATCAGATTTATAAAAGTACACTTTAAATACCTTAGATATAGAGAAAAATACTATAATAATTTATTTTAATAATATCACTTATATGAATCATATTAGATTCTACAATTTTTAATTACATCATAAATTACTATAGTTAAATTCAATAATAGTGATATATGAATATTATATAATGCATTTATTTTAGTTATTATGCTTTGAATGAATTAGAGGAACAGATCTTTTAATCGCGAGTGCAATAAAGGATGCAATCAACACTTTTAAACAATCGCCTATCAAAAAAACTGATGAAGCCATTAAAACCTTCAGTAAAGAAACTTTGGTCATATACGCTGTCCATGGAACACCAAAAGAATAAACTATCCCAATGCCACCAAAAGTATTTATTATAAATAATGTTATAAAATTTAACCGCTGCCAAAACAACTCTACCATTAAACCAATAAAAAATGCGGCAAATGGAAAACCTATTAAATAACCACTTGCAATTCCTGAAAAGACACTTATTCCACCACGACCACCAGGCAACAGAGGTAATCCAATCGCAACAAGAACAAGAAAAAGGAGTGACGCTAAAGCACCCCTTTTTGCCCCAAGTATAGACCCTGCTAGCATCGGTCCCATCGATTGAGCTGTAATAGGCACCCCTAGAAGAAAAGGAAGATAAATAGAAGGGAAAAGGCCCAAAATAGCATAAATAGCGGCAAATAAAGCAATATAAACTAAATCTTTTGTATTCATTTGATTCTTCTTTTATTATAAAAACTTTTATTATTATGAGATGCTGTATCAATAGTATCAGCATCATAAGAACGCGCTTCCAATGCTTCAGCCACTTCTGAAGCCATTCTTATAGTCCGTATAATTAAAGGTATCGCAAGAGCGACAATGTTAGTATTAAGTCCCCTTGCTTGCTGTGCTTCATGTACCTCATTAAACTTTTCACTCAAAAGAGGAATAAACCTGATCGCCATAGAGATAACCATACTCACTTTTGATGGATTTATACCAAAACAACGAAAGGGCTGGAGGCCTGCTTCAATTGCATCTACCATATCTGAAACTTTTGTTGTGAATGAAATAACTGATGATAAAGAAAAGAGGATAACAAGACGTAATATGACCTCAACCCCCGTAAGCCAACCGCTAAAAATAGTTTGAAATACAAATAGAAGAACTAAAAGCAATCCCATCGATTTAAATTGCTTTATCACAGTTTTGAAAGGGATCTTGGCGACTCTATAGAATAAGATGACCAACAATAGAAATAACCCAAGAAGCGCTATGGAAGAAACCATTATTATAAAAGTTCCACAGGCCGTAAGAAATAATAACTTAACTCCAGGACTTAACCTATGAATAAATGTATCCCTCGGAATATATAAACCGATCATGACATTCTTCTTATATACTCCTTTATAGCAACAAAAGGTACATCATCAATTGCTATATCCCCCTTATCAAAAACCAGCACTCTATCAAACTTTTTCAAAAACTCTAAATCATGCGATACAACTATTGCCGTTTGTGGTAATTCTTCTATCACTTGCGTAACGCGATGCTTATTTCGCAAATCAAGTAATGTCGTCGGCTCATCAAAAATAATGTAGTCTGGTTTCATTGCAACTACACTGGAAATAGCAACGAGTTGTTTTTGCCCACCACTTAATAAATGGACAGCGTGATTTCTGAAATCTTGAAGTTCATAGCGCTGTAAAATTTCATCTACACGCTCCTTAATTTCATCTTTATTAAGCTTTAAATTTTTGAGACCAAAGGATAAGTCCTCTTCAACTAATGGTAAAACAATCTGATTATCGGGATTCTGAAAAACAAATCCAACTTTACGCTTTACTGCTTTTGCGTCGCGTTTTGTATCAAGCCCATCAACGCTTACACAGCCATGAGATGGTAATTGGAGCCCATTAATAAGGCGAACAAATGTACTTTTTCCAGAACCATTCGCACCTATAATAGCAATTCGTCTTTCGGTAAGCTGTACAGTAATATTTCTTAAAACACACAAATCACCAAAAACTTGTGTTACCTCATCAAATTTTATAATCCCCAAGGCTTATTCCAATCAATCCCTTTTATTAGCTCTTCTTTCTCTATCGTTTCAGTTTATAACCTAAAAGTAATAACAAGCACCATAGAGGAATAATAATGACTGCCAAACTCATATCAGGCATCTGTACAGGAATATATGCTTCAAGAAAAGGCAAGCTTATTCCTATCATATCAAAAAGTCGAGTCATCAATCCATTTTTCCCAAAACCACTGACAAACATAATGCAAAATAATAAAGCAAGAAAGCAGAGGCAAAGATAGTTAGCGTAAGGATATAAACCAAACGCATAAATAAAATCGCCCTTTCTGTTCTTATGGGCATTGCGAAATTTCAAATGAACAATAACAATAATAGCCCAAGTAATCACTGCTGCTGCAGTTGCAAGAGCCATGATCCGCATGAAACTATTATCAGGAACAAGAGCATTAACAACGACAATCAACGCCGTACATAATGATGAAAAAAGGATAGCAATATAAGGAACACGAGCAGCACTCAGTTTACTAAAAATATGTGGTGCATTTTTTTGTACAGCTAAACTATAAAGCATACGGCCATTAGAATAAATGCCACTATTGTAAACAGAAATAGCAGCCATAATCACCACAAAATTCAAAATATGACCAGCAGCAGGAATTCCTATAGTCTCGAAAATTGTGACAAAAGGACTACCTTTTTTTCCAATCATATTCCAAGGGCTGATTATCATAATAACACTGATAGAACCAATATAAAAAATTATAATCCTCCACATAACTTGACGAATAGCCGCTGGAATTGTTTTTTGTGGATTAGATGCCTCTCCAGCAGCAATACCAATAAGCTCCGTTCCTCCAAAAGAAAACATTACTACAGAAGTTGCTAAAACAACCCCTACTGCTCCATAAGGAAAAAAACCGCCATGGTCCCAAAGATAATGAATATTCGCTTGATTTTCCCCTAGTCCAGTGACAATGAGAAAAATTCCAAAAATAATCATACCAATAACAGCAGCCACTTTGATCAAAGCGCAAGCAAATTCAAATTCTCCATAAAAACGAACATTAAACAAATTAACAAATGTAACAAATAAAAGAACAATGAAAGATGTCTTCCAATGATCAATCAAAGTCCAATGATCAAGGTAAAACCCTATCACTGTAAGTTCAGCCATGCTCACAAGAATATAAAGAAACCAATAATTCCAACCTGTTATGAAACCAGCTAATCTCCCCCAATATTTATAAGCAAAAAAACTAAATGCTCCTGAAGACGGTTCTTCTACTGACATTTCACCAAGCATTCGCATAATGAAATACATAATAAGCCCGCCGACAAGATAAGATAAAATAACTGAGGGACCAGCTAATTGAATTGCCTCGGTTGACCCATAAAAAAGTCCTGTCCCAATAACGCCACCCAAAGCAATCATTTGAATATGGCGATTTTGAAGGCTACGCTTCAATTCCTCGTGCTTTTTTTCAGACATCATGCCTCACTACTTTTGTTGAACTTAACCTCAACTTTTATTGAAAAATTAGGCACCTCTTTCAAAAAACACAAAACAAACGTAAACTTATTTTCTTATCATAATGCAACTCCTTATTTTTTTGTGCATTATACGTATGTCCCGTTGAAGTTTTAAGAAAAAATATGCTCCACCCTTTATTTAAATTAATGTCCTTCATTTTCGTTACACTAACCATTATAGCATTGGTCATTGATAACGCACACTCTGTAATCACATCACATTGGACAACAACCCCCTTTAATAAAATTTTAACAAACCTTCTGCAAACAGATATCTATCACCTTAATCAATCTCTATGCAAGGTAATGCCTGATTTTCTGTCCTCAATTTGCATTACTCTTACTTATTTACCCGCATGGTCTATCTTTGGGGCTTTAGCAATAGTATTTTGTATCTTAAATTACGAAAAACAAAAGCCTTTTCACAAAACATCATATAATAAAGAGTCCATTTGATCTTGAAAAAAACTTCTAGAGCTCTGTGTACTATAACATAATCGATGTTGCTTAACCCCCCTCACTCTATTAAAACAACTGAAAATCACTTGATCATCAGAACAAATTAAAACGCTTTATTATAAATATAGGCGCTCACTTATGATTTCTATAGATAACGATAACATCACTTTATTTGTATCAATTTTAAAAAATTAGCGAATAAATCTACCTCCCACCTATAAGAAAACTCTGTACAGAAAAAACTTAAAATATTGCAGTTCATATATTCTTCTACGGCTGCTTCTTTATACTCTACAAAAACTTTTCTTAATTTTCGTACTAAAAACCCCATATAAAAAACGTCTTCTAATATCAGCACTCCTTATAAGATTAGAACTTATTAAAATTAATGAAGAAGCTTATAAAAATTATTCTACAAGTCTAACAAAATGCGTGAAATAAAAACTCATCTGTAAATAATTGCAATTGTGATAAAAAATATTTCGCACCTTCTCCCTATTGAGAAAATGGTAAGATAACAGCTTCAGTAACACTCTGTTCTTTTAAATCTGAAAATCGTCTCGCTAAAATATCAACTTTTTAGATATCTCATCCAAACTTTTTCATTGATTAGTTACCTCTCGAGAAAGTTCCTCAATGAATTTTTCTTGGTAAGCTAGCTTCATTTCTAGTTCTATCAGCCGATCTTCATCCGACATGATTTTTACTTCCCCTTAAATAAAAAAAACGTGATTAATGTTATTAATCTTCCTCCCTTCTTCTTCCCATAAAAATGAGAAGTAACTTTTCAACTAATTCTACTCATCTATTTGCACATTATAAAAGGTTTATGATGATCTTTATTTTCCCAATCACTCTATGCAACAAATTTCTTTCTTAAAAATCAGAAAAGTTTTTTATCTTGATTAAGTTATCTTAACACCATTTTTCATTCTAAAGATCTACATTCCCAGCTTCTTAATTTAAGTGCTATCGTAAATTGGAAAGCATTTTATAGCATTAAGGTCAAAGAATACTTTTCTCTGACTTTTACATACTTCTCCTTCAAATTATTATCATATGTATAAATTATTGAAAAAATGCATTCTTGCTTTTATACGTACTTTTAGCTATTACCCTCAAATTAGTTTTGTCTCATTGACTTACAAACCTATGCCGCATTAGCTCAGTTGGTAGAGCACATCATTCGTAATGATGGGGTCGCTGGTTCGAATCCGGCATGCGGCACCACCTTTCTTAAGGTGTTGAAATATATATATTTTTTATTTAACTATCTGTTTAAAGACCACCTTCTAGGATTTATACAATTTTATCTAATCTGTTGTTATTTGCTCCGTATTTTTCTCTGGAGTAAATGCTAAAACCTCTTTCTTTCTCCACCTCACTGCTCACCCTAGCTTATATGGCTCCGGCCCCCTCTGAAGCATCTAATTGCGAATCGTTGTTGTGGATATACTAAAAAGCTGTGCACACTCATGGATTGTTACATATCTATTGCCATCATCAAATATCATCCATTGCCTTTTTATTTTTTATGTTATGTAAATGGGCTGGGATGCTATGAGGAGAGAACTTCCTATATTTTCAAGCAGCTTTTTGTCAAAATCTTTTGTGTCTCTTGTGCTATTGCCTCTAAAAAGATTTCAATAGCTTGATTGATTTGTTTAAGAGGCTGCTGGAAACGTAGCCAATACAACACCAGACAAAGATGACACCATTGGACCCAACCCCAAACGCCCCACCAAATGCTTCATATGAAAAAGAAAATATATGAAACCGAACTACTTGTTCAAAATTATTACAGTACAATATTCTTAAAAAAACTATCAAATACCATTGGTCTATATATTGAATATGCTCCACTAATATATTGTTTCAGTTGGAAACAGACTGTAAGAGAGGAGAAATATCCATTATGTTGTTATGTAACAGTTTATTTAAAATCCTTCGTAAAGGTACTTTTTAATGGAATTAAGCAATTAGGGGAAAAAACAAAGAATAGTTAATTTAACTATAGATTTTTTTATTAAATATGTATAACACGTTATGTATACGCTTTATTGATTCTAAGATAATTTTTAGATATATAATGTTAAATTATAATGTTTTTTTGTTTTTATAAAAAAAATTCTGTGGTGCAATTTATGACTTTTGAAATTACTTAAAAATCAACACCTAATTATTTCATTAATTATTATGTCTCTTATTTTTTATTAAAAGTGCTTTTTGTCATCGGAATTATTGAAGTTTTTTCAAGTAAAGTTCTTCTAAATCATTCTAGATCAACTGTAAGAATTTATGAGTGAAATCTATCTGATTATAAATGGAATTATTATAAAGTTATTGTCTTTAGATGGAGATCAATTACTGAAAAATGAATAGTATTTAGCATAATCTTTATTCAAAAAATGATATGGATCTTAAAATAATTCACTATGGATGTTTTGAATTTATTATGCCCTTTCGCTGTTCTGTTCTTAAAAATGAGTAGATGTAAGTTTTTAATTCATATCCTGCTTTGTGTAGTTTTTTATAGGTAAAAATAATGCGAAAAATATCAAAAGAAGGGCTTGTATTGATTAAGCAATTGGAAGGCTTGCGTTTATCAGCTTATGAAGATTCTGGTGGTGTCTGGACAATTGGTTATGGACATACAAGTGCTGCTGGTGCTCCAAGCGTTCACAAAGATATGCAAATTACGGAAAAAGAAGCTGAAAAAATCCTTCGTCAGGACTTGAGGGAGTATGAAGCTGTTGTTGAAAAAGCCGTTACCGTTCCTTTAAACGATGAACAATTCGCGGCATTAGTATCATTTTGCTATAATGTAGGAATCACAGCATTTCGCAGTTCTACACTTTTAAAAAAGCTTAATAAAGGTGAATATGAAGCGATACCAACCGAATTGCAAAAATGGACAAGAGTGGGAGGAAAACGTATCCAAGGTCTTGTCAATCGCCGAGCAACCGAAGCAGGATTGTGGGCAAAAGGAGCTCATGTTGCCCCCAATTATCATGTAGTAGAACCAGAAGGTGTAACAGGTATTTGCAAAGTAGAAGCTCTTGCACCAATCATAGGTTCTTTTTCAGGGCTTGGAGGTCTTTTTGCAGGAAATGGTCCTGTTCAATGGGTTCTAGCAGGCATTATGGTTTTAGCTGCTTGTACAGCTATGATATACATTGCTAAACGTTTTCAGGAACACCGCCTATGATTTTATGGATAAAAAAATATCTGACAATGACGTCAGCGCTCATAGCAGCTTTTCTTATAGCTTTAGTCAAAGCCTTTTTTCTTGGGAAAAAAATTGAGAAGCAAAAGCAAACAAAAGAAGATTTCAAGATAGCGACAACACGGCTTGAGGTAGAAAATGAAATTAATAAGAAAAGTGATGCTGATGTGCGCACTAAGCTTTCTAGCTGGTTGCGCGACGAATGAACGAACTTCTTGTATTGGATGGCTGCCAATTTATTTGAATCGACAAGATATCAATGTCATTAGTTCAAATTTGGCGAGAGATATTTTAAAACATAACGAACAAGGTGAACGTTTATGTGGTTGGAGAGATAAACGGAAAATAAAGTGATAAAGATACAACTCCTCTGAAACATTAATTAATGAAACGATTTGAAAAAGGTGGATATATTCAGACTAAAAGTAAAAGAACTTAAAAGGTTAAAACACTCTGGTGATCGATTGGATTTTATTAGAGTAACGGAGATGTCTGAGTTGAAGCGAAAGGATTCAACAGATTATGTTTGTGTAAAATGATTGAGTCTATTGATGTATTCTATGGGCATCTTTGTTATCCTATCAAAAGAAGATGAGAAAAGATTTTATGGATTGCACTACTATCGTCGTTCAAAGAACTGATCATACACAAAGGTTCTGTTTTCAACAAAAATAACATCTAGAAGCTTGCATGCTTGAAGAAAAGCAATCTATGGAGCTATATAATGAATAATGGTAAGGCTTTTATGTGATTTGTAAATGACGTTGCTTCAGCTTCCTAATTATAATAATGATGTTGACGATAAGGAAAATACTTTCGCACTTTATCTGCTTTTTCATGCTAAAGTGGCGGGAAAACATTGTGAATGATCTTGGCTGTTAATTTTTCTATAGGTAAATTCCCTATATGGGAAATGACATGCAACTCCAATTGAGAAAACCAACAACCATTTTTGCTTTTATTTTTTAACTTAGCTTTTTTACTTTCAAAAGTTGCCTAGCAATTTCTTGAAAAATATTGCTTTACTATTTTAAGATAATTTTTTCCTGAAATAAAATCCTTCTTTTAAAATATTACTGTAATATCTTGCAAACTCATGTACTGCTTTTAGAGAAAGTTTGTAATAGGACCGTTTCTTTCACGGCGTTTATTGTGATGTGTATAACGGAAAAGTTAAGAGCGCGTATTATCTTTTCGAACATTCAACCACAATCTTATTTCATCCCAATATTTATCTTGAGAAGATACTTTTATAAAGATACTGATAATCTATAAATCACTCTCCCCTAATTCACCTTCTCACTCATCCTTCCATGCATTGCCCGTCCACCTTTTAAACCACCTTAAATTTTTGATATAGAATTTTTTCTTTAATTTTTATTTTTTATTGAATCATAAAAATGATATGTCTCAATCTCACCTCTATGCATCTTTATACGCTTTGATTCTTATTTCTAAAGCCCAGACATCCTGCATATCGCACTGTTTTTATATTTAATATATATTTCTAGATTTATTCCTAACTTGTTAGAAAAGTTTTTATATTTTGATAGAAATATCTTCTATCAGTTCACTTTTTTCAAAAGATTCTGAAAGGATTCTCAAAAAGTCTGCAAGTTAAAGACTATTTAATACGTATTGTTTCTTTTCTAGAAATCAAAATTGGTGATGCCACATTCCTTACCAGAAATTGTGTTATTTGCAGAGCAGTCTGTATAAGATGGTGTAACCTCTTTTATGAAGTTAACTAAAGTTTTTTGAATTTCTAGCATATTGTTTAAAGACAAAAAACTCCCTTTTAATTTATACAAGCAGCTTAGACATCGGCTGATAATCCTTCCACTTATAAAAATCTTTTCTTTAATAACCCTCAAAACCACAATTAAAGTGGTGAAAGATAAAACAAGATTTTTAGGCGATCATAACGCACAATAAAATAAGACCAGTCTAAATGTTCAATGCTAACACCTGCTAAACAGTGGAAAATAAGTTTTAGCACGCCTTCAAATTGGAAGAGCTTAAGCCCCCGCGCGCTACGATGGGTTTCTACTCTCATCGTACGATTTACATTCCCTCTAAAACTTAATCGCTGTAAATATAAAAATCTTGAAGCCCATTCTAAATCCGTGAGAGTTTCTGGATCTTGCTGTATTAAACGTTGAAATTCCTCACAACTGCTCATCTAAAATGCTAACATTTTTACAAAAGGACGATAGTGGCGTTGTAACATCCCTAAAAAGTTTACGACATAACCTGAGAGATTATTGCTGATTTCAGGGGATAGAATCAATTTTTGTTCAAAGAAAATATCACTCATACCAACAAAAAGGTTTAGTCTACATGCCATGAGGAATGTCCTCAAATAATTTTGATATTTTTTTGATCGAATTTCTTTTGTCACCAATATCAGCAGCAACTTGTGTGGAATTAACAAAATTATAATTTTTTATCTTAAAATGTATCCATCATTTTTTACATTCTTTCATCTATCTAGCCTTCTTTTCACAGCTTCAAATGATAAAAAGTAACTGCAATGTTAAGTCGTTTTGCATCGAACAAATTTCTCGCAAACTATCCCGATTGGCTAGATAACAATCCATCCTCTATTTAAAGAGAGAAAAACTTTTCTTTTTTATTCAGCGATAAAGTAAATATTATCCAATTACTTATGAGTAGTAATTCGATCAAATGGAAACTGTAATTCTTTCTACTCTAAGTAATCTTGTACCCATTTATATAGGTTTAGGAAAGCGTTCTGTTATGAATATTCATAAAAATGCTTCAAAAATTGATATCAGCAAAACTTCTGTTTAAAAAAGGAAAAGATGTTCTCTTACCTGCTACTGAAGAAACTGTTCAGATTTGTCTTGATGTTGCTGAAGAGCTTCAAAAAACATGAAGTTATCCCAACGCTTACAAGTGTGCCAACAATTCAACTTTGAGATAATAGATCAGTGCTAGAGTTATGCCAATCTCACCAATCTGTTGTTGTCTGTGAAGAGCATAGTATCAAAGGAGAAACTTGGAGATGCAATTGTTAAATCGCTTATGGAACAAAACATTCTATGCCAATTTGTATCATTAAGCCCCCCACCATCCCCATCTGCAATAAAAACGAACTGGATATTTTAACAAGTTATAAAATCAATCGAGGACGCATAAATAGTGTTAGAAATGACATACTATACAAAAAATATTCAACTGCTTCCTAATATGCTCGCCAGTTCAAAAACATCATAAATCATTGAGGATGCAAGAAAATAAGAAAGAAAAGCACATTAATTCACGCAGTTTTTCTCTCAGTAAACGAGCTTTTTTAAAGATAGTACGGATATTTTTTCATTGCTTAAAAACGTACTCCATAAAAACAATATCATATCCATATAATATATTATCCAATGAACTTAATATAAATAATATATAGATTATAGAAATATTATTTATTAGATACATTTTTATTATAATTATAGATTAAAATAAATACATATTGACATTTTTGGTAGTTTTATTTATATACAATAACTAATATTATTCTATATTAAAATAAAACTAAATGGATTTTATAAATTTACGTTTTATGCCAATGTGGAAAAGAAGTAATTAATATATTATATTTTAATGTTTTTTTATATACAGGAGGGAAAAATGCTCACAGCATTATTTATAGCTACTTTTTCTATATCAACAGTTGTTTTACCTTTAATATCAGCGCTTGTTCCTTTTTATCCGTAGAATGAGCTTTTAATAAAGTAAATAAAATATGTATGCAATGTTATTATTGTTTTTTTTCGTGTTTATTATTATTAATATTTAATATTACTGTAGTTACTGAGTATTTTCTGTGATTTTATAGAGGAGCTTATTGATATTTTCTATTTAACTTTAACTGTCAACATATTTTTAAAATATATAATTATGCTCCTCTATAAAAATACTTTCTTTTTCTGAAAGAAGTATAACATATTTCTTTCATTGCTTAAAAACATCTATATTTACTAAACTCTTGCGTGTAATATCTTTGATTGTCTGAGTACCAGTCAGTGTCATAGCTACCCGCATTTCATTGGCAAAAAGATCAAGGAGATGCATAACACCTTTCTTACCTGCTGCTGCAAGCGCATAAACAAAAGCACGGCCAATCATAACAGCATCCGCACCTTGTGCTATCATGCGTACAACATCAAGACCAGAACGAACACCAGAATCCGCTAAAATAGTCAAATGATCCTTTACAGCATCTGCAATTTCAGGCAACGCTCGTGCTGTTGATAATACACCATCAAGCTGGCGTCCACCGTGATTGGAAACAACAATACCATCAGCACCAAATCGTACGGCTTCTCGCGCATCTTCTGGATCAAGAATACCTTTCAAAATCATTTTTCCTTTCCAAAAATCGCGAATCCATTGTAGATCATGCCAACCAATTGAGGGATCAAAATTTGCACCAAGCCAACCAACATAATCATCCAATGCAATCTTCTTTTTGAGATAAATGGAAACATTTCCAAGATCATGAGGGCGCCCCATAACACCAACGTTCCAAGCCCAATATGGATGAGTCAAAGCTTGTAAAAAACGACGTAAACCAGCATAAGGACCAGACATACCCGAATGCGCATCACGATAACGTGCACCAGGAATTGGCATATCAACTGTAAAAACCAACGTGCGTACACCAGCCAACCAAGCCCGTTCTAGTGCATCACGCATGAAACCGCGATCTTTGAGAACATAAAGTTGAAACCAAAATGCACCTCCAATCGCTTCTTGCACTTCCGCAATAGGACAAACTGAAACAGAGGATAGTGTAAAAGGAATCCCTTTTGCCACTGCAGCACGCGCTGCTTTTACCTCTCCACGACGTGCATACATGCCCGTTAGCCCAACAGGTGCGAGCACAATCGGTAGACCAAGTGTCTGATCAAAAAGCTTGATTGAAAGATCAACTTCACCAACGTGGCATAGAATCCTTTGACGCAGTGCAAGTGCTTGAAGATCTGTACAATTACGTCGCATCGTTTCTTCAGCATAAGCCCCACCATCAATATAGTGAAAAAGAAAGGGAGGAAGACGACGCTTTGCTGCCTTACGATAATCAAGTGTTGAAGAAATAATCATTGATGGCACCATTATTCCTAAATGAAAAGAGAAAACATCCTAAAACGCATAAAAGCGAATCCATGTACCTACCTATTCGCTATTCTCCCAAAGCACTCTATTGAATAGATAGAAGCAACAGAGACTGCAACTTTCTAAAAAAACTAATTGATAAAAACAACGTCTTTATTGCTCTTATCCAAATTTAAAATCTCACAGTATGAAGTATCATTAATAACGTATCTACTCATATATTCTTCATGTGCAATTAAAATGTTATACTCTCTTTAAAGCAATCCCTCTTCGAAAGCGATTGCTCCGTAGCTTAATTAGTTATAATTTAAAGTCGCGTCTCTCCCCAAAGATCCTTACATTATCAGTTATTAAGAATATAGAGTGTCATTAAGTATAAATCATCCCCCCCCAAAAGATGAAAAAATCCTTTATTAATACTGGAAATAAAGCTGTCGCATACATGCAGAAATCTTCGTATATCAATATTCAAAATTGAGATATTTTACTTATTCATAAAAGTTTATAAAAATATATAGTGCCTAATGCACATAAAGCATAAAAACTTTTAATGTTCATACCAATAGAAACTATTCATATTTAATTGAATAATTTTCTAGCAATATTATATCTTGAGGCTATAAATGAGTTACTAAAATTAGAACAATGTTTATTGAAAATAATTGTTACTAAACTGGATTAAAAATTTATTTATTAGCTCTATTGAATTTTAGTAACCTATTGATTTATTATAATAGTAAATATGAATAACATATTGAATATAGTAAATTTCTTTCATTGTAAATTTTGTCATGATGAAATAATCAAAACTATTCTTTTGCACAATCATAAATGGAGTTCGTATAGATAGAATCTCTTGAAAAAAGAAATAAAAATGCCTCTCATATCCTCTCAAATACAAAGCCCTAATCTTGGAAAATGCATGGCGCCGGTTTTTTAAAGAACAAAAACTTTTCTTTTATTCACAATATATTTCCTGCGTACATGTTATCAAAATTTGTGGTTTCCAACTCATTTAAAATGCTTAGACAACTTTAAACCCTGTGCTTGATAATGTGATCCAACATCATGTCCATAAAGGGTTGAGGGCCGATTAAGCATATGTTCATAGACCAAACGACCAATCATTTGGCCATGCTCTAAGATAAAAGGAACTTCATGGCTTCGCACTTCTAAAACCGCTCTTGCTCCTTTTCCACCCGCTTCCATATGCCCAAATCCTGGATCAAAAAAGCCTGCATAGTGCACCCTAAACTCACCAACTAAAGGATCAAAAGGAGTCATTTCTGCGGCATAAAGCGGAGGCACATGAACAGACTCTCGTGAAACTAAAATGTAAAACTCATCAGGATCAAGAACTAGCTCTCTGTGATCTCGATCAAAAAGAGGTTCCCAAAAATCTAAAACGTGAGCAACGGCGCGTTTATCAATATCAATAACGCTTGTATGATGTTTACCACGATAACCTATAAGCCCGTTTTCATCTCCCTTTAAATTAATAGAAAGTCCAATACCATCAGCACTAATATTAGGAAGATCCTCCGATATCAGTGTTTCTTGCCTTTGCAAAGTGTGCAACTCAATTTCATTTAAATAACTTTGCCCTTTTCTAAACCGAAGCTGTGATAAATGTGAGCCAGTACGCACCAAAATTGGAAATGTTCGTGGACTAACTTCCAAATAAAGTGGACCATGATAACCAGCACAAATTTTATCAAATTCCTGAGCATTATCCGTAATGACACGTGTAAAAACATCTAACCGCCCCGTAGAACTTTTGGGATTGGCAACAGCAGATAAAAATTCTGGTAAAGCTAAAGTTTCCAAAAGAGGAACAATATAAACACACCCCGTTTCTAAAACGGCTCCGTCTTGTAAATCAAACTCATGCAACTTTAACCGTTCAAGCTTATCCAAAACTTTTGCATCAGAACCCGGCATAAAAGAAGCACGTATACGATAAGCTTTCTCCCCTAAACGAAGATCAAGGCTTGCTGGTTGTATTTGAGATCTATCAAATGGATACTGAGCCTTGAGAAAGTTATTATCAATCAAAGCTTGTATATCACTATCTGCTAAAATACCGCTTATACGCGCCATATATTGCCTTCCCTTTTTACTGTATTTCTTTTTGACCCAGATGATCCGTTGGTGCAAGCCATTTTTAAGGTGATAAAAACTATTTTTTTGTTTTTTCAAACTGATTTGTTAACATAAAATAAAATACTTTGAATAATGAAGAACATTTTGCCTCTCTTTAAAAGTAAACAAGAGGTATTGTAAAAATAATATTTTCATGCTCTCTTATTCTTGAATGTCGCGCAAATGGTGTTATCATAATTTCTTATAAACCCTTAAGATTCCTGTTAGAATTTATTATGATTATACGCCATCTTAGCGAAAATATTATTAATCAAATCGCCGCTGGTGAAGTTATTGAACGACCAGCAAATGTTGTCAAAGAACTTGTTGAAAACGCTATTGATGCTGATGCAACGCGCATTGAAATCATTACAGCAAATGGTGGAAAAAATTTTATCAAAGTTAGTGATAATGGTTGTGGGATTCCTGCAGATCAGTTAACTCTAGCAGTTTCTCGTCATTGTACCTCAAAGATTACCGATGATGTACACAATATCTGCTTCCTTGGGTTTAGAGGAGAAGCCCTCCCCTCTATTGGTTCTGTTGCAAAACTTAAACTCACTTCACGAACAAAAAATGCTGAGAGCGCTGCTGAAATTTCCGTTACTGCAGGAAAAATTGTAGGTCCCAAGCCAGCTGCTGCAAATCCTGGAACAATTGTTGAAGTTCGTGATCTTTTCTTTGTCACACCGGCACGATTAAAATTTATGAAAACTGATCGGGCTGAAACAAATGCTATTAGCGACATGATTAAGCGAATTGCTATCGCATTTCCACATATCCGCTTTTCTCTTTCAGGACTAGACAGAACTTCTATAGAACTGTCTGCTACAGAAAATAATACTCAAGGACAATTACAACGTATTACGCAAATTATGGGAAAGGAATTCGCCCCTAATAGCATTGCACTGAATGCTGAACGCGAAGCAGTGCGCTTAACGGGTTTTGCTTGCTTGCCATCTTTTAACCGAAATAACAGCCTACATCAATTTGCTTATGTTAATGGGCGTCCCGTGCGTGATAAATTTCTATGGAGTGCACTCCGAGGTGCTTATGCTGATGTTATGCCCCGTGATCGTTATCCTGTCGCTATTCTTTTTATTGATCTCCCACCTGCTGAAGTAGATGTTAATGTTCACCCAGCTAAAGCTGATGTACGATTCCGTGATCCAGGATTAATTCGTGGTTTAATTGTTGGAGCTATTCGTGAAGCATTGCAGCAATCTGGTATTCGTCCAACTTCAACCCGTTCTGAAGCAATGCTTACTGCATTTCAAACACAACAACCATTGGCACAACAACCATTAGGCAATTTTAAGAACACGCACCTGTTCTCTTCTTATAACCCACAGCCTCATCATTTTACCAGCGCTTCAATGGTTCACAAACCCCTAGATATTACTAGCTCTTTTGATTTAAAAGAAGATGCTACTCCTATTATGGAGGGCTTAAATATACCAAGTGGAGATGCATACATTCCAAGCACTATACCTTCATCAGAAGAGTTATCTTATCCACTAGGAGCGGCCAGAGCACAAATTCATAAAAACTATATTATCGCCCAAACACAAGATAGTTTGATCATTGTCGATCAGCATGCAGCTCATGAACGATTAGTTTATGAAGCACTCAAAAATGCACTTTATTCCAAACCACTTCCTTCACAGTTATTACTTATTCCTGAAATTGTAGAACTCTCTGAAGAGGATGCAACATGCCTTTTAACGCATAAAGATGCTTTGCAAAAATTTGGATTAGGAATAGAATCATTTGGACCAGGAGCAATTGTTGTGCGTGAAACCCCTTCCATGTTAGGAGAGATCAACGTCCAAGCTCTTATTAAAGATCTTGCAGATGAAGCCGCTGAGTATGATACAACAAACAATTTAAAAGCAATGCTTGATTATGTTGCAGCAACGATGGCCTGTCACGGCTCAATACGGTCAGGGCGCCTTTTACGCCCCGAAGAAATGAACACACTATTACGACAAATGGAGGCAATACCTAATACAAGTACATGTAATCATGGACGCCCTACTTATATTGAACTCAAATTGGCAGATATAGAACGGCTTTTTGGCAGAAAATAAGCTCTTCATCATTTTTACAAGAAAAATATTTTAAAATTAACTCTCGACTTTATAATATATTTTATGGCACTTTTCTTGAATCTCTAGTATCAAGTAAAAAGGAGTTATAATGTTTCCCAATGGTGAACGCGAAGCAAAAATTCATTATTCTAATAACGGATATGACATTATAGAATATGGTACCTATACCATTTGTGCTGTTAGCGGGCAAAAAATCCCTATAGATGATTTAAAATATTGGAATCATCACCGCCAAGAAGCATATGCTAGTTGTGAAATATCCTATCAGCGTGAACTTGAGTGCAACCCATATCTCAAGCAATTATTAAAAACAAAAGAAAAATAACCTCTCGAAAGCTACAAATTTAGCCTTTGCCTTTTAGACAAGAAAATTCAAGGGAACGTTTTCTAAAGCGGGTCATGACCTCTTCAAGGACCATACGACAGAAGTCTTTTTGAACAAAATCGACATTCACATCAAAGACAATAAGATTTTTCAAACCTTTTTGCGTGTGAATTGTCTGTATACGGATATAATCTTTAGCTGTTGTTGCTAGCCATAAATTGTGCATTTTAGCTTTTTGTATAAGGCTTTTTAAATTTTTATCTGTGAAAAAATAGTGGTCTGGATATATGTAAGTTTGCACCACATGACCGGACAATTCTTTAATAGATTTAAAAAATTTATCTGGATTGCCAATACCAGCAAATGCCAAAAATGATTTTCCTGAAACCTCATCAGAGGCACTGGCTTTAAGATGAGCACGATATAAAGGCTTTCCAGTACGCGAAACAAGAAAAACGACATTATCAGGCGCATCGGAATGACCAATCAATAAAACACTATCCATAAAAGAAAACTGCGTTTTTAATGGTACGCGCAAAGGTCCTGCTGGAAAGACAGCTCCATTACCAAAACCGCGCATCGCATCAACAACGAGTAACGCATAATCCATATAAAGACGGCGACTTTGAAATCCGTCATCCATTAAAATAAGATTACATCCCTCTTGTTTAAGCCGTTGTGCTGCTGCATAACGATTAGGTGATACAGCTACAAAAGCATGCTGTGCAAGTAAAAGTGCCTCATCTCCGACACTATATGGAGTATCATATTTCTCATTTACAAGATGTACCCCTTTAACTGATCCACCATAACCACGAGATACAATACCAGGTACGAAACCAAGTTCTTTAGCCACTTTTGTAAAAGCAATAACAACCGGCGTTTTACCCGCACCGCCACATGTAAAATTTCCAATACACAAAACTGGCAGATCAATCACGGGAGGCTGTCTTGTCATAAAACGACTTGAAAAATAACCATACCCCCATGAAACTGGAGCTAACACAAAACGCAAAAAGCTTTTATTTTTCCACCAAAAACGAGGGGCGCTAATATGCATATCTACCCTGACGCTGACGTAAACCTGTTTGTATTACAAGGGGTTGTAAAAATGGATCTAAAATCTTTAATGTGCGCTCAAATGCACCTGCCATACCTGTCGCCACTTCATGAGCCTTATCAACCATTTCTTGCCGCAATGTTTCATTTGTTAAAAGCCTATACACCTGAATAGCAAGCTGTTTTGTATCTTGAACCATATATGCTGCATCATGTGTTAGAAATTGTTTGAACATCTCTTGAAAATTTGAAACATGGGGTCCTGTCAAAATAGCGGAACCAAGCAAAGCCAATTCCAATGGATTGTGTCCACCATTTCCACATAAGGATTTACCAACGAAAGAAACTTTCGATAAGCGAAGAAAAAGTCCCATTTCTCCAATGGTATCTCCCCATAAAATATCGGTATTCATGTTTGGAACAGCATCTCTACTCCTACGAATAAAACTTAACCCCTTATTATCGCATTTTCTGATAAGATCTTCTGAACGTTCAGGATGACGAGGCACAATAATTGTTAATAAATCTGGCAAATAATTTTTAACAATTTTATGGACCTCAAAAGCAATCTCCTCTTCCCCTTCATGCGTTGAAACAGCAGCCCAAACTGGGCGATTGCCGATAGCATTACGATAACGTGCAAGCAATTCTTGATTTTCAACCAGAAAAACATCAGCCTTGAGATTACCAGAAAACGTAACAGATTTTACGCCAAGTGTATGGTAATAAGCTACATCTCTTTCATTTTGACCAATCGCCAAATCAATATCCTTAAAAATATGTTTGGCAAGAACACGTCGTTTTTGCCAAGCTTTAAAAGAACGTTCAGACATATGGGCATTAACCAAAATCTGCGGAATACGCATTTTTGCAAGTTCTTTAATACGAAGAGGCCAAATTTCTGATTCACAAATTAAGACGAGATCAGGCTTCCAATGACGAATAAAACGGCGCACTGCAAAATCTAAATCCAAAGGAGCATATTGATGAATCAATCGATGACCAAAATGTTTTTTTACAAGAGTGGAAGATGTCACCGTCCCAGTTGTTAATAACACATTGATTTTTAATGATAAAATATAATCTATAAGTGGAACAAGCGCAAGTGTTTCTCCAACACTTGCTGCATGCAACCAAACTAACGAACCTTGGGGACGGGCATGAGAACTTTTGCCTAAACGCTCTTTTTTGCGACACCACTCTTCTTTTCCACGGATAGAACGAAAAAATAAATAAAAAGGAATAACAGGACATAAGCAAAAACCAATTATTCGATAGGTTAAAAGAGCCGCATGTGCCTTTAATTCTACCATTTAAAATCACCTCATCCAGCTATTTTAAGATATCTATATACTTATTTTGTTAAAAAATTCATCAACACTATTGGGTGCATCAATTATTTTAAATACCACACGTATCTTGGATAAAAAACGCTTCCGCCATGAGAAAACTCAATACACAAAGAAAAAAGAAACGTAATTTTATCCCACGTTTTTTCAAAAATCTTCCTATAAGAATAACATATACACATTATTTGAATTCCCTTTAATGAAGTTTTTTCAATTATATCGATTTATCATTTCAATTTGCACCCTATAAAAAATTTACTCAAAAATAACAAAACTACAATTCAGTTGATTATAATTTTGAAAATATAAATGATAAACCTATGACATAGATTGTATCAATTTTTTCAACTCACTGAATAAATACTTCTTATGATTTTAGTGAGACTTTGAATTTTGCACGTTGGTATTTTAGAGAAAAAGCTTATTTTTACATATGTTAGGTATTGTCAATTTTTCAAAAAATAGCCCATATAGACATTACAACCTAATATAAATACAACAAATAAAATGTGTTTAAAAGGAAGCTCAATCTCTATTATTTCATTTCAATAAAATGAATATGTCAAACTAATCTTAAAAAACTTTTGAATAGTATAGAGTCTTCATTTTAAATTGTGATATAATCTCTTAAAGGTAATCCAGAAAAATCTAATCTCGTTTAATAAAGAATTTCTTAAAAGTCTTAAAGCAATTTAAATAAGAATGTTCAAAATTTTAAATCCTCTCTTTTCAGGAGGTCGCATGATATATTATTCCTTTTAAGATTGTATATCATCAACACAAAATGATTAACTTATAGATTGTAGTTTTAAATGAGTACTCAAGAAACCCTTATGAGGTAAGTTAACTTCATAAATCTATCCAGTTTCTCTAAGTTTCTAATTTTGATAAAGTTTCTAACGACTTTCATGGTTTCTAAGCTTATAGTAATAACTCGTTGAAAAAGTTCCAATAGATAAATAACGAGTGCTAATAATCTCAACAGAGTAGTAATTGGTATCATTAATAATGCTACTCTTTTTATTAATCTTAACGCATTAGTGTCTCATACCTCATTCAAAAGCAAAGTGACTATTCACAATATAATCATAAACTTCGAGTGATAGCTGTCATGATAATATTGCTGTTGTAAATAGGTTGATAGAAACTGTCTTGCATTTTTATTAAGCGTAAAGATGGTGGTGCAATAATGGATTTATACCTTGCGCGATTAGAAGAAATGGGAGTGATATCGACTGATCAAAACTACTGTGGACCACGGCATTCGCGGCCTTTTGACCGGCATCGCAGCGGATTTGTTTTAGCGGAGAGCGCAGGTCTGTTCGTTATTGAAAAATTATCTAACGTACTGGCGCGGCAGCGTGAGCCATTGGCCTATTTATTGGGTTACGGCGGTGCACTTTGCGCACAGCATATTGTAGCGCCGCATAAAGATGATCTCGAAATGCAACTGTCGATGGAGCGGGCCATCGAATATACGGATGTTGACCGTACCGCTATTGATTTTGTGAATACACATGGGACATCGACAGTACAAAATGATCAGCACGAAGCCAGTGCAATCAGAACGGTTTTTGGCGCGCACAACCCGGCGATTGTGGCGACAAAATCTTGGCACGGGCATCTGATTGCTGCTGCCGGTGCGATGGAAATTTTGGGTGTACTGGTTTCTTTTCGGAACAATGTTTTGCCCAAAATTTTGAATTGTGATGAAATCGATCCTCAATTGCCTGCTGGCATTGCGCTTGTGAGGGAGCATCAGTACCGACCGCTTAAATACGCATTGAAAAACTCTTTTGGTATGGGTGGTGGCGCAAGCAGCTTGGTTTTAGGGAATCCACAATATCTGTAAGGGACACCTCATGCTAACAATATATTCTTTATTAGAAAGAAACTGGCAAGTGATTTGTCATCACAGTCATTATTCGGCAGAGGATGTCACCATGATGACAAAAGGGTGTGCAGATACCGTAGTTAGATATTTTCGTGATCGCCCGCAAAAGGAGAAAAAAGGAGAAAAATAAGTTGTTTGTTTTTGTGATTAGAAATAATTTCGAAGGTCTAATCAGCTATTTTGTTGCGTCTGTGCTAAAATTGAAAGCTTGGATCGTCAGTATTCATGATTTAGACATTGTTGATATGCTGGTTGATGCCAATTGCATTGCGGCTGTTGTAATAAGCCATGAAGTTAGGAATATTAGTATCATCAGTCACCGGATTAATATCGCGTTTGATCACTGTTTTTCAACTGTGAACGAAAATCTGGCTGATTTTACAGCATATCCGTGCGCGCATTTCTATTTTTGTACCTCCAGAACAACCAGTAAACCCAAGTTGATTCAATATCATGAAAATATTCTGATTGAGAATGCCCTCGCGGTGAGCCAATCTCTTGGACTAAGTAATGAAGATTGCTCATTGTGTTATTTCCCTGTGCAGTATATGTATGGTCTCTCTACTATGCTATGTGCCTTCTTATTGGGATAATACTTTGATTTATAATGATAATCTAGCGTTATTCATATTGAATGAGAGTCCCAAATAACGTAAGATTCTCTCATTTCAAAGCTGTTTATCTTGAATCAATCAAAACCATTCCCTTGCACGTCAAAAGCGGGGCTGGTGTGTGGGTAAAAACTGTATAAGAAAGGTGTAAAAAATGGCTCTTATGAACCGTCTTAATGCAAGATCTGTCGCAAACATTGGGGGCTGGCAAATATAATGATGGTGCTGGCTTGTTACTTCATAAGCGTAAAGATGGAGGTGCTCAATGGATTTTACGGTATACCCTTCACGGACGTCGTCGTGAAATGGGCTTGGGAGCGTTGCGAGATGTCTCTTTAAAACAAGCCCGTGAATTGGCAACTGGGTGGCGTTCGGTTTTACGTGAGGGGCGTGACCCCATTAAAGAGCGGGAGAAACAAAAGCGTGAGGCAATAAGCAATCTTCATTACTTAAAAGATATTGCCGTAGATGCTTTTGAAAGTCGGAAAGCTGAATTAAAAGATGATGGTAAGGCTTGTGATTGGTTTTCACCTTTACGTCTTTATATTCTCCCTAAATTAGGCTGTCTACCCGTTTCAGAGATTACTCAAACAGAGATACGCAATACTCTTGCCCCTATTTGGCATACAAAAGCTGCAACAGCAGAGAAAGCATTGATACGTCTTAATCTTTGTCTTAAACATGCGGCTGCATTAGGTTTGAATGTTGATTTACAAGCAACAGAAAAAGCACGCGCGCTCTTAGGCAAACAACGCCATAAAACGCAAAATTTTCCAGCTATGGATTGGAGAAAGGTTCCGGCTTTTTATAAAACACTTTGCGAAACAACAACAATGACACAACTGGCTTTACGTTTGCTTATTCTGACAGGCGTTCGTACTTTTCCTTTATGTCATATCCATAAAGATCAAGTTGAGGATGATATCTGGACTATTCCTGCTGAGAATATGAAAGGAAAACGTGATACAACAAAAGAATTTCGCGTGCCTTTATCATCAGAAGCATTAGAAATTTTAAAACAAGCGCGCCTTTTATCACGCAATGATTTCTTCTTTTCTGCAACAGGTCGCGGTCCCCTCGCGCATAGGTGTATGGCTCAATATATGAAACGTATTGGACTTGAAGCCTGCCCGCATGGCTTTCGCTCTAGTTTACGCAATTGGCTTGCTGAAACAACCGATGCCCCCTATGAGGTCGCTGAAACTATTTTAGCTCATACGGTCGGCGGTAAAGTAGAACGTGCCTATCGTCGTACTGACTATTTAGAACAGCGCCGCGTTTATATGGATAAATGGGCGGCTTATGTCACTGGTCAATCTTAAGATATGGGGTGAATAACCCCATGACCTGTGGATAACTTTATCTCTCTTCTCTCTCATTCTTTCTCAATAAGAGTCATAATTTATCACATGAGAATTTATATGATAAAATATTGTTTTCTATAAATAAAATACCTTCAAAAATAAACCAAAATGTGCTTAATAAATAGGCATGATTTGTTTCCATTTTTTGAGAATGAAAGGATTTTAGAATGATAGAAAATGATAGTCTTTTAACAGACCGTGAAAGTGCAAAATTGCTTCATATGAGTGTCTCAACTTTCCGCCGTCATGTTACCAATGGCT